>PMCE01000316.1:6431-18463 GCA_003154025.1 Syntrophaceae bacterium
GCTGCAGGTCGGCAAGGTCCCTGAGCACTGGCCGGACCAGCCTACAAAATCGGAATTGGCGCTCGATACAGCGCTGAGGGTCACGACTGTACCCGCCTCAAAATCCGTTCCCGCGGGAAAGGTGGCGATCGTACCGGTACCCGTGCTGATTTTGGTAAGGTGCAAAGGATATCGCACCAGGCCGGCCTGGGTTATTTTAAGAATCCGGTCGGCCACAGTCAGCGTTCCCTCGCGGGAAGAGAGGCTTGAATTAGCCTTAACCAGGTAGTAGACCACCTGGCTTCCGGTCCCGCTGTCGTTGGAGGTTATGGTAACCCAGGGGACATTCGCTACCGCGGTCCAGGGACAATCTAATTTGGTTGAAATGCCCACAGCTCCACTTCCACCCGAAGAACCGATGGCCTGCGAGGCGGGGGAAATGGCGGACTCGCATCCAGGTGGAGTGTCGGGAAGAGCCTTTTCTTGAACAGGGGGGCCGGGAGCCATGGAAGGGGTCGGAGGGCTGGAAGGGAGGATGGAAAGAAAATGGGTATCCTTATCCTTAAGGTTTAAAACGGTGGTCTTATACGAATACCTGCTTTCCAGGCGGGCGGAGTCATAAGTAAAGACGGTAAAAGAATAGGTGGCCCCATCCCGAAGGTTCGGGAGGGTAATTTTGGTTTCTGTCCGCGCGTCAGCCTGATACTCGCTATCCCGGTCTGAAGGGCCGTAATAAATCCTGTACCCGAACACTTTCGGATCCATCGACGGGCTCCAGGCAATGGTGATATCCGCGGCGGATGAAATTACGGGAAAGAGAAGAATGAAGCAAGCGGAAAAAAAGAAAAAAGACGGCAGGAAGAGTAAAACCCAGCAAGGTTGTGCTCGGCCAAATATGCGGACGCCCTCTATTGGAATGCTGCCATGCGATCGGGCCAAAATCCCCTCCCCTCGGTCAAAATCCCCCACTTTCTGTTTGGCGCTAAAGAGCCCAGGCCGCCGATCCGGCTTATCTTGTACCCGGGAATGAGACGATGTCAGGCACTTGAGCGCTTTCTTCCTCCTCCGAAGGTTGGATGATCTTTTGGAGAATGGTCAAACATCTTGGGCATGAGGGTTAACCTCCTTCCTTTTGGAGATGCAGAGCGCCCTCATCCACAAGGAGGTAAACGGGCGAGTCCTTGGGGCGGAATTCTTTGGGATTATGTTCATCGACCTGAATCCGTTCCCCGGTTTCCACCTCAATGACATAACGGGCCATAGAGCCAAGAAAGGATACGTCCTGAATCTTGCCCGGTAAAGTCCCTAGACCGCCTTCTTCGGCAAACCGGAGCATCTCCGGACGCAGGACGATGAGGACTCTATCGCCGGCGTTGAAGTCGCCGGTCTTGGATACGGCGATCTTGAACCCGTGCAGGCTTACCCGGATCGAATGGCCCGTCACCTCGGACACTTCTCCCCTGAGGAAATTGGTCGTCCCGATAAACTCGGCCACGAAGGAGGTCTGCGGCTGACGGTACACCTCCCAGGGAGTGCCCGATTGTTCGATCTTCCCCGAGTTCATGATCACGACGGAATGGGAGATGGACATGGCCTCTTCCTGGTCGTGGGTCACATAGATGGTGGTGATCCCCAGCCTCTCCTGGAGGGCCCGAATCTCCCCCCGCATATAGACCCGCAGTTTGGCATCCAGGTTGCTCAGGGGTTCGTCGAAGAGGAGGACTTTGGGTTCGTTCACCAAAACCCGGGCGATGGCCACACGCTGCTGCTGGCCCCCGCTGAGCTGGTTGGGGCTGCGGCCTTCCATACCCGACAGCTGCAGGAGGGCAA
The DNA here is from genome assembly GCA_003154025.1 of Syntrophaceae bacterium. Next base: position 8,241 of record PMCE01000316.1, read on the forward strand.
GACCCTGGGCCACCTTCTCCCGAATCACATTCTGCGGCAGCTTCTTGATTCTCAGTCCGTAGGCCACATTTTCGAAAACGGTCATGTGGGGGAATAAAGCGTAATGCTGAAATACGGTCCCCGTGGGCCGTTCGTAAGGAGGAAGATGGTTGATCCTTTGCCCTCCGATGAAGATGTCGCCCTGTTCGGGTTCATAAAAGCCGGCGATGCACCGCAATACCGTGGTTTTCCCGCAGCCGCTGGGTCCCAGGAGGGTAACGAGTTTTCCCGGGGGAAAGTCATAAGAGAAATCGTTTACCGCAACCACCCGGCTCGTTCCCTTGCCAAAACTCTTGGTTACCCCCTGCAGGGAAACGGCGATCCCTTTTTCCTCTTTAAACATGGAACAGCTTTCTTTATTTTTATTCCCTACCGGGTTAAAAAATGCTTTGAAGTCCTAAATTTTTATCCGTTTTCATCCGCGTCCAGTTTAAAAAATATTCTTTCCTCTGTCTTCTCTGTGCCTCGGTGGTGAAAATTCCTCACATCCGGAACATGGACGTCGTGGCTCCCGTCGCCCGGTAGATGACCACCAGGACGACGATGACCATGGCCATGAGAAGAGTGGACATGGCCGCTGCGCCTCCCAGCGCCCCCGATTCCACCATATTGTAAATGTCCACGGCCATCACCCTCCAGCGGGGGGTGACCAGGAAAATCGTCGAGGTCAGCTCGGTGATGGACCGGATAAAGGCAAAGGTGATGCCGGCGATGAAGGCCGGCTTCATCAGGGGAAGGACGATTTTTCGGAAAGTGGTAAACCAGGGAGCGCCCAAGTCGGCGGAGGCCTCTTCCATGGCCACGTCGATCTGCTTCAGGGTGGAGACTCCCGACCGGAGGCCGAAGGGCATGCGGCGGATGCAGTAGTCCAGGACGATGATGAAAGCGGTTCCGGTCAGAATGAGCGGGGCCTGGTTGAAGGCCACCACAAACCCCAGACCCATCATGGTCCCGGGCACGGCATAGGGGATGGTTCCCAGGAAGTCCATGAACCGGCGGCCGAAGAAACTCTGCCGCACGACGAGGTAGGCGGCCAGCAGGCCAAGGAGCGTAGCCAGAAGAGCCCCGATGGAGGAGAGGAGGAGGCTGTTGGTGATCGACCGGATGGTGTTGGTAAAAACAAGTCGGTAGTGGTTCAGGGTAAAGGAGCTGTCTACTCCCCAGACTTTGGCGAATCCGCCGAGGAGGATGACCATATAAGTGACCAGGATGATCACCGATAGGAAGAGACAGAAGGCCAAGACCGGTCCTTTGATCTTCCAGGGGGTCGGGCGAAACTCGGTGTGGGCCGGCTGACCGGTGATGGTCACGTAGGACCGTTTGGAACGGTACCAGTTCTGAAAGTAGAAAAGGAAAAAGGAAGGGATCAAAAGGATTACGCTCAAGGTCGTTCCCATTCCCCAGTCCAGGACCCCGAGAGTCTGAATCACGGATTCGACCGCCAGAACGGAGATTCCTCCCCCCAGCAGGGCAGGAGCGCCGAAGGCGCTTAGGTTGTTCATGAAGACCATCAGGGTGGCGGTGAGGATGGCCGGAGTGATCAAGGGGAGAGTCACGGTAAAAAGAACCCTCAGGGGCTTGGCCCCCAGGTCATGGGCCGAATCTTCCAGGGTGCTGTCCAGTCCGCTGAAGGCCGCGGAGATGATCAGATAGGCGAGGGGGAAAGTGGTGAGAATCTCGGATAGAATCACCCCGTGGTAGCCGTAGATCACGAACTTGAACCCCAGCCAGCGTTCCAGAAAAACGTTGACCACCCCGTTTCTCCCCAGAAGGAGGATGAGGGCGAAGGCATTGATGAAGGGAGGGGTGATCATGGGGAGGATGGCGGTGATCATGAAGAGCCATTTCCACGGCAGGTCGGTCCGGGTCATCCCGTAGGCGAAGACCAGCCCGATGAGGACGGCGCCGACGGTGGCTACCCCCGAAGTAAAGAGGGTGTTGTAGAAGACCTGGCGGAAGTACTCGCTCTTGATGAACGTATGATAGTTGGCCAATCCGACGAATTTCCCGGTGTCGTCCATCACGCTTTCGCGGAAAACGGCGTAGAGAGGGTAGGCTACGAAGTAGAGCAGGACTCCGAAGGTGAGGAGGATAACGATAAGGGCGGCAGGTTCTCTTCTCAGTCGGGACATAAAAAAAGTGCCTTAAGTGCNNCTTTTTCACCGTGTCTCTCCCTCGCCGCGGCAGCCCTTCTACTCGCTCGTCTTCTTCCCCATGGCCACCTTGGCGTTGAACTCGTTCAGGAGCTCTTTCTTGTACTTGGACCCCCACTTGTAATCGTCCTGGAAGACCTTCATGTCTTTCAGGGGAATGGCGCCTTTGGGGGGATCCACGTCGGGGCGGACGGAATAGTTTCCCAGGGTAACCGCCAGTTCCTGGGCGCTCTTGGAAAGGATGAACTCCATGAACTTCTTGGCCCCATCCATATTGGGGGCGTTAGCGACGATGGCCGTGCAGGAAGGCTCGGCAAAGGTCGGGCNNATGCAGAGGGGGAACTCACCCGTGGCCACCAGCTTTGCCGGAGCGCTCCCGCTGCGGGTGTACTGGGACATGTTCTGATTCAGTTTGATGAGAACCTCCCATCCCTTCTTGGACTGAATTCCTCTCTCCCCCTTTTCGCGGTAAAGCTGGATCACCGTGACCAGGAAAGCGTAGCCCGTGCCGCTGGCCGCAGGATGGGGCATGATAATCTTGTCCTTCCACCGGGGACTCAGGAGGTCTTCGTACGTCTTCGGCGGCTGGGCCCCCATCCTCTTCAGGGCATCGACATTGTACCCCACCACCAGGGGATACATGGTCGTCCCGGTAAAAGCGGGCTCATTGGGGTAGGCATAGAGGGGGAGGAGAAATTTGGCATTCGCCGGCTTGTAAGCGGCGATCATGCCTTCTTCCTTGGCTTTGTCCAGGAGCTCGGCCCGGACCGAATGCCAGACGTCCGCCTGGGGCCTGGCCTTCTCCACTTTCAGGCGGGCGTAGATCTCTCCGGTGGAGATGTTGATGGATTCCATCTTCGTGCCCGTTTCCTGCTGGAACATCTCCCCGAACTTTTGCATGATCTCGTCTTTCCAGGGAGAATAAACCATAATCTTCCCGTTGGCCAGCGACGGAGCCGCTGAGAGAAGAATCGTGACGGATAAGATCGCAAGGCCGACCAGAGTCTGACGGGATTTCATTTTTCTCCCCTTTTCATAATAGATGGGGAGATAAGGGAATGAAGGGGAAAATCAAATTCCCGATCTCCCTATCCCCTCAATGTTTTTAATAGTCCTTCCAGCGGAAGGGTGTTGATCACATCCCGGGCCTCAACCCACCCCCGGCGGGCGGTGAAGACGCCGAACTTCATCAACTCCAGCTGCAGGGTGCTGTGGGCATCGGTGTCGATGGCCAGCTTGGCCCCCATATCCNNTTGATCTTGAATGGCTCCCGTTCCAGAATCAGACGCCCCGTGGGGTGGGCCAGGATCTTCACGTTCGGGTTCTGGATGGCCTTGATCACCCTCCGGGTCATCTCCCCCTCTTCCATGTTGAAACGAGAGTGGACCGACGCCAGGACCACCTCGCACTCTTCCAATATATCGTCTCTTAAATCCAGGGTCCCGTCGGCCAGGATGTCCACTTCAACCCCTTTCAGAATTCGGATTCCGGAGATCTGGCCGTTGGCTTTATCGATTTCCTTCAGGTGTTTGGCCAGCTGTTTTTCGTCCATGCCGCCGGCCACGCGGACGGCTTTGGAGTGGTCGGTGATGGCGATGTAGGCATAGCCCAATTCTTTGCCCTTTTGGGCCATCTCCAGGATGGAGTTCTTCCCATCGGAGGCGGTGGTGTGCATTTGCAGGTCCCCGCGGATGTGGGACAGTTCGATCAGCCGGGGGAGTTTTCCCTTTTCGGCAGCCTGGATCTCCCCCCGGTCTTCGCGCAGCTCCGGCGGAATCAAGGGAAGCCCCACGGCTTTGAAGACCTCCTCCTCTTCGGCCCCGCTCACCCGTTTCTCATCCTTGGCCCGGAAGACCCCGTATTCGCTCACCTTCAGGCCCATCTCCTTGGCCCGCTCGCGGATGGTCACATTATGAGCCTTGGACCCGGTAAAATAATGGAGGGCCGCGCCATAACTTTCTTCCTCCAGAACCCGCAGGTCCACCTGGAGCCCGCATTTCAGCCGGACGCTGGACTTGGTCTCCCCATTGGCCAGCACCTCATCCACATCCCCGTATCGGGTGAACCGGTCCATCACCTTGCAGCTCTTGCCGCAGATCGCCAGGATGTCCAGGTCTCCGATGGTTTCCCGCCGGCGGCGAAAGCTTCCCGCCGGGTCGAGACGTTTCAGCCCCGGAGTCCCCTTCAAGTGCTTGAGCAGCGCCTCGGCGTACTGGAACCCGACGGAGAGCTTGAACCGGCCCATTCCCGAGCGGTAGTGCTCGACGGACTTCAGGATCTTCGCTTCGGTCTTCAAACCCATCCCCGGAAGGTGCCGCAGGCGTCCGGCCTGGGCCGCCTTCTCCAGGCGATCGACGGAGTCCACCTCCAGTTCTTCGTAGAGAACTTTAACCTTCTTGGGCCCCAGTCCTTCGAGCTTCAGGAGCTCGGTCAATCCGGGGGGAACCTGGGAGCGAAGTTCTTCCAGGGAGCGACATTTTCCGGTGGCAAGAATCTCCTGGATCTTTTCGCTGATCGACTTTCCGATCCCGGGGATCTCCTCCAGGCTTTTCCCCGCCTTGACCAGGTCCTCGAGGCTCTGGCTCATGTCCTCGATAGTCCTGGCGGCATTCCGGTAGGAACGGATCCGAAAGGGGTTTTCTCCCTGAATATCCAGGATGTCGGCGATTTCCGTGAAAATGTCTGCGATGGTTTTGTTTTCCATATCAGACCTCTCCAGGGGGGATGATGGGAGATTATACAACGGTAGGCAGCCCCGGGGAAAGGGCCGTAAAGAGAATAGCTGGGACGAGAGGCGGCAGATCGGGAGTTGGGTTAATGTCCCTTAGATTAACCCCGATCTCTCCAATTCGGAAAAGATCTTATCGGTAAAGGCCCTGCAGGGAGTTCTTCCATTGGTGAAGCACTGATACCGGTCTTCTTCATCGCGCCAGATACAGCGCGCGCAATCAGCCGACGCCAGGGCATTCATCAGCCAGGAGATCTCTGCCTCAGTGAGTTTGCTTTCGGTGAGTTTGCTTAAGGTCTGTTTCATGGAAACCCTATTTCTACCTCCCGGGGGGTTCAATTAATTTGTAAGATTATTCTCGCCGGGGCAAAAAGTCAAATTATTTTCTCAGCCGCAATGGCGGGTCGCGCCATGGTTATACCCGCCTTCATAAAATAATTATAATATTCTTCCAGCAGAATCCCATGATGCAAAACATTGCCCCTTTTGTCCATTCCTACAATGCCTTCACACCTCTAGTCGAGGGAGTCCCGGTGGTTTTGGGCGAAATCCAGAATTTTCAGTCCCCGGCCCGGAAGGCCACGGGGAGCATTACTTACATATTTCTTGACATTTCCTTATTCCTTTAATTATGATGAGTTACAGGAAGACCCGGGAGCAGTCGCCCCGGAGGAAAGGGGATGAAAGAGAAAAAGAAGGTTCAATACAAGAAAGTTAAGGCCTGGATTAAGACCGTAAATTCGACCTACACAGGGAACATTTACCTGCCGCAGGAACGGACGCGCATTTCCGATGTCATGAACGACGAGAGGCAGTTCATCAGCATGACCGATGTGGATTCCAAGGATTTTGCCTCCCCCAAACCATACCTGGCCATCAATAAAGATCTCATCGAACTGGTGGAGATTATAGACCCTGACATGGAGCCTCAACCATGACCTACAAAGATCGCCTTGCCTTCAGCTTCCATACCCCCACGAAGATCGTCTTCGGAGCCGGCTCGCTGAAAGAGGCGGCTAAAGAGATGGACGGCCTAAGAATGAAGAAGGCGCTGGTGGTCACGGACGTGACCCTCAAAGAGACCTCCATGGTCAAAACGCTGATGGAAACGCTGGGGGGGCGGGCCGCCGGGCTCTTCCCCGAGGCGATTCCCGACTCCTCTTTCCCGGTGGTTGCCAAGGGGGCGGCTGTTTTCCGGGAAAAGGGGGCGGACGGAATCATTTCCATCGGCGGGGGTTCTTCCATGGACACAGCCAAGGGCATCGCCATCCTGGCCAAGAAAGGGAAAGACGACCTGCGGGAATTCGTGGGGATCGGCAAGGTGGGAGAGCCCCTCGTACCGCACATCGCCATCCCCACCACTTCCGGGACGGCCAGCGAAGTGACCATGTTCGCCACCATCAAGGATCACGCGGCCAAGGAAAAAAGGCTGCTCTCCGACCCTCACCTGATTCCCCCGGTGGCCATCCTCGACCCCCTGTTGACCGTCAGCCTTCCTGCCCAGATGACCGCGGCCACCGCCATGGATGCCATGTCCCATGGAATTGAGAGTTTTCATGCCCGGTTTTATGAGCCCATCGCCGACGCCCTGGCCTACCAGGCGATCCGGCTCGTCGTCCAGTATCTGCCTCCGTGCCTCCAAAAGGGGGATGACGTGGAAGCCCGGGGAATGCTGGCCCTAGCCTCCACCATGGGGGGAATGGCCTTCCAGAACGCCCTGGTGGGGTGCGTGCATGGAATGGCCCACGCCCTGGGGGGGATGTACGGGCTTCACCATGGGCTGGCCAATTCTATCCTTCTGGCCCATGGCATGCGTTTCAACATGCCGGTCAGCGCTCCCCGATACCGACAGGTTGCCGAGGCTTTCGGCCTGGACGTAAGGGGGAAGAGCGATGCCCAGATCGGGGAGATGGCCGTCCAGGCGGTTGAAGAATTTGCCAGGAAGACAGGACTTCCCCAGAGACTTTCAGAGGTCAACATCCCCAAAGATAATCTTTTGGAAGTAGCCAAACTGGCCGTAGCGGACCCGGGCATGAAATCCAACCTCCGCCGGGTCACCGATCCCCAAGAGATCGTTCCGGTCTTGCTCGCTGCATGGTAGCCGGAGGATATGGAACCGGAAGCTAGACAGAGGTACCTTCGAACCCTTCCCGCGGTTGATGAGCTTCTCCATCATCCCCAAATTCAGACTCTTCTCAAGATGCATTCCCGGCCCCTGGTGGTAGATTCCATCCGAAAAGTCTTGAGCGAAAAGCGACGGACCATCCTGCAGGGTGGAGAGGAAAAGGCCGCGGCGGCCGCGAACCTGACCCCGGAAAAATGGTCGGCGGCCATCGAAGAGGAAGTAACGGCTTCCCTCCGGCCCTCGCTGCAGCCGGTGATCAACGCGACCGGGGTCGTCCTGCACACCAACCTCGGCCGGGCCCCCCTCTTTGAGGAAGCCCTGCAAACCCTGGTGGAGATTGCCGGCGGTTATTCGAACCTGGAATTGAACCTGGAGACCGGGGAGCGGGGTTCCCGCTATGAACACGTAGAGGATCTCCTCTGCCGGATCTCGGGGGCCGAGTCCGGGCTGGTGGTCAATAACAACGCCGGGGCCGTCCTCCTGGCCTTGAACAGCCTGGCGGAAGGAAAAGAAGTCATCGTCTCCCGGGGACAATTGGTGGAAATCGGGGGCTCCTTCCGCATCCCCGACGTGATGAGGAAGAGCGGCTCGCGCCTGGTGGAGGTGGGCACGACCAACCGCACCCATCTGCGCGACTATGAGCAGGCAGTCACGGAAAATACCGCTCTGCTGCTCAAGGTCCATACGAGCAATTTTCGGATTCTGGGTTTCACGGCGGAAGTCTCCCTGAAGGAGCTGGCCGAGCTGGGGCGGGCCAAGAGCCTGCCGGTTATGGAAGACCTGGGAAGCGGGTGTTTCGTTGATCTGGCCCCCTACGGAATCGAGCACGAGCCTACCGTGCAGGAGACCCTCCAGGCAGGGGTGGATGTGGTCACCTTCAGCGGGGATAAACTCCTGGGGGGCCCGCAGGCGGGGATCATCCTGGGAAAGAAGAAATTTATCGACCTCATCAAGAAGAACCCCCTGAACCGGGCGCTGAGAATCGACAAACTTACCCTTGCCGGACTGGAGTCCACCCTGCGCGTTTATCTGGACCCGGAGCGGGCGGTGAAAGCGCTGCCGGCTCTCGGCATGCTGACTTGCCCGGTGGAGGATCTGGAAAAGAGGGCCCGGAGATTTCAGCGGCGGCTAGCCCGGGACCTGTCCCCCGAGGCCGAGATGACTCTCCGGGAGGAAAGCTCCCAAGTCGGCGGGGGGGCCTTGCCCCTGCAGGCGCTGCCCACCCGGGTCGTAGCGATCCGTCCCCTGAGGACTTCCGCCGCCTCCCTGGAGGAGAGATTGCGGAAGAACCACCCCCCGGTTATCGCCCGGGTGAAGGAAGAAGAGGTCCTCCTGGATTTGAGAACGGTGGCCGAGGAGGAAGAGAAGCTCCTCCTTGAAGCAGTGACTAAAGCTTTGAAAGAATAGTTTCGAGCTTCGAGTTTCAGGTTTCGAGGTTGAACCCAAATCCCTCATGAGAGCGGCGAAAGATTTTAACCCGAAACCAGAAACTTCCTAGAGGTTGGGTATGGTCGATTCCCAAGTATTGGTCCTGAACAAATCTTTCTTGCCCGTGCACGTCACCTCGGTGAAGCGCGCCTTCTGCCTGCTCTATGCGGGCATCGCCAAAGCGGTGAACTCCCAGTACGAGACCTTTGATTATGAAAGCTGGAGCCAGATCACCCTCGAACGGAACGATGAGACCATCGGGCTGGTGGGCCGGGTCATCAAGGTCCCCCGGGTGATCCTCCTGCTGGCCTATGACCGAGTGCCCAAACGCCGGGTCCGGTTCAGCCGGTACAATATCTTCGCCCGGGACAAGAGCACCTGCCAGTATTGCGGCCACCGGTTCTCCCGCAGCGAACTCAACCTGGACCACGTGATCCCGCGCTCCCAGGGGGGCACGTCGACCTGGGAAAACGTGGTCTGCAGCTGCCATGAGTGCAACCGGAAAAAGGGAGGCCGAACGCCTGCGGAAGCCCGGATGAAGCTGATTGCCCACCCGCACAAGCCCGCCTGGACCCCCCCCTTCAACCTTTCGGTGCAGCAGTTCGTGCACAAGGAATGGGCGCCTTTCATCGACTTCATGGTGGACGTTTCCTACTGGAATACGGAACTACTCGCAGAATAGTTTCGGGTTTCGAGTTTCGAGTTTCGGGTTGAAAGCAAGAACTCGAAACTCGGAACCCGAAACTCGAAACTCGAAACCCGAAACTGTTTTTATGATTACTTCCAAATCCAACCCCAAGATCAAAGAGATCCGCCTCCTCAAGCAGGCCAAACACCGCCAGGTCCGGGGGGAGTTTTTCGCCGAAGGGGTGCGTCTGGTGGAAGAAGCCTTGCGGAGCGCCCCTCTCTTTCTCCAAATCGTCTACAGCCCGAAGCTGGAAGAGAACCCGAGAGGCGCTGCGCTCCTTTCCCTGGCCCGGAGGGAACTCCCGGGAGTGGAATGGCTTTACGTGAGCGATGAGGTCCTGGACTCCCTCAGCGACACCCAGACCCATCAAGGGGTTTTGGCGGTCCTGGGGAAGAAGGAATCCCGCTGGGAAGATCTCTGGAAGAGGGAAGGGATTGTTCTGATCCTCTGTGAGTTGCAAGACCCGGGAAATCTGGGAACCATTTTCCGGGTGGCGGAAGCCGGGAGGGCCGCCGGCCTGGTTCTGAGCCGGGGAACGCTTGATCCCTACAGCCCCAAGGTGGTCCGGGCCTCCATGGGGAGTCTCTTCCGTCTCCCTTTCCTGGTGAATCAAGACCCGCTGGAATGCCTGGCCGCCCTTCGTTCCCGGGGATACCGCGTATGGGCTACCGGGGTCGAGTCAGGAGCCGGCCTTTGGGAAGCCGATTTGAGGCCGCCCACGGCGGTTTTATTCGGACAGGAAGGGGCCGGCCTTCACCGGGAACTGCTGGAAGCAACCGATGGGGTGATCACCATTCCCATGGATCCCGGAGTGAATTCCCTCAATGTGGCGGTATGCGCAGGACTGGTTGTGTACGAAGTTTTTCGGCAGCAAACCATAAAAACCGCAAGTTGCAAGTCGCAAGGGGTAACCCGCAAGTCATAAGGTAAAAACAGGCAGGGACAAAGTATTTCCCCTTTACCCCTTACGCCTCGCGACTCGCGCATCACGGTCTTCTTAACAGTTCTTCTGCCGCCCGAACGATCCCCTCGGCGTCGATCCCGTATTTGTGCCTCAGCTCA
>PMCE01000237.1 GCA_003154025.1 Syntrophaceae bacterium
TTGCGCGCTTCCCCCCAGATGAATCCGACCCTCGGCTGCACCATGGCATGACCCCAGCGGAAAATATCCAGGCGGGTGATCAATTCCCGGATTTCAGGATGCGGTTTGGAGAGATCCCGGAGGATGAAATCCACCCACTCGGCCCAGGAGGTTTGCAGGAGCCGGGTTCTCTCCTGTACGGGAGGACCCCAGACCATCGCATGATAATAGGTTAAGACCGTTTTCTTTATACTCGTGGCCAGGCTTTGGTGGGTAGCCACCACATAGCCCAGGGAAGGGCTGTCATAAATGACGTTGTCCCAGGCCAGGTCCGTCCCCGATTTGGTTGCCGGGAAATCGCTCAAGCTCAGATTCGCCACCAGCCATGGACCGTAATGGAACTCCTTTCCATACCCAGAATCGCTCGGGGGGTCTCCCTCGATCATATACCGGGCGAAGATCCGGGGGCAGGAGTAAATGACCTGGCGGGCACGAATGCGCGTGGAGGAATTTTCTTCCGGATGGTAAACATCCACCCAGACTTCTTTTCCGGCATCCTTTAACCGGTAGACCAAAGAGAGGGGTTGAATATGGCCCTGCAGCCGGTTCCTGAGTTGTTTTACAATCCAACCGTTTCCCTCCGGCCAGGTCAGGACGGTTGATTCATCGGCATCCCCTCCCCCGTCCCGGCTGCAAAAGTAATGCAGGCCGGCCCATGCCGAAACTTCTCCATAATGGCTCCCGTAGTCATCCCGGCAGGCATAATTCACATACCAGTGGAGGGGAACCGAATCTATCCCTTGCCGGATCAAAAACTCACGCATGGAAATCCGGTCCAGACCCAGAAATTCCGCGTCCTTCGAACTAAACTCCATGGGAATGGCAAAGGTTTTTTTACCGTCCTTTCCGCGACGGCCTCGATACCGGGAGACAATCTCTTTGAACTTTTGAAACTGGTCGAGGTCTTTCCGGGCGGCTCCCAAGGCCGGCAGGAATCCTTCTTGCCATTTGCCATGAATGTATAGCCGTTCCTGGGGAGAGAAGCAGAGAAACTTTTCCCGATAAACCGCCCGGCCATCGACCGTGTGGCCTTCGATAACCCCCAAATCCTCGAAAAGCTGCCGGACGGCCCGTGATTCTTCGGTGGGAAGAGGAATATAGTGGGCGCCCCAGGGATAGGGAGAAATGGAATTGGCGCCCGAGCGGGATACCCCTCCCACCTCGGGCTCGAGTTCCAGGATCTTGAAATCCTGAAACCCTTCCCGGCTCAACTTCCACCCCGCAGAAAGCCCCGATATGCCGCCACCCACAATCACCACGGCAACTTTTTCTTCCCGGGTGGGCCCGGGAAAGTCCCCTTTCAGGAGCCTGTGGCCGAGGTCGTAGGAGGGGCCCACAATAGCCCCGGAGAAAGGAAGGATTTCTTTCCCCTTCCGCTGACAGCCGGGAATCAGGGAGAGGGCGGCAGCGGAGAGAATCCCCGCCGAGGATAGAAGGAATGCGCGCCGATCCATCAATCCGCGACCTTGTGCCATTCGGCTTCGTAATACTGGACGAGCACCTGGTTATTCAGCCGGTTGACCTCCGTCTCCACCGGGGTCATATCCTTGGGAAAATGAAACAGGCTGGGGGCCGCATCGGGAGTCAGGAACCTCAAGTTCGAGAGGTACTGCGAGGGCCTCTGGTAAGGTTGCTTGGAGGCGATCACAAACCCCCATTCACCGAAAGATGGAACATATAAATGGTAAGGGGTCACCTGGAAACCCACGCTTTCCAGCGTCTTCACCACACACCAATAAGACCGCCGTGCAAAAAGGGGAGAGGTGGCCTGGATCACGGCCATTCCTTTTTCGGAAAGGCACCTGTTAAGCAGGCGATAGAAGGCGGTGGTATATAATTTCCCCAGGGAGTAATTGCTGGGGTCGGGAAAGTCGACCACGGCGAAATCAAAAAATTCCCGGTTTTCCTCCAGCCATAGAAAAGCATCGGCATTGATGATCTTCACCTTGGGCGAATGGAGGGAATTCTGGTTCAGGCGGGTCAGAACCTCGTGCCGGGAGAAGAGACCGGTCATATCCGGGTCCAGGTCCACCAGGGTCACTGTCTCGACGGAATCATACTTGAGGATCTCCCGAACGGCCAGGCCGTCGCCCCCCCCCAGCACGAGAACCCGCCGGGGGCGGAGGATAGATTGCAGTCCCGGGTGGACCAGGGCCTCGTGGTAGCGGTACTCGTCGCGGGAGCTGAACTGCAGGTGGTTGTTCAGGAAGAGGCGGACATCATCCTTCCACCGGGTGATGACGATTCTTTGATAGGGAGACGACCGAGCATAGATAATTTCGTCGGCATAGAGTTCCCCCTCGGCCAGAGTNNAAACACTGAACCATCATGTACCGGAGCCGGGAAAGCTGATGGCGGAACAACCAGCCTGTGCCCGTTGCCACCAGGGCGTTCATCAGGCCGAAGAGAAGAGAGGTCCGCACCACCCCCAGCTTGGGAGCCAGAAGGATGGGAAACAGGAGGGAGGCGCCCAGCGCCCCGAGGTAATCAAAGGTGAGAACCTGAGAAACCAGATCTTTAAACTGAAGCCGGTCTTTTAGAATTCGCAGGAGGAGCGGGATCTCCAGCCCTACCAGAATGCCGATGATCGTTACCAGGAAATAGAGAAGGGGCTTCAGGCTTTTGGCATAGGAGAAAGACAGGAACAAAGCGGTGGCTGAAAACCCTCCGATGACGCCCACCAGGAGTTCGATGGCGATGAATCTGGCCACCAGACCTTTGCCGATGAAGCGGGAAAGGTAGGAGCCGACCCCCATGGCAAAGAGATAGGTTCCGATGACCGTGGAGAACTGGGTGACCGAGTCCCCCAGCAGATAGCTGGCGAGCGTTCCGGCGATGAGCTCATAGATTAAGCCGCAGGAGGCAATGATGAAGACCGAGAAAAGGAGGGCGTAGGTCATGGGCCTGGCAAACCTGGACTGGATTCCAAAGTTTCAGCCATGGATGGCCGCGGCCACGATGATGCAGATTCCGATGGCGATTCCCCCTACGACGATGGCCAGCGCCGTATTTTTCTCTTCGATGATCTCCTTCCAGAGATGATAGGGGGTAAGCCGATCGATAATCAAAAAAGATATCCAGAAAACAAATACCCCCACGAAGGAGTACAGAAGAGAACTCAAAAGAGCCCCGTATTTAAACTGTTCCAGCATCTCTCCCCCTCTTGAAATAGGATTCAGGACCCAGGTCTCAGGACTCAGGCTTCAGGCATCAGGTTTAAATACATGATTTCCGCCTTCGAATCCTGAAACCTGAAGCCCGAAACCTGCGTCCCTTTACTTTCTTAACTTGAGGCACTTAAGGCACTTGAGCGCACTTGAGGCACTCTTCATTTATGTAAGACTCCCCCATAACTGCTCCGGTAACTCCCCGGGTTATCCCGCATGGACTTGGGAACTCCCTTCTGTTCCTGATAACCCATCAGGCTCCAGCCTCGGTATTCAGCGTAACCCATCAGGAGCAGGACCCCAATCCCGTAAACGATGAAAAATTTTTTCACTGGTTCACCCTCTGGCGGTCATCTCTTTTCCCCTCTCACCCCTTCTCGTAGGTGGTCGAGGATGGATGCATCTATGTTTAACCCGAATGATCGCTCTCTGCCCAGCGGGCGTGCTCAAACCGGCTGGAGCGCCAGATCATGACAATCGGCAGAATACACAGGGCTCCCAGCGCCAGGAAGAAAAAAGACCAC
>PMCE01000259.1:0-6151 GCA_003154025.1 Syntrophaceae bacterium
TCCGTTTCGAAACGCTTTCCGCAAGCGCAGCAGGTTCCACCGAGCGGGACCAGGTCGATTATAAAGCTGGCACCCTGGGCGAGGGTGTCCTTTTTGACCACCTCCCAGGCAAAAGAAAAAGCCTCGGGCAGAATACCCGAGGCTTTCCCCACCCGAACGCTCACCGATTCGACGGTTTGATACCCTTCTTCCCGGCACTTCTTTTCGACGATGTCGAGAAGGCTCAGGGCGACGGAAACTTCATGCATATCCTAGAAAATAAGCACCAAATCCCAAGCACCAAATCTCAAACATCAGCGTCTTGATTATTGAAAATTGGAGATTGGAATTTATTTGGGATTTGAGATTTGGAATTTAAAAGCCCTCTTTTTCAGCGATTTCGCCGAATAACTTCAGGGCTTCTTCCGCCGCTTCCCTATCGATCTTGTGAATGGCGAACCCCGCGTGGACCAGCACATAGTCCCCCACCGAGGCCTCCTCGGGCAGGAGCAGCAGGCTGATCTCCCGCCGGATTCCCGACACATCCACGGTGGCCATCTTTTCCCTGATCTCTACGATCTCAGACGGAATGGCCAGGCACATAGGCAGGCTCCCGAATGGTCTTTTCCTTCACTTCCAAACCCCACTCCCGCAGTTTTCCCAAAACGGTCTCCAGCAATTCTTCGAAACGATCAAGGATCGCCGGGGACAGGTCGAGTCCGATCTCCATCGTCTCCGGCTGGATTCCGACGAGGACCATTTTCGCCGGTTGATTCCCCATAAAACGGGAGGCAAAGAGGAGATCCGACAGGCCGACGTGATGCAGGGAAAGTTTGGGCTCCAATAGGGAGGGGATCTCCTGGTCTTCGATGACCGCGATGGTCCCCGGCTCTTTCTTCAGGTCCATCGCATCGACGAAGAGGATCTTCTCCAGCCCCTCGATCAAGGGAAGGAGATCGAGACCCAAAGTTCCCCCGTCGATGAGGCGGACCTCTTCGGGGAATTCGCAATTTCTCTTCAGCGCCTCGACGGCGTGGACCCCCACGCCCTCGTCCTTCAGAAGGATGTTTCCCAGCCCGATGAGCGCAATCCTATTCCTCATGGGGGGACTTGTAGCCGCTGAAGATGGAGCTCATCACCCCGGCTCTCTCGGCAATGTCATTCAACCAGGCGATATACACGTGGACCACGGCGAAGGCCAGGATCAGCCACATGGCCACATGATGGAAGAGCCGCAGGGTGGAAGAGGAAAAAAACCGCAGGCTCCATCCCCCCATGAACGCCCAGAAGATACCCTGATGGGTCTCGGAATGGAGGGCAAACCCGGTAATGATCTCCACCGCGAAGAAGAAGAACAGGACCAGGTAGGACAATACGGCCGTCGAAGAATGTCCCACGGCCGGAGGTGGATTTTTCCGGAGAAGCATGTAGAATTTCACATTGTCGAGGATTTCCTCCCGCCTCTTCCCCCTAATGGGGAAAAATTGCGGCCACCGGGAATAATCGTTGCCCACAAAAGACCAGTAGATCCGCAGAAGGCAACTCAGGGTGAAAACATAGGCAGAAACAAAGTGAATGAACCGGATGGCGGCCATGAGAATCGCCTCCCCCGGCGGAGACTGGATAAAGGGATTGCCTATGTAAAACCCGGTGCAGGACAGGACGATAATGGCGAGGACATTCAACCAGTGGGTCAGCCGCACGGGAAATTCCCAGACATACACCGGCTTGGCCATGACTGCCTCCTATAGGGCTCGAACCTTGAACAACTCCTTCCGCTCCGGGTCCACCACATGGATCGCGCAGGCCATGCAGGGGTCGAAGGAGTGGATCGTCCGCAAAATTTCCAGGGGTCGGCTGGGATCGGCCAGAGGAGTGCCCACCAAGGACTCCTCATAGGGGCCCCTCTGTCCCTTGGCGTCCCGGGGAGAAGAGTTCCAGCCTCCCGGCACGACACACTGGTAGTTGGCCACCTTGCCGTCTTTGATCACCACCCAATGGCACAGAGAACCGCGGGGCGCCTCATGGAACCCGTACCCCTTGGCGTCTTTCGGCCAGGAGGAGGGGTCCCACTTTTCCCCGTTGTGAATCCGCAGGTCCCCGGCTTTCATCCTGCCCGCCAGTTCATTGATCCATACCGGCAGCATCTCCGCCGTCACCAGGGTCTCGATCCCCCGCGCCGCCGTCCGCCCCAGCGTGGAGAACAGAGCCTCCGGCCCCACCCCCAGCTTTTTCAGCACCCCGTCGATCACTTCCTTGATTCTCTTATGCCCGGAGGCGTATGCGATCAGCATCCGGGACAAGGGCCCCACTTCCGTAGAAAGCCCGTCATACCGGATGCCTTTCACCCAGGTGTACTTCTTTTCGGTCTCCAGGAATTCATACGGGGGTTTCGGGCCGGTGTAGTTGGGGACCGTTTCCCCGACCCAAGGATGCTTGGCCTTATCATCTCCATCACTGTACTTATACCAGGCATGGGCCGCGTCCTCGGTCACCTTCATGTGGTCCACCGGCTCCACTTTGCTAAGGTTCCGATTGCGGATGAACCCCGCGGGGATCCAGCAGTTGGCCGTATTGCTCTTGTTGTCATTCTGGAATTCCCCGTAGCTGAGGTAATTCCCCACTCCCCCGCCAATGCCCGCCCACTCCTTGTAAAAAGAAGCCACGGCGAGCAGGTCGGGGATGTAAACCTTCTCCACAAAGGCCTGGGCCTTCCTCGACAGGTCCATCAGGAGAGCGATGCTGCCGGCATTCAGCGCATTCTGGCTGTTGGGGTCCACGGGGATGGACATCCCCCCCACCAGGAAGGTCTGGGGATGGGGATTCTTGGCCCCCAGAAGGGCATGCATCCGGATCACGTCCTTCTGCCAGTCCAAGGCCTCCAGGTAATGGGCCACGGCCATGAGGTTGGCTATGGGGGGAAGCTTGTAAGCCGGGTGCCCCCAGTACCCGTTGGCGAAGATTCCCAATTGCCCGCTCTCCACCAGGGCTTTGACCTTTCCCTGGACGGCTTTAAAATAGCCGGGAGTGGCGTTCGGCCAGTCCGAAAGTGATTGGGCCAAGGCGGCGGTCTGAGCCGGGTCTGCCTTCAAGGCGCTGACTACATCCACCCAATCGAGGGCGTGGAGGTGGTAGAAATGGATCACGTGGTCCTGGACGTATTGAATGCCCGAAATCAGGTTGCGGATGATCCGGGCGTTGTCCGGAATGGTGATCCCCAGGGCATTTTCGACAGCTCGCACGGAGCTGGTGGAGTGGACCGTCGTTCAAACCCCGCATATCCGGGATAGGAAGGCCCACACCTCCCTCGGGTCCCGGTTCTTGACGATGATCTCGATGCCTCTCCACATGGTGCCGGCGGACCAGGCGTCTGCTACTTTATTCCCTTCGACCTGTGCCTCGATCCTGAGATGGCCCTCTATCCGGGTGATAGGATCAATGGCGATCTTTGGCATCTATTCATCCTCCTTTATTCTTTTTCCTTCTTATCTTTCTCGTCTTTGGAACCCTGGGCCTGGACCCCCCGCAGAATGGCATGAGCCACCACTCCAACCCCGGCTACGGCCGTCAGGCCCATCCCGATCTGATCCGCGGTGGCCTGATATCCGGCACCCGGCACATTGGGAAGCCGGCTGTAGATCGGCCCCATGACGTCCCAGTTATTGTTGGCCGCACAGGCAAAACACGGATGCCCGGCCTGCACCGGCCAGCTTGTCCCCCCGTTCCACCGAACTGTGGGACAGTTATAATTGGCCTGAGGACCCTTACAGCCCATCTCATACAGGCACCACCCCAGCCGGTGCCCTTCGTCCCCCCATTGCCTCACAAACTGACCGGCGTCAAAGTGCATCCGCCTCTCGCAATTGTCATGGATCCGCTTCCCGTACCCAAAGAGCGGCCGCGAGTTGCCGTCCAGCGCCGGAAGAGACCCAAAAGTTAAGAAGTGGACGATGGTCGCGGTGATGTTTTCCACATTCACCGGGCATCCCGGCAAGTTTACCACCGTGGCCCCCGGCACGGCCTCTTTGACCCCCACGCACCCCGTAGGGTTTGGAGAAGCGCTGGCTACCCCTCCCCAGGAAGCACAGGAACCCACCGCCAACGTAGCCATGGCGTTTCCGCATACCTCCCGGACGATGTGCAAGGCCGATTCCCCGCTGATCGTGCAGTACACCCCGTCATCCTTCATGGGGACGGCTCCCTCCACGATGGCGATGTACTTCCCCTTATACTTCTCCATGACATCCTTCTTCGACTTCTCCGCCGCCTTTCCCGAGGGGGCCATGATGGTCTCGTGATACTCCAGTGAAATCACATCCAGAACCACCTCGGCCACCGTGGGCTTCGTCGCCCGAAGCATCGATTCCGTGTCCCCGGCGCAGTCGGATAGCTCCAGCCAGATGACCGGAGGCTTGAGCTGTTTCTCCAGAGCCTCGGCGATTCGGGGAACCAGAGAAGAGGGCAACGCCAGGGTCGCAGCCATGGCCGTGCAAAATTTTATAAAGTCCCTGCGGGAAACCCCTCGCCTGGAAAGTTCCGTCAGGACGCTATCCTCGCGCATGTATGCCCTCCTTTTTGAAAAGTTAAATAATGGTGAAAGATTTATGAAAACGAATTCTCTCTCAAGATTGGCAAGATATATTTAGGATAACCGCAATTGAATGTCAAGAAAAAATTCCCAAAAATTTCAAAAAACTTCAAGAATCCCGTGCCTGCAAGCTAGAATCACCGACCGCCGGGAGAGATGGGGAAAGAGATAGATACGAAGGAAACAACTAAATCTTGACAAAGATTAAGGGCCCACCTTAATATATTTAATATAATTTAACGGGATATATTAAGGTGAAGCGGGTAGTGTTGAATCTTCTGGCACTTAGATTATGGCTTTTGCGCCTCGTCCTTCGATCGTGCCCACTGTCTGAACGTTCTGCCTAATGTTTGAGCAAAAATGATTCAGGCCGTGGGCAGGACCCACGGCCGGTTCCAAACGAGGCCGTGGGGGAGTAACCCCCACGGCCTCTTCACTATCTGTGGATGCCAGGTACCTAATCCCGGCGGGAAACAACCAGGATGGCGGAAGCTACTTTCCGACTAAAGAAAACCTGATATCCAATATCCGGCACCCGGTATCTGTCGTTAGGTGAAGGAATGAAAACAAGGATCACAGAACTGCTGGGCATTAAACATCCGATCATCCAGGGGGCCATGTCCTGGGTTTCTTTTCCCCCCTTGGTTGCAGCGGTTTCCAATGCCGGGGGCTTGGGAATTCTGGGGGCGGCGTTCATGAACCCCGATCAGCTCCGGGAAAATATCCGCCAGATCAAGGCCATGACCGACAAGCCCTTCGGGGTCAACTTCATGCCGGACAATCCCATCGTGGATCAGCTATTGGATGTCATCCTCGAAGAAAAGGTGCCCGTGGCCAGTTATGGCCGGGGAAATCCTAAAAAAGTCATTGACCGGGTAAAACCCCATGGGATCAAGGCCATGCCGACTATGGGGTCGGTAAGACATGCCATCCGGGCGGAGCAGGATGGCGCCGATGCCCTCATCGTCCAGGGAACCGAGGGAGGAGGGCACACCGGACACATCGCCACTATGGTCCTGATTCCTCTGGTGACCGCCAAGGTGAAGATCCCCGTGATTGCTGCCGGAGGGATCGGAAATGCCCGGGGGCTGGTGGCTGCCCTGGCGCTCGGGGCCGAAGGGATCTCCATGGGAAGCCGCTTCATCGTGACCCGGGAGGCTCCCGTTCCCGAGAATGTGAAACGGTACCTGATCGATAAGACCGAAGAAGACACGGTCGTAACCGACAACCTCACCGGCGTGCGCTGCCGGGTCATCAAGAACGATTTCGCCAAGAGAATCATGGATATGGCCAAGAGCAAAGTCGACCCCTGGGAGATGATGCAGTACGGGGTGGGCCGGATTCGGAAGGCCTATGTGGAGGGAGACCTGGAGTGGGGGTCCATGGCTTTCAGCCAGGCTTGCGGCTTCATCGACGACATTCCCACCTGTAAGGAGTTGATCGAATGCATGGTGACGGAGGCCGAAGAGATCATGAAGTCCATGGGAAAGAGGGTTAACCATTCCTGAACATCTCCCTCAGCCCCTTCCGCCGACCCTGCACAAGCCCTATTTTCTTCTCGCCCCTTTTTTGCTAACATAATCG
>PMCE01000259.1:6159-6327 GCA_003154025.1 Syntrophaceae bacterium
GTCTTCCTGGCCATCACTTCCCTGGGCGGGACGTACAACATGAAGGAGATGCTCATGGCCCAGCAGCAGGCCTCCAACCAATGGTCCTTTTACCAGGCCAAGGTGATCCGCGAGCATCTCTACCGGAGCCAGATGATGCTCCTGGAGACCATGCTTCTGGACCGGGGG
>PMCE01000259.1:6344-6724 GCA_003154025.1 Syntrophaceae bacterium
GCCATCCTTGCCCATTCCGCCAGAGTTTTTTCTTTTGCCGTCGGGTCCGCCATTCTTGGCGCACTGTTTGCCCTGAACGGCTTTTTCATGATTCTTCACCTTCCCTTATTCCACTAGAATTTTTGGACGCATCGGAGGGACGGTGGGCAGGCCGCCCCGGCAGATTTCATCCTTGGAGCCCGTTCCGGATTTACGGAGTGATTTTCCCCAAAATACAAGCTTTACCCCATGGGTTTCGATCGCTCCAGTAGGATACATAGAGAGGAAACCCAGCCCATTCCGGACTGGGGTTTCAATTTTTTGAAACTGAGCGGGAGGAGCGGACGGAAATAGCGGCTGGTTTGATCTTTCTATCTGGATTCCCGCTTTCCCGGGAATGA
>PMCE01000193.1:0-3287 GCA_003154025.1 Syntrophaceae bacterium
CCTCAATTCCCCGCTGCCTGAATTTTTTTACAGCTTCTGGACGAAGGGGGGCAGGGATTCTAAACAGAAATCAATCCTCCTTTAATTTCCCCCCCAGTTTGGTGACCGCGCGCTTATAAGCCTCGATATCGGCCGGCAGGTTCTTCTCCACCTGGGCTCCATCCTGGTACTCATAAGGCTGGTTGATTTCCTTCAACAGGTTCTGGAAAGCAGGGGTTTCGGAGGATTTTTTGAAAGTCTCTCTCACCTTTTTCACAACGGGATCCGGGATCCCCTTCGGCCCGATCAAGACGAGGCTCGCCGGCTCAAGGTCTTCACAGCCCAATTCTCTGAGGGTGGGAATGTCGGGGAAAGAGGGGTCCCGCTTTTGCGTCGTGTGAACGAAGAGCATTCGGGCAATCCCCTGGCGTACATAAGGGATATGCGACCCGGTTCCGCAGATGAAATCCGTATGCTTGCCCAAAAAGGCGGTGACCGCCTCCGCGCCCCCCCGGTAAGGCACATGCTTGAACTTCAATCCTTTGCAGAGCGCAAAGAGCTCGATCCCGGTCTGCTGTTGGGTGTAAAGACCCGAAGAGCCATAGGTAAGTCCGGGGTGGGCTTTGGCGTAGGCGATGAATTCGTCGATCGTCTTGAGGGGCGATTCGCTGAGCACGCATAGGCCGGCGACGTACCGGCTATACTGCATGATCAGGGTAAAATCTTTCTTGGGGTTGTAGGCCACATTCAACTGCAAAGGCGTCGTGGAGATCGCCCCGCTGTCCACCACGGCCAGGGTGTAGCCATCCGGCTTCTTCCGGGCGACCAGGGCGGCGCACACCGTCGCCGAGCCGCCCGGCTTGTTTTCCACCATTACGGGGACTCCCAGCAGTTTTTCCGCGCCGGCAGCCAGCCCCCGGGTGGTTAAATCGGTGGTCGCCCCGGCAACGAACCCGCAATAAACGGTGATGGGCTTGGCGGGAAAATCTTCGCCGGTCGCCGGTGAGGGGGAAAAGACCAGGGAACTCAGGGACAGAGCAGCGGCCATGCCCAGGCCGAAAACGGCTTTTGTAAATCGCATCCTCCTGCCTCCTTCTTCCTCCAGATTTCCAGGGCTGGAAAGCCCGATGGATCACCCCATATCTTCCGCTTCGGATACGATCTTTTCCCGGCGCTTGCTAAAAGCGGGCAAGGCGGCGAGGACAAAAAGCAAGGCGGCCAGGATCAAGCATCCCAAGGAAATGGGACGGGTCAGGAAAATCATGAAGTCTCCGCTCGAAACGATGAGCGACCGGCGCAACGCCATCTCCATGATGGGACTGAGAACAAAGGCCATGATGAAAGGCGCGGGTTCGTACTCGAATTTGCGCATCAGGTAGCCCACGACCCCGAAGAAGAGCATGATGGCCACGTCCACGGTGCTGTTATTCACGGCATACGCGCCGATCAGGCAGAAGAGCAGGATGAGGGGGAAGAGGATGGAATAGGGGACCCGCAGGACCCTCACCCAGAGCCCGATGAGGGGGAGGTTCAACACGAGGAGCATGACATTGCCCACGTACATGCTGGCGATGACTCCCCAGAATAGATCCGGATGCTCCTTCAGCAGCATGGGTCCCGGGGTAATCCCGTGCATCATCAAGGCCCCCAGGAGAATGGCCTGGACCACGCCGACCGGGATCCCCAAGGTCAGGAGCGGAATGTACCCGCCGCTGGCGGCGGCGTTGTTGGCCGACTCGGGAGCCGCCACCCCTTCGATGGCCCCGTGGCCGAATTTCTCCGGGTTCTTGGAGACCATCTTTTCGAAGGCGTAAGAGACGAAAGAGGCCAGAACCCCTCCCCCGCCGGGGAGAATGCCCAGGAAAAACCCCACCACCGTTCCCCGCAGGATCGCCCATTTGCTGTCCATCCAGTCTTGGAAGGTGGGGAGCAGCTTGCCGATCTTTGTGCTGGTAATCTCCGTCTTGATACTTTTTTCCAGGTTCAGGAAGATCTCGGCGATCCCGAAAAGACCCATGGCCATGGGCACGATTCCCAACCCGTCCAGGAACTCGGGGATGTCAAAAGAAAACCGGGCCACGCCGGTGATGGTGTCCAGCCCCACCGTCCCCAGGAAGGTCCCCACCCCGGCCATCATCAGGGCTTTGACGATCGATTTCTCGGCCAAGAAAATGAGGATCGTGAGCCCGAGGATCATGAGGGAGAAATATTCGGGAGCCCCGAATTTCAGCGCCACCGAGACCAAGGGGGGGGCCAGAACCTGCAGGGCGATGATGCCCACCGTCCCGGCGATGAAGGACCCGAAGGCCGCGATCCCCAGGGCGGGTCCGGCCCGGCCCTGCCGGGCCATCTGGTAGCCGTCCAGGCAGGTGATGACCGAGGCGGTCTCGCCCGGGATGTTCACCAGGATGGAAGTCGTCGAGCCGCCGTAATAGGCCCCGTAATAGATTCCCGAGAGCATGATGATGGCGGTAGTGGCGGATATTCCGTAGGTGACGGGCAGAAGAATCGACATGGTCGCCACCGGCCCAACGCCCGGGAGGACCCCGATCAGCGTTCCGATGAAAACCCCCATGAAACAGAAGAGGAGGTTGTTGGGCTCACAGGCGACGCTCAAGCCGGTAAAGAGGCTGCTCATGAAATCCATAACCGAAGACCTCCTAGAACCCGAAAATCCCGGTGGGCAAAGTGGCTTTCAAAAGGACATGGAAAAGCAGAAACGTAGATCCGGAGGAGAGGACAGAGATGAGGATGGCTTTCCACCAGGAGAATTTCTCCACCCCCTTCAACATGATCAGAAGCACTACGAGAGAGGTGATCAAAAAGCCGATCCATTCCAGCGCCAGAATATAGCCGGCCATGAGGAAGACGACCGCCATCGGCCGATGCCAGAGCGTTCCCTTCCACAGCGATGAAATGCCGGCTTGGAACCCCCGGCCCGGGATCAACGATCGCACGAATACAATCAAGGCCAACAAGGTGAAGAAGCTCCCGGCCAGCAAGGGGAAAAAGCCCGTGCCCGGTTCCCGCAGAGTTCCCAACCCCAGCAGGACGGACCCGTACATGCACAGAATGCCGAAGGCCAGCCAGAAAAGACTGCTAACCCGATCCGCTCCCATCTTATTCCTCCCGTTCATTCCTAGGGCCGATCCACTCTCGACCCTTCTGAGTTCTCTTCTCAACAACGAAAATCATTTCAGTTTCGTGGAGAGGCTCCCCTCATTTGGGGGAAGTCGCCGTCCTGCACGCCACCCATGATGAACTCCGACGATTCGGCGGATGAAATCGGCGGGACCCGAAACCTTCTC
>PMCE01000193.1:3307-5745 GCA_003154025.1 Syntrophaceae bacterium
AAGCAAAAGGGAAGGCCTGTTCAACCTTCCTTTTTCACCCCGAATTTCTTCAGGAAGGTTCGGTACCATTCGGTTTCCACCGGCAATTCCTTTTCCAGCTGGGCCCGGTCCTTGAAATCGTAGGGCAGGTTCAGCTGTTTCAGCAGGTTCTGGAATTCGGCGCCGTCGCCCACTTTTTTGAAGGCGTCGAAGATCTTCTTTACCATGGGGGCGGGCATTCCTTTGGGGCCGGCCAGCACCATGCCGGTCGGCGGACAGTCTTCACAGCCCAGTTCCTTTTGGATGGGGACATCCGGGAAGGCGGGGTCCCTTTTATCCGCATTATAAATCAGGATCTGCCGGAAAGTTCCCTGGCGCACATAGGGAAGGTGGGACCCGGAACCGCCCAGAAAATCCGTGTGCTTGCCGAGAAAGGCGGTGATCGCCTCGGCTCCTCCCTTATAGGGCACGTGCTTGAGGTTCAGACCTTTGCATTGGCTCAAAAGCTCCAGAGCCAGGTGCTGCTGCGTGTACTGGCCCGGGGTCCCATAGGTCAGGCCGGGCTTTGACTTGGCCCAGGCGATGAAATCCTCGATGTTCTTCACGGGTGAGTCGCTGTGCACGCACAGCCCGCCGAGAAAACGGCTGTACTGCAGAATCAGGGTAAAATCCTTCTGCGGATTGTAAGTGACTTTGTGGATATGCGGGCTCTTGGTGATCACTCCGCTGTCGATCACGCCCAGGGTATAACCGTCGCCCTTCTTGCCGGCGAGCAGGGCTGCGCAAACTGTCGAGGACCCTCCAGCTTTGTTTTCCACCATGACGGGGACACCCAATATCTTTTCCGCTCCCATGGCCAAGGCCCGGGTCGTTAAGTCGGTAGTCGCCCCCGCGACGTAACCGCAATAAAGGGTTATGGGTTTACTGGGGTATTCGTCAGCTCCTGAAACGACCGGAAAGGACAGGAAAGAAACCAAAACCAAACCAGCCAGAATTCCACTTCTCTTCGTCAGCAGCCTCATTTCTACTTACGTCCTCCTTTTTAGGATCTGGAATCGGCCCGTAAGAACATTTTCGGGCCGGCGATTCATTCGAGCCCATGAATCGATTTCCACCGAAAAAAATCGGCGCCGTTATTCTTCCAATTTACGGGACCATTGTCAAGCTTGAATTCAGCTTCCGGGGCGGGTAGGTTGGTAATCCGGGGAGAATCAGGAATTCTTGTTTACCGGGAGAGGCAATCGATCGGGACTTGGAGGGCCATTGAAACCTGGTCTGAAATGAATGGGCGCCGCTCTAAGGGCGGCCTTCCCTCTGTTGCCCGGACCACGACCCAGGCATCGCGGAAATGTCAAACTCCGGGAGTGCCCCGGCAGAATCGGGGGTTTAATCAACGGAAATTAGCCGGTATTCTTTTATGGCGATTGATTCTGGATATCCTACTCATGCGCCTGGGCGGATCTTTTCTCCTGGACGAAAAAACACAGAATGAACACGGCCGCAACCCAGGCGAGAGCCAGCATATCCCAGGCCACGTCGTAAGAACCCAAACGGTCCACCAGGTGGCCGAAAAAGGGCGGAAATAGGACGATTCCCAGAAAGGTGATGGTCAGGGAGAACCCGGTGGCCAGGCCCACGACCTCTTTACGGACGATCTCGCCCATGAGCCCGAACAGGACCCCGTGATAACCGATGGTCGTAACGCCCAGCAGGGCGATCATTACGAGGAGCAGAACCGCGGGAATTTCCGGCCCGACCCGGGCCAGGAGAAAAAGTTGGCCCGCCGATATAATTCCGATAAGCACGAGAATTGATTTTCGCCTGCCCTTGGCGAGATAATCGCTGACCAGTCCCCATCCGATCCGCCCGCCGATTCCCCCCGCTTGAGCGACGGCCAGGCAGATGCCGGCCAGGACGGAAGAGAAGAGGAACTTGCTCTTGAGAAAAAGGACCAGATGGGTGATGATCGCGAGCTGGGCGCCGGCCGCGAATATCCCCATGACGGCAAGGGCCACGATTCCGCGGTTGGAGAGGACTTCGCGAAACTGCTCCCATCGAACCCCGTCCTTCGCGCCCTGCAGCGGGGGGGCGGGGGGCATCCCGATTTTTACCACCAGGATGAAGGCCAGGGTGATGAAACCCACCAGAAGGGCGGCCGTGCGCCATCCGAAGGCCAGGGCGAGGCCGGGGAGGGTGGAAGCCGCCAGGATTCCTCCCAAGGGGATTCCGGTCTGTTTGAGGCCCATGGCCGTGGCCCGGCCCTGCGGGGGAAACCATCTCATGACTCCCTTGGTGGTGGCCGGGTTCACGCTGCTGTAGCCCACGCCGGACAGGGCGAGAAAGATCCCGCCGAAGAGCAGGGAGTGGACGTAGGCAAAGGCGGTCATGAAGAGACCCTGGATTCCCAGGCCCAGGATCAGGGCCCGGCGTTCGCCAAAAATATCGGTGATCCATCCGGA
>PMCE01000558.1:0-25342 GCA_003154025.1 Syntrophaceae bacterium
GCTAATTGCTGATAGTATCGCGCCGCAAGCGCGATCTAGGCCCGCTCAACGCGGGCTTTATTTTCTTACCGGAGCTGTTTTAACGGAGCGAAAAGCCTTTTCCGCTACCGACTTCTATCTGTCTTTGGCTACCATTCTCTGGGGGTCGGATTATCTCTTCGCCAAGATCGCTCTTCGGAAAGTCTCCCCCCTGAGTTTCGCGGCCATCCGGACTTTGATTTCCACGGTGACCATGTTTCTCATCTTTCTCCGGAGAAAACGGGATTGGCGGTTGAACTCCCCCCATGTATGGCCCTTGATCGGCCTGGGGTGGTCGGGGATCATGGTTCTTTACCACACCGCGCCATCGCTCGCGGCCCTCTCTCGGTGGTCATCCCCGCGGTCCTGGGTTTCGTATTCCTGAATGAACCGGTGAGCGTTTCCAAGATTCTCGGCCTCATCTTCGCCTGCTTGGCGGTCGTCCTCCTGACCCAGTAAATACAGTTTCGGGTTTCGAGTCTCGGGTTGTCGGTTGTATCCCTGGCTTTTGAGTTCTTCCTGTTAACTTGAAACCTGAAACCTTCGTTTTTAAGTCGTTTGACAACCGGCCCTTCCCCTGCTATCGTAATAAAAAGTTTTCGGCGCGCCCATAGCTCAGCTGGATAGAGCGCCGGACTACGAATCCGTAGGTCGGGTGTTCGAATCACCCTGGGCGCGCCAATATGATCAAGAGGAGCCGAAGTAAAGAGCGACTCCTTTATTATTTCCCCCCTTTCTCTTTCGACAAACCAAAAAATGACTTACTTTTATTCATTGACTTACTTAACATCATAATGTAAGATCTCAATAAAGGAAGGAGATCTCAATGGAAACGGCAAACGTGACCAGCAAGGGGCAGCTGGTGATTCCGGCCCGGCTCCGACGCAAGTACGGAATCGAGCCCGGAACGAAGGTTCTTTTTGTCGAACGCGATCGTGAAATCCTGATCCAGCCGATAACCAAAGAACATGTTCGGAGCCTTTGCGGCTTATTCAGGAGTGACACCTCGGCGACTGCGGTGCTTCTCAAGGAGAGGGCCAAGGACAAAGAGCGGGAGGAGGCGAAATTTGTCCGCCGTGGTTCTCGATAGCTATGCCCTGTTGGCCTTTCTATACCAGGAAAAGGGTTATAAGGAAATCGGGGCCCTCTTCGAGAAAGCCCTGGGAAAAGGACAACCCCTTTTGATCTCTTCGGTCAACTGGGCGGAGGTCTGTTATATCGTCGAACGAAGATCGGGGGCCCAGGCCTGGGAGAAGAATGGGCCTAAGATTCTGAGCCTGCCTATCGAGATCGTTTCCGCCGACCAAAGCATGGCTGAGTTGGCGGGAGAAATCAAATCCGCCCGAAAGATGTCCCTGGCGGACTGTTTCGCCGCCGCCCTGGCCAAGCAGAGAGACAGCGAGATATATACCGGGGACCCGGAGTTCAAGGCATTGGAGCCTGAGTGGAAGGTCTTCTGGCTCTAAACCCGCAGGAATCTCACAGCGAACCATCTTTGAGATGGCCAATTCGAAAGGTTTTCCCACCTTCCTCTTTGATTGTTTCTTTAAACAGGGATCGCGAAATGGGCTTGAAAATATCTGGATCGCCTTTGGGGGGATAGATCGGCACGCTAAGCGCATCTACCTCCAGCGTCGAGAAGCCTTTTGTAGGCCCGAGGGAGGAAAGCTGGTACTGACAAGGATTAAAAGGAAGCTGGGACACAACTTCCCTCAGACCATTGCAGATGTTTGGATTATGGCGAAATGCGGGGACATCTTATTACGGAGGAGTCTAAAACCTCAAGGGCTTTCTTCGGGCACATGATCAGTCCGGAAGCTACTGGAATTAGCTTTTTCAGAGCTTTTTAACCCATTAGCAGGTTGCGCAAAAACTCCGGTGAAACGTCACTCTCGCGAAAGCGAGAGTCCAGAATACCTTGTTATAATTTCTGCTAAGCACGTTCTGCACGAACGTCCCCCTCCCCTTTATCCTCTCACGGCTTGCTTGATGATTATCTGAGTGCAAGAGTCGCACAAGCGCGATGACAGCACAAATAGGCTTCTAAGATGATGGAAGAGCGAAGGTAAAAGGGGTGCTATTTCCCTGTGGTTCCATGGGTGATCCTATGGGAATGTTTTGGGGCATTCGTAAGGGGATTTATGGCTGAGAAGCACCTCCAAACCGAGCATTGCTTTTTGAGAATCATGGTGTTGGACAGGGCCGCCCCGGAAGAAAGACAATTTGCCCCATGGGTTACAATGTTTCAATATTCCTCGGGTTCGCCTCGATCTCCCCGCGCTCGACTCGCTTGACCAACTGTGTCAGGGCGGCATTTGTCGGTGCCGGGATCCCCACCTCCTCCCCCTTGGCGGCGACCAAGCCGTTGATGAAATCGATTTCCGTGCGGCGCCCCTTGAGCATGTCCTGCCCGGTAGAGGGGCGCCCCTCATCGGTCATGCGCGTCATGGCCCCGAGCAGTGCACTTTCGACGGCTTCCATTGCAGCCGGCTCGCCCGCCGCGGCTGCAACCCAGCGTTCCGGCGGCAGGCCGCGAATCGGCTCCAGCTCATACCCGAGTGCGTGCCCGATTCGGATGGCCTCGCCCGCGAGACGGATGAAGACCCGCCGGGACGTTTCCCAGGCGACCATGGCCTTGCTGTTCATGCCCGTGCAGGCGGAGATACCATTTACCATCGAATTTTGCGTGAGTTTGGTCCAGCGCTCGCCCCACAGGTTGGTCGTCACCTTGGCGCTGTCGACGGCGCAGAGCATCTGCGCCAGTTCCCGGACGCGGGGCGTGATGCGCCCGTGCACCTCGCCGACGCGAAAGACGGTGTGTCCCGATCCGCCAGGCTGCACGGTGCGGATCACATGACCGGCTTTGATGGCGTCGACGCCTATCATGCTGGCGATGCAGCCGACTACCTTACCCCAGCCGACGATGTTCGCGATGCGCTCCTCGTTGATGCTATTCTGCAGCGACACCACAAATCCGTCCGGCGCGAGGTACTGTCGGATCATCATCGTCATCCACTCGGTGTCGTAAGACTTGGGGCAAATGAAAGCAACGTCCACCGGCTGTTTGTACAGGCCTTGCACCTCATGCAGATGCAGCGCCTTCACACGAACTATGTGTTCGCCTTGCGTACCGCTCAGGTGAATGCCCTTTTGGTTGATGAATTCGATGTGCTCCGGCCAGGGGTCGATCAGCGTGACATCCTCGCCGCTGCGCGCCAGATGCCCGCCGACATATCCTCCGACAGCTCCCGCTCCCATGAAGACGATGCGCTTGCCCATGCCTCTCCCTTCTTTCTGATTGATTTCGTCGATAAAATATTGCTTTGTAAGGCGCCCAATAAATATAGAATAGATAGCTTCTTAAATCAACGTAAACCAGGCGACAAGATTTGGGAGCCTCCGTCCATGATTTAGGGAACGGTGCGTAAATGGTGTCAGGCAATTGTAATAAAGCAATGACCGATAACGGTTGACTGTGTTAGAAAGCGTTTATGGCTCGAAGACCCAAGGTCTATTTCTCCGATGCCCTTTAGAAGCCCTCCATCCCTCCCAAGGATCATTCCTGGAAGAAATTTAAGCCCGGTAAAGACAGAAACGACTCAGGAATCTTTCCCCGAATCAGACCCTGAAAGCAGGACATTTCTAATTTGGCTTGATAGAGCACACCTTAATCCTTGACAGATGAAGGGCAACGGACTAATTTTCAGGGAAAAGAAGATTGAATTGGAGTCCCCTTCCGGGGGCGCCGGAGAAGGGTAATAGAGCGATGGAAGATTATACACGACAACTTGCCCGCTTTGCGGTCCGTTCCAGCCCGAGCGACCTGCCGGGCGAAATTCGCCATGAGGGGACGAGAGCGCTCGTCAACTGGATCGGCCTTCCGATCAACGCCTGTCGCCACGACATCACCGAGCGGGCGATCGCCGCTTTCGCGGAATTCTCGGGTCCCCGGCAGGCCAGCCTTCTCGGACGAAGAGAGAAGCTCGACATCTTCAAGGCCGCATTCATCAACTGCATCGCCTCGTGCATCGCCGATTACGACGACACCCACCTGGCGACGGTCATTCACCCCACGGGCCCGATCGCCTCGGCCCTGCTCGCCCTTGCCGAGCATCGGAAGATCGCCGGGAGCGATTTCCTCCACGCGTTGATCCTCGGGGTCGAGGCGCAATGCCGGCTCGCCCGCGCACTCGCCGTCCCCCCCGCAAAATGCGATGCGGCTTGGTTTCTAACGGGAATCACCGGCGGGGTCGGCGCCGCCATCGCGGCCGCCCGTCTGCTCGGCTTGAACGAGCAGCAGATGGTATGGGCCATCGGGGGCGCGGCCGCCCGCGCCTCCGGTACGAGGGAAACCCACGGTACCATGGGGAAGAACCTGGTTCAAGCTTGGACCGCGGAAGAGGGCCTGCAATCCGCTTTCCTCGCCCGCCAGGATTTCACCACCTCTAACACGATCCTCGAGGGTCCCCGCGGCCTCGGACATTTATATGCCCGCGAGGCGAACTTTCCGGCCTTGGTCGCCGGCCTCGGCGAGCATTGGGAGCTCACCCGGAACGCCTACAAGCCTTTTCCGTCGGGCATCGTTACCCACGGCGCCATTACCGGGGCCCTGGAGATCGCGCAGGAATCGCGTCCGGACCCACGGGCGATCCTGAAGGTTGAGCTGGAGGTGCACCCGTTGTGTCTGCAACTGACGGGCAGGCGCGCGCCGCGGACGGCCATCGAGGCGACCTTCAGCGTTTACCACTGGGTCGCGGTGGCGCTCATCGACCGGCGCATCAGCATCCGACAGTTTAGCGACGCCTGCGTTGCCGATCCCCGCGTCGTTGCCCTGCGGGACCGCATAGAAGCCCGGCCCAATGAAGCATTCTCGCGCGACGAGGCGGTGGTTCGAGTCAGGCTCAGCGACGAGCGCGTCCTGGAGCGGCACGTCGCCCATGCTTTGGGCAGCATAGAGCGGCCTCTGGACGACGCGGCGCTCGGGGCCAAGCTGCACGACCTCGTCGACGGAATCATCGGTGAACGCGCGGCCGGATTGATCGAGAGGCGTTGCTGGAATATCGAGCGCGAGCCTGACGCCGCAGTCATTGTATCTGCCGCCTGCGGACGGGATGAAGGGTGAAGGGGAAGGGGTAGAGGCGTCGGGGCAAAACCGGCATTCGGAAGCGCGAATTTCATTCCGCTCAAAGGGGGATATGTATGGCTACGAATTATTTCCCGCATTGGATTGGCATTCTCTTCATAAGACAAAAGTCTTTTCCCCTCCTTAAGGCGGTTACCGTTGTTTTATCGTTCCTGATCTGGGCACAGTCGGGAATCCTTTGGGCCCAGAATAAAAAGATCATCTCTATCGCCACCGCGCCCATGGGAGGGGTTTGGTACAGCTATGGCGGAGTGATCGCCAATGTCATATCCAAACATCTTCCCGGGGTTCAGGCAACCGCCGAAGCCACCAACGGCGCCGTCGATAATATCAAATTGGTCGGGTCCGGCCGCGCGGAGCTGGCCCTCATGATGGCCGATGTGGGATATGATGCGCTCTTGGGCCGAGGAGCATTCAAAGCGAAAGTATCCATCCGGAATTTAGCTACCCTGCACACGAATTATAACTATGCGGTATGCCTGGAGGGAAAGGGAATCCAATCTGTCCGAGACCTGAAAGGGAAGAGGGTTTCCACCAGTACCCCGGGAAGCGGCGCGGAGGTGGTGGCGTTGCGGGTTTTGGAGGCCTATGGAATAGACCCGAACAAGGATATCAAAAGGGAGCGGCTGAGTGCGGCGGAATCATCCGGGGCGCTGAAAGACGGAAAGATTGACGCCTTCTTCTGGAATGGGGGAATCGGCGCGGCGGCGATCGCGGACTTGGCCGCAACCCCGGGGATCAAGATAAAACTGATCGACCAGGGAGATATTGTAGAACCCATCGTCAAGAAATACGGCCCCATATACTTCAAGACGTTCATCCCGGCCAAAAGCTACCTGGGGGTCAACTATGACTCCTATACCCTGGGCATATGCAACCTCCTCATATGCAATCCGAGCATGGATGAGAATTTGGCCTACGGGATCCTCAAGACCCTATTCGAGCATAAAGAAGAACTGGCCCTCGGCCACGCGGTGGGCAAGGATCTCGTGTTGGAAAACGCCGTGCTGAATTCACCCTTGCCTTACCATCGGGGGGCGATACGATATTTCACGGAAAAGGGATTGAAGATCGTTGAGGCAAGCTATACAAAGTGAGGTTTTTATGACCGCAAGCCCCCCCGGCCGGAACAAAGGGGAAAAGAGGAGGGGGCTGCGAGGAGCGCTGGGCGATGGAGTTGGGTCTCAATGGTAAGGTTGTGATCGTCACGGGAGGCAGCAAAGGCATAGGGCTGGCCTGCATGCGCGCCTTTTTATTGGAAGGTGCGCGGGTGGCTATCGTGTCGCGCGCCGAAGCGAATCTGAAGGCGGCCTTACAGGACCTCGGCGCTTTGGGAAAAGATCTGATAGCGGTCCCTTGCGATCTGACCCGGAGTGATTCGGCCATATCGATGGTGACCGAAGTTGAGCAGCGCATTGGGCCGGTGGATGTTCTGGTCAACTCGGCGGGTGCGGCGAAGCACTATTTGCCGGAAGAGCTGAAGGCCGAATCATGGCATGCGGGTATGGACGCAAAATATTTTACCTATATCCATTCAATGCAGGCCATACTGCCCGGGATGGAGAAGCGAGGGAAGGGGGCCATCGTCAACATCATTGGCATTGGGGGGAAAGTGGCCAATCCGGTTCATCTGCCCGGCGGAGCGGCGAACTCGGCGCTCATGCTTGCGACGGTTGGGCTTGCGCACGCATACGGGCCGAAAGGAATTCGCATAAACGGCATTAACCCCGGCCTTACCATGACCGAACGTATGCTGGAGGCGGCGAGGTTCGAGGCAGGGATGCGTAACCTTTCCGTGAAGGAGGTGATTGCCCAAAGGCAATCCCTGATCCCGTTGCGCCGTTATGCTACACCCGAGGATGTTGCCAATCTTACTTTATTTTTTGCTTCAGAAAAGGGGAGCTATCTCACCGGCGCGATCATTCCCATGGACGGTGGGTTGACCCCGGTGTTATAGCGTCGCTCCCATCGAATTGAAGCCATGGGCGGAGCGGGCGAAGGAAGAGCCTTTGTCTCTCACTGAGCCCGCGGGGTGCGACGAGCGGGCGTTATTGATTCCCGATGTTCGGGGAATATTCATGCTGTTGATGCGGGCGGCATCCTCAGCGGGTGCGTGTCTTTATAATCCTCTTTTCCGTATAGGCGGGGGATGATGCTTGGCCTTTATTGGGACAGAGGGTGACTTCTCCGTACCGGTCAACGACGACCAGGTCTATTAAGGCCGATCGAGCCCAGGAAAGAACTCGCGGGGAAGCGTTATCGTTGAACTTGAGCATGATCCGGCTCCCCTCATTGGCGAACTGAGGGTCTTGTTCTTTCCCTTTGTTGAAAAAGATAAATATCTCCCCCTTCTCATTCCTCACGATCAGGTCCTTTTTCCCGTCCCCATTGAGATCGGCCATGTCCGGAGAGGAATCGGACCCCACGTCCAGTTTTCCGTCATTGAGCTTGATGGGTTTGCCGAATACGGGCAGTTCGCGGGAACCCTCGTTAAGGAAAAGGAAAAGCTCCCCGCTCCAGCTCCCGACGAGAAGGTCGAACCGTCCGTCCCCGTTCCAGTCCACGATGCAGGGCGAAGCTTTGCTCCTCACGTCGAGGGTTTGGTAGTCAGCCTGCACCCTGGTTCCCGGAGAATAATCCGGGGCCTCCACGGAGCCCGTATTCAAGAAGAGGGTAAGATAACCCCCTCCATCCCCAATCAGTGGAGTCCGGGACGTTGTTGCATATGTTGCATTGTGATCCGGGGCGTGCTTCCACAGTGAACTTTCTTATCATCCCCAAAGGAGCGAGAAAAGGTCATTAGGATGTCGAAAGTCGCTTCTGATCCCTCTAAGGGATGAACCCATGGGCAAAGAAGATGAAAAAAGAAGCTCGGTGATGATCAACCGGGCGCCGGTGCTGACGCTTTGGGCGGCGGTGGTAGCTAAAGTCTTGGGGTTCGAGCATGACGAAGCGCTGACCCTCGGGAGGGCGGTGGCGGGGTTGAATGCCTACTCCAAGGGGTTTCCCTGGGGCTCTTCCAGCCGACTCCGAAGGAGGTCAAAGAACAGCGGCGGAAGATGCGTAAAGAGGAAACCGTGACCGTCGCCCTGCTACAGCGCGCCGTGCCGGCGAAACATACCGAAGAAGGGCTGCGAGCGCTCAGCGGAGAAAGCCCCATTCGTCCTGAAAGCGTGCAGAAATATCTGAAGAGCAAGTTCGGGGACGCTTTTGAGGATGTTTCCGATCCCATGCTGGAGCTCGCGAAGTCTTTGCCGCCCTCTCAGCTGGCGGAAAGGGCCTATACCCTGTACGAGANNATTCAGGCCGGAGATTTCCCCCGGCAAAAAAGGGTGGGGGCCTCCAGCAAGTTGGACCTGGCCCTCATCAGCAAAACGGCTTCGGCCTGACCCAAATGATCCCTCTAAGGTGGTAGAAATGCCAACGGCTAACCACTACCATCTTTGCGGTTGTCCATGGCGCGTCTCATTAGGATAATTAGAGCCCTCCAAAAGTGGATTTAAGGCAAAAATACCTTCTTTGGGGACATGTCTATTTGAAAATTAAGACACAGTCTCGTCGGGGAGGGGGATGGGTGAGGGGGATTTCTGGAGAATATTTCTTGCAGCGTTTAGGTAAAGGAGGGGATTCTTGGGTTTCGAGAGTGGCCAGCGCAGAGGGATTTGACCGGAATCAGGAAGATGACCGCAGATCTGCAAAAAAAGCACTCCAGCCATAGGTTTGAATCGATTTCAGAGAAGGCGCCGAGATGGTCACGAGGCCCAGTCTNNGTATGACCGCCTTTCTCGTCGATCCCGAAACGCATTTTCAAGATTTTTTCTTCCCTAGGTGTCAAAGTAGGCAGAATTTTGCGAGTTTGCTCCGTTAGGTCTAGATGGGCTGTTGCCTCTGCAGGAGAGACTCTGCTCTTATCCTCAATAAAATCCATCAGACCGCTGTCCCCTTCCTCCCCGACGGGCGTCTCCAGGGATATCGGTTGCCTGGCAATACTCACAACCTTGCGCACCTCTTCTGAGGAAATACCCATATGCATTCCAATCTCCTCAAGGGTAGGCTCTTTTCCTAGCTCTTGAACGAGGTGACGCGAGGCTTGATGCAGCTTGTTGATTTTTTCAATCATGTGCACGGGAACACGAATCGTTCGGGCTTGATCCGCAATCGACCGCGTGACTGCCTGGCGAATCCACCAAGTTGCGTACGTGCTGAATTTATACCCTCTTTTATATTCGAATTTGTCCACAGCTTTCATCAGCCCGATATTTCCCTCCTGGATCAGGTCCAGGAAGTGGAGCCCCCGATTCACATACTTTTTGGCGATGGAAACGACCAGGCGTAGATTGGCTTCGATTAACGCCTTCTTGGCAAACCGGGCTTTTGTCTCACCGCTTGTTATAGCCTGAATAACCAGCTTCAATTCCTCGACGGACAGATTCGATTCCGCCTCCACCCGGCGAATCCTGCGCTTGACGTTTTTGAGGACCCGGTCGTACTCCTCCCGCTCCTTCTCTCTCATTCCCAGCTTGCGTATCCTCACACGAAACTCCTTCGTGTTTTCCTTCATCAGCCAGGGGTATTCCGGAATCTGGCCTGACGGAATTCTGGCCCGATTCTGAACTTCCCGTATCTCCTCTTCGGCCTTTTCCACGTCCGCGGCAAGCCGTTTAAGCTTTTGGGTGATTTTTTCGACATACTTGGTCTTCCCATTAAGGTCTTCCAGCAACGAAACAATCTTTCCTTTGTAGCCCAGCAGCCGGCTTTTCAACTGAATGCGATTGGATTCCGAGATTTTCCCTTTACCGAGATCTTTTTCCACCTGTCGATATCGCTCATCTTGCTTCTTGATCCGCTCGATTAGGGAAAGCATATGCGGCAGGTTGAACTCTTCTTGCAGAAAATAATCCTCCTCCGGTTCCTGGAAATGATTGACCCAGAGTTTCTTCGATCTGAGCCGCTCGCCAAACAGGACGATCTCCTTGATGGCCAAAGGGGAAGATAAGACCGCGTCGATCACTTCCTTTTCCCCCTCTTCGATCCTTTTGGCGATCTCTATCTCCCCTTCGCGCGCCAGCAGAGGAACGGAACTCATCGCGCGCAAGTACATAAGCACGGGATCGACCGCCTTTTCCACGTCCTCGGTCGCTAGTTCCGGTTGTTCCTCGGGATGGATGGGCTCCACCTCCATTTGCTCATCCAACCTTTGGGCCGCATCAGCTACCGCAGTTCCTTCTTCCTCTCGCATAATCATCGGGTCACCGATCTTTCAGGAAAACAATATTTAACCGATTCATTTTCAAAAAAATACCCTGACAAGCGTTGCGAATTGTCCTATAATTTAAATGAGAATAAAAATAGAACCAGAACCAAGATACAAAAAAAGCGACATAATATCCAAAAGGGGAGAAATCTTGGGCCGGGAAAAAGGGGGAGTTGAGCATGGAACGGGAAAGGAATACGAATAAATTTGGCCAACGATTTAGAACCACCATTATTGAGGCTGTTTGGGGAAAAGCTCACCCCGTAGTTGGATCTAATCCGGATAAATTCAGGAAAGATGCCTGCGGCGCCCTGATGGTTAAATCTTCTTTTGGCAAGGATAGCCAATTCGGTTGGGAAATTGATCATATTTTACCGATTTCCAGGGGAGGACAAGATGACCTTCATAACCTTCAACCCCTTCACTGGAAAAACAATGAAGGCAAGGCTGATGATCATCCGAATTGGACTTGCATTATAAAGGAGAATTAGATTAGACCTATATTTTACAAAGAAGAGAAAAGGAATCATCCTTTGCTGCAAGGGCATATCAACGAAGGGTACCTTAGCCAAGAGTGTATTGCCGGAAGGTTTTTAGAAGGCAAAAAGGACATCCCCAGGAAACAAGATGTCCCTTTCTGATTAGGCTCGATCCCAAATTAAATAATCTGAACGTTCTTGGCCTTCGGNNTCGACCTCAA
Organism: Syntrophaceae bacterium; assembly: GCA_003154025.1. The sequence goes on from PMCE01000558.1 coordinate 11,116, forward strand.
AACTTACCCGCTGGCCTTCCGACAGGGTCTTGAAACCTTCACTGGTTATGGCGGTATAATGGACAAAAAGGTCTGGCCCATTATCCTGCTCGATAAAACCGAAGCCTTTTTTCTCGTTAAACCACTTCACTTTTCCTTCTGGCACAGAAATACCCTCCTTTTGTTTCATGCTTCCAGAATAAATCGGGATTTGATGCTTCGGCTTTATTGAAAAGCCGATTTCATTCCTTGCGATAAACGTTCAACCCGACCTTAGCTTCCTCCTGCCCCGGAAAGGTCGCATTACCCTCAGTTGAAGCAATAATGATTGTCTTTCCAGAAGCAGATGGACCAAAGTCCTACGGTAGATCGCCCTTCATTACTTCTTCCCTGGAACGATAGCCTCTTTAGCCGCTTTAGCTATCCTTATTTTTACAACAGTTTTGGCAGGGATCTTAATCGTTGCTCCGGTAGCCGGATTGCGTCCCAGGCGAGCTTTCCTCTTGGCCAGGACCAGTTTCCCAATTCCAGGAAGGGTAAAGGAGCCAGCTTTCTTTGTTTCCGATACAGCAAGAGCTGCCACTTCGTCAATGATTGCAGCTGCCGCCTTCTTGGAAAGCTCGAATTTTTTCGCAAAATAAGATACGATCTCGGCCTTGGTCATGGGTTTCTTAGCCATTTTTACCTCCTTTTGGGATGGATTATAAATCTGGATACTGAGAGTATATGGGAAAGGGCGGAGGGAAGCAAGTGGAAATAATAAAGTTTTTCGGATGGGCCCCTTTTCCGCAGAGCCCGGAGAAGCCATTCCTGAGTTTCGGGAGGACGCTGAAGGCCACCAGCCCTTGGAATAGATGAATTTCATATCACAACATGCTTTTGGGAAATGGAAATAGTCGAGCTAGCAGTACTCGATAGTTTCAATTTGTGGTAGGCCGAGGCCAGTTATTTTATAACTTTATTGAATTTTAGCAAATTTCAACTAGAATTAGGGTGGCCTGTGGCAGACAAAGTAAAGAAACCAGAATAATTAAAAACAACGAAAATTTAGTCAAAAAAATGGTAAAGAATGCGGGTATTTTCTGTTTTGGGGGTTTTTCATGATTTAAAATGACCATCTTGGTCATCTTAAAAAAGGTTATCGTATATTTTCTTAACGCTGACCGCGATGAAAATAACAAATCCAGATTTAACCAACATTAGAATTTAGCCTGGGGTGTCTGGAAAAAATGGAAGGGTGGGGTTTTGTGATCGGAAGCCGGATTCAAAACGGACTGTATTATTTTTTCCAAAAGATTGTTTTGACTTTTGCTTATTTTCTTCTTCACATTTTTGCAGATTTAGAAATAGACGGCAGGGAAAACGCCAAGGATATAAGAGGGGGGCCGCTTATCATTATCGCTAACCATAAAAGTTTTCTGGATCCTTTAATAGTCGGGCTTTGTTTCCCGTTTTTTTCGAAAATATATCCTTTACGGTTTATTGCCAAAGACACATTTTTCAAGAATCCATTTGGCCGGCTTTTTTACAAATCTGTGGGGGCCTTTCCTGCCTGCAAAGGTCAAGGGCTGTCGGCATCCCTAAAGATACCTTCACAAATCTTGAGAGAAGGGGGGTCGGTTATGTTTTTCCCCGAAGGAATACGTATAAGAGAAGATTGTTTAGGCCAGCCAAAGATTGGAGCGGCAGAATTGGCCTCGCAGTTTCCAGAGGTCCCGATTATTCCTATTGCAATTTTTGATACTCATAAGGTTGGCCATTTGGGGTTGCTTTATAAGAGGTCGAGACTACGGGTCAAGATCGGCAGGCCGTTCGATTATCAAGACAAGGCTTTTCAGCTTCCAGCGGAAACCGGCATCAAAATTTTGATGGGGGAGATTGAAAAAAGTTACAAGGAAACACCGACATGTCGTCTTTAGCATCCCGAAAATCCTGCGCCGGTACTTCCTCTATGGCCGGAATCTTCTTTCCGATTCGAGCCGTTGCGCCTGGGAACCCCTGAAGCTCTTTCTTCAGGAGGCGTTGCCGGAGAGGAATCCCAACCCCGATCTCATGCGGGCCTATATGTATGTTTATGGCTACCGAAATCTAGGGGCGGCCCAAGACCTTCTAGCGGGCCTCCGCCTGTCCGCCCAAGTGTACGGCGATTGCGCATCTTGCCCCGTACAATGTGTCAGCGGGTTCCCGGTTTCTTCCCGCATTCGAGATCTGGTCCGGACCCGGGAGGTTCCTCCCGAGTCCATCGCCTGAAGGCCGAACCAGAAAATGAAAACAATTTTCTCTCGCTCGAGGCCGCAGAGAACGCAGGGAAGGCAGAGTTCAAGCCCCTTTGAATACCCCCCTAAAATGGATTTTTTCTTATTCTGCGCTCTCTGCGGCCTCGAGCGAAACGGGCGAGAGAAAAGCCTTTGTCTTCGGCAGATCTCGCAGCTTTCGCAGAGCAAACATTATCGACTCCCAATGATCGGGGAAGATGAATTTCGTTGATATAACTATCATCAGGCCCAATAATAAGAATAATCTCCAAGGTTAACAAAGAGAGGCTTTTTAGCTTTCCTAAGCAATTTGAAAACCCCTCGCGGGGAAGGTTGTTGATTCGGCCGCGATCCGGAGGGGTGGGGCTCCTCAGCGAGCCCGCGTCTTCAGAATCCTCTTTTCCGTATAGGCAGGGGATGATGCTTGGCCTTTATTGGGACATAGGGTAACTTCTCCGTACCGGTCAACGACGACCAGATCTATTAAGGCCGAACGAGCCCAGGGAAGACAGGGAGCGCGGGGGTCTATCTCCGGACAGGTGGAAGAAGTTACGGAAAGAGGCGGATGCCTAGATGGGCCCGGCACCGGCCGAACGATGGGAAGGAACTCTCGGAATATTGCCTGGATTCAAAAATTCAAGAAATGAAAGCCTGACCTCTTTTGTTCCGCCGTTTGGCTTGAGAAATCCTCATCTTCAGACCATTTTATCCAGCCTGAAAATCCGAACTCTGGGAAAGAAACAGTTGGATTGGAAGGCCCGCGAGGTTCTGGTCGATGCGGGAGACGGCGTCCGCCTGCTCGGATTTTACACGGGCCGGGAAGCAGGATCTTCCCGCGGATTGATTCTCCTTCTCCACGGGTGGGAGGGGGGGGCTGACTCCACCTATATGCTGACCACCGGGGGGTATTTTTACCGGAAGGGGTATGATATTTTTCGCCTGAATCTCCGCGACCACGGCGGAAGTCACCGACTCAATGAAGGGCTCTTTAACAGTTCCCTCATCGAGGAGACTCATCGGGCCGTTCAGAATATCGCCGACACGAGAGGAAACCTCCCGTTTTTCATCGTGGGGTTTTCCCTGGGGGGGAATTTCGCCATGCGGATGGCTCTGCGTCATGGCCGGCACCCGATCCGAAATCTCCGCCACGTCTTTGCCATCAGCCCGGTTCTGGACCCCCGAAAAGCGACGGATGCCATGGACCGGGGTTTTTTTGTCTATCGTTCTTATTTTTTAAAAAAATGGAAGCAGTCGCTGCTGAGGAAACAATCCCTGTTCCCCCACCGGTACAGCTTCGATGACTTGATGAAATGCAAAAGCCTCATGGAAATCACGGACCGCATCCTGCCCCGGTATTCCCCCTACCCAACCGCGCAGGAATATTTCCAGACTTACACGCTCACCGGCCGGAGATTTTCCGAATTATCCGTGCCGCTGCTCGTCCTGACCGCAGCCGATGACCCGATCATCCCCCTGGAAGACTTCCTCACGCTGGAGGGAAATCATCAGTTGCGTGTTCATGTGGAACGGCACGGGGGGCACTGCGGCTTTTTACGTAATTATCGTCTCCAGGCATGGTTCGAGGGCCTCATCCATCGCACCTTGCTTCATTGCGGATGAGGGTGCGGGTACATCGGTAAGAGGCCAGCCGCCAGGAATAAATTACCCCCGATCAGGACATCGTATACCCAAGGAACCTGGGAGATCTAGTGGCTCTTGGAGGGAGATGCCANNGAACCCTGGCTGGAAAAAGAGACCTAGAGGAAGCGAATGTTGAGGACGGCCTCTGATACTGCAAAGATCATCACATTATTGGAATGGGAATTGTTGGGAAGGGGAAAAACCCTCTTTCTTGGATCTCGTAATTCAAAATGGACCCGACTAGCACTTCATTGCCTTTAAAAATTACTTCCACCTTCCGGCCAAATACTTTCAATCGATCAGGGATCTTCTTCGGCTCTTTGGATTTTGGATTTCCTAGAAAATCCCGGACAAAGAAGATGGCCTTCAAATCTTGAACCGAAAGCCGTAAGCGCTTTTTCGAGGTTTCGGGATGCCCCTTATAAAGATAGAAGGTGGGCTTATCGGGATAAAAATTTTGCGTGTATCCCTTGATAACTCGTCCATCAACATATCGCCTGACGATTTTGCTGGGTTCCTTTTGTGGCGCAGCCTTATGNNGCGGTTCGCGAACCGCCCCTACACCAGCCTCGATGACCCAGGTATTTCTTTCTAACCGGAAAGCTGGCAGTAGTTGCGCAGTAAGCAACCAGGGGAATGGAAGGGATGGAGATCGCAGAAGGCGGGGAGACGGACAACCCCTTATTTTTTCCCTCCCGCCATGAGTCGGGCCTGTTTCTGCCTCCGCAGAATCCAGGCGACCACGGGGGCTAGCGCCCCTCCGATCCCCAGGACCAGAAATGCGGGCCCCCAGACTTTTACCTGGGCGGCGGCCACAGGCCCGTTGTAGTGCTCCAGAATCTTGCCGAACACCAGGGGAGAAATAATGGTGACAAAAAAACCCGCCACCGACTGAATGCCCAGACTCGTGGCCCGAATCCTGGGAAGGACCATTTCGGTGAGGCCGGTTTTGTAGATCGCCGAATCGGCGATCACCCAGAAGCCAATCCAGCACCCCAGTAAAACCAGAATGGCAAGAGAATGCCCATAGAGAAACCCGAGGAAGCATTCCGCTCCTACACTCAGGACGCTGGCCACCATGATCGACCAGGTTCTTCCCTTCTTGTCGGCCACGATTCCCCACCCCCAGGAAGCGGGTGCTCCAATCAGGATGATCGCGGCGGCAAAGGTCCCTCCCCATTTCACCGCCTCATCAGGAGCCATCCCCACGGTCAGGGCCGCGGAAACGAGAAATGGACCGATCCAACCCCAGAAGGCGTAAAGCTCCCACATGTGCCCCATGTAACTCGCGGATATCAGGACGGGGCCCTTGAACCCACCCGGCGGAGCCTCCAGGAATTCTAACTTCCCCCCTTCCTTTCCGGGCGACCCCCCGCCGGGCCGCGCAGGGTCGAGCTTCTTTTCCCCGGCCTTGTGTTCTTCTCCCGATGGTGCGTCCCGGACCAGGAGCGCGATGAGGATGGCTGCTAAAATTGCCGGGAGGGAGGTCCATAAAATTCCGGTTCTCCACCCGTAAGAGGCGGCCAGGCGACCGGCAATTAAATATCCCCCGGCATAAGCGGCGACGAGGGCGCCGGTATAGGCTCCCAGGGCCCCCCCCCTCTCCCTGGAGGAAAACCACTGTGATAAAAGGGCCATCCCGGGAACATAAATCGCCCCGGCGGCAAGCCCGGTGATTAGGCGCAACGCAATAATGCTCTCTTTACCTTGCGCCCCCCAAACGAAGAGAGTGGAAAATACTCCGGTAATCAGGGTAGCCCAGAAGACGATCTTTTTGAGGCTCAGGCGATCGCCCAGCCATCCCGTGACCCCCACCACGATCACGTATCCGGCCTGGAACGCCGCCAGGATCCATCCGGTATCGGAAGCGCTCAGATGGAATTCATCCGCCAGATATTTCAGGACTGCGGAAAAGTTATACCAGGGCATATACCCCAGGGTCATCGAGACGGTCATGACCAGGAGGATCCGGTTCTTCTTGCTCAATCTGGTTTCCTTTCGAGCGTCAGGGGCAAAAGTCTTAGAGCTTGCCGATAAACCTCAGGGCGCCTCGAAGCTCCCGTTGCATCACTGAATCGAGTTGAACGAGCGGCTTGCGCACCGTGGGGGTTTTGATCATCCCCATCCAGTAAAGGGCCAATTTATAAGCGGCGATAAAATCCAGCACGCTGAAGAAAGCCATGGCATTTAAGGGGCAAACTTTCGAAAGGTAAATTTTTCTGGCCTCCTCCAAATTCCCTGCCTTTACGAGATCGAACATATTCGAATTTTCCCGAGGGATGATGCAGCTGGCGGCCGAGGTCATCCCATAAGCCCCGTAGCACAACATCAGGTAGGTCAGGCGGTCATGGCCCGCCCAGGGAACGATCCTGCCCTGGCAGCGATCCCCGATCTGAGCGATCTTCTCCGGCTTCTCGAGGAAGATTTTGCAGTATTTGATCTGGGGAAGCTCGCGGCTGATCTTTTCGAGCAAGTCAAGACCTAACTCAACTCCGGCCCCTCCGTCGTAAATCGCGACGGGTAAATCCGTCGCCTCGTTGATCGCCTTGAAATGCTCGAAGACCCCGGCTCCCTTATGGGGATGTCGATAAGGAGCGGTGGTGAAGAGGTAATCCACACCGGCTTTCTGGGCGTATCTGGAAAGTGCGACCGAGACGGCCGTGGAGGACGATTCCACGCAGAAGCCGACCGGGACGCGCCCGTTCACCTGGCTGACGACGAGATCGGCAAAGGCCTTGCGTTCGTCCGTATCGAAGAGGAACCCTTCCCCCGTGCTCCCCTGTGCGAGGATCCCGTGGACTCCCCCCTCAATGACGAAATCAATCATCTTTTTCGTGCTTTGCTCGTCGACGGTTTCATCCTCTTTCAGCGGAGTAACGATCAAACATTGATTCCCGCCGATTTCCTTTCCCATCTTGATTTCCTCCTGACTTTAACCGCCAAAGTTTCTGGAATTCCGGTTCTGGCGGTTTTACTTTTGAACTTTGGAAGCGGCCAGTTCCTGCAGCTTGACTCCGATCCTAGCCCGATCCGATTCCGGGAGGGATTTATTTCTCAGGGCAGCTACGGCAGCTGCCTGAGCCCGTGTAAGGGGGTTTTTCCTTGGAGCAGGAATTCAGACCCACGGAGGCGGCGATCAAAATCCCGGCGATCATCAACCCTAGGTAAATCGACCTTTTCAAGGTTCGCTCTCCTCCTGGTCCCGCAGCTTTTTTCCAGCCCATGGTAGCGATTCCGCTCCAAGTTGACAAGCGGAATCCTCCGGAGAAATTCGATCGCTCGCTTAGGGGGAACGGATGCTTGGAGGCGTCTTTGATATCGGCTTGGGTTTATGGGGGGGGCCCGGGTTCAGGCTGCGGGAATTCGGAATAGAGAGAAAAGAAAAAAGGGTAGAGCCCGGCTCCCGACTCATCCTCCGGAGGCCAGGCCCTTGGGTTGGGAAAAGGATCAGCGGGCTTGGTTCAAAGGGAGAAAAACGGAGAAGGTGGAGCCCACTCCTTCATTGCTTCGGACTTCGATCTTCCCCGAGGCGCGCTCCACGAGCCGCTTGACGATGGCCAGCCCCAGGCCATTTCCCTCGATGTCCCGGGTCTCTTTCTTNNCCCACTGTCCCGCCGTCACGGTTATACTTGATGGCGTTGCCGACCAGGTTCACCAGCAGGGTCCGCAGGTCTTCGGCCGGGACGGCGATCCGCGGCATCCCGGGGTCCACCTGGACTTCCACCCGCAAATTCCTGGCCTGCACCTTTTCCCGGTAGAGCTCAATGACCTCTTCCACTACGCCCGAGGCGTCCACCGCCTCAAAAGCGACCTTCTTCTTCCCTTCGATCTCAATCTTGGACAGGGAGAGGAGGTTTCCGATCAGCTCCACCAGGCCGTCCAGGCGCTTTTCCGCCCGGTCCAGCAGCGGGAGGTAAGGCTCCAACCCATCGCCCATGCTCTTGTCCAGGGCCACTTCCAGGATGCTCTTGACCGCTCCCATGGGCGAACGGAATTCATGGATCATGGTGCGGATGAAGCGGGATTTCTCCAGGGCCAGCCGGCGCACTTCGGAGATGTCCGAAATCGTGGCGATATGGCCCAGCACTTCCCCCTTCTCCGAGTGGAAGGGAGTCACGCTCACCATGAACTGCTGGTCCCCCGATTCAATTTCGAACACCGTGTTCTCATCGGTTACCTGCCCGAGAGCGGCCCGGAGGGGGGCAAAGGGCTCCGCCGCCAGAACTTCCCCGGCCGGTTTCCGCAGAAGACCGGCTTCTTCTTTCTGGAGAAGTTTGCCCATGGCCGGGTTAGCCAGGACCACCTCCCCGTTGCGGTTGACCACCAGAACCGCATCGCGCAGGCTGGTCACCAGGGAATGGGTCTGGCTTTTTTCCGAGGCCAGGGCCAGGAGGCTCGCCTCATGGGCCCTCTTCAGCTCCTCCGCTTCCCTGCGGAGGGACTTGTGGCGAATGAGCGTCTCGGTTACGCCGATCAGGTCCTCGGGCGAGAAGGGTTTCGGAAGGAAGAAATCGATCCCCTGCCGGGTGGCGGCGATGGCCGTTTCGATGTTGGCGTAGGCCGTGATCATGCAGGTCATGATATCCAGCTTCCGCTTGCGAATGGTCTGGAGGAGAGTCAGCCCATCGGTGTCCGGCAGGCGATAGTCGATGAGAACAATATCAAAGGGGGGACCTTCGAGGACCCGCAGGGCCTCTTCCCCCGTTTCCGCCTCCTCTACCTCATAGCCCTCAAGTTCTAGGATCTGGTCCACCCCGCTGCGGATTCCGTATTCATCGTCCACCACCAGCACTCTTCCCTTGCTCATCGCTGAACCTTAACCCGGCATAGCCGGAACCAAGAAGATATTGCAGGGGCGGTCACACCCAGGGCGTAATGACTCCTACAATTTGTTACTATTTTGAGCACGATTCCTTCCGCCAAAGGAAAAAAGTTTGCAGTAAAACTCAATTCTGGCAGTCATTGCGAGGAGCCCCGCGAAGCGCGGGCCGGCGCGGCAACCTCAAAATGTTTGATTCTATTACGAATGGGATTGTTTCCCCCGCTAAAAGCGGGGTCGCAATGACACCCAAAAAAAATTTTCAGCACCCTGCTAATGCGCATCCAGAGCCGCCAGGCCCAGTTTTTCTTCCACCACTTTGAGGAGTTGTTTGCCGGTGACCGGCTTGTCCATAAAGGCATCCAGCTTGGACCATTTCTTCAGCTCATCGGTCTGCTTGTCAAAACGGCGGCCCGTCTGCGAGGCCACCCCGGAAAGCATGACCAGGGGTACATTCTTGAACCGATCGTCCTTGCGGATCTGGAAGCTCAGGGTAAAACCGGTGTCGTAGTGCTCCATCATCAGGTCCAGAAAGATGATATCCGGGACCTCATTCTCCAGAAGCTTCAACGCTTCTTCCCCGCTCTCGGCGGTGAGAACCCGGTAGCCCCGGCTGGAAAACAGGATACTCTGACTCCTGAGGAAATCCCGGTCGTCGTCCACGAAAAGAATTTTCTTTCCCGCACTCATGATAGCATGCTCCTTCCTGCCATTGACTGTATCTTGGGTAACTCGATATGGAAGACGGTTCCTTGATCCACCACGGAATCGTACCAGATGTTTCCGCGGTGCATTTTCACGATCCCGTAACAGATGGGCAACCCCAGGCCCACCCCCTTGCCGATGTTCTTGGTGGTGAAGAAGGGTTGAAAGATCCTCTCCCGGTCCTCCGGGGGAATCCCGCAGCCCTGATCCGCCACGGTGATATGAACCCGCCCCGGTTCGGGAAGGTCCTCGGCCTTGACGCGAATCTCGCCCCCCTTCCCGTCCATGGCTTCAATGGCGTTCTTGATCAGGTTCACGATCACCTGGGTCAACTGATCCCGGTCCACGTCGGCCGTGGGACCCGAGGATTCATTCTCCAAGACCAGGCGGATCTTCTTATCCGCCATTTTTAAACTGTCGAAAGAGACGTTCACGATCCGCTGGAGCAACTCTCCCAGGTTCACCCCCTCCATCCGCACCCGGTTCTGCCGGGCAAAATCCAGGAGCCCGCCCACGATCTTCTTGCAGCGGTTGGACTCTTCCACCAGCAGGTTGAGGTCATGGGACAGGTCGGTTCTCTCCTTGAGTTTCCTCTGNNAGTTTCTCCGTGTTGATCAGGTGCCGGTGTACCGCGCGGATCTCCGTCCAGGGAATCTTGAGCTCGTGGCAGACCCGCTCGGCCTGCTCGATCATGAAGGGCAGGCACATGGCCTCCTCGGCCAGCCCGTGGAAGGAAGCGATCGCCTTCTGACGACAGGTATCGTACCCGCAGGCCTTGCAGTTCAGTTCATCCTGGGGTACGAATTTATTGGTCCTGACCAGAATGGCACGGATTTCCTCCTCGGTGGGTTCGGGCAGGCGCCGGTCCTCGGGGAGAAAAACCCTTTCCAGGGCAGAAAAGGGGATCTGGGGAATGGCTTTTTCCGGTCCCCTCTTTTGGGGCTGGGGGGCCATCGCCTGCCGTCTGGCCTCATTGACGTATTTTTTGACCACATCCTTGCGGTTTAAGCGGTGTTCATGCTTGGTCATTCCCGGTCCGTCGTGGCATCCCTGGCACATGAGGGCCTCGACCAAAATCGGCTTGATCTCCCCATGGGAAAGGTCCTTCAAGACCTCGATAACCTCCTGGTGGCCGCTTACTTCGATGATGCCCGGGTCGAGTAAATCCCGGTCCAGGGCCGCGCTCTTGACCAGTCCCCCGATGAGCGGAAAGGCCCTCCCCATACCGGCCTCCGGAGGATCGAAGCTTTCCAGCCTCCTCTTCTCCAGGACGATCCCTTTCTCCAGAAAGAGGCGGCGCACTTCTTTGAAAGTCAGCACTTCATCCACCACTGGAGGGGAAGAAGGATGCCAGGCCTCCAGCTTCTTGGCCACGCACGGTCCGATGAAGACGCAGAGCGGGTTCTCCTCGTACATCTCCTTGACCGCCATGGCCGTGGCCATCATGGGGGAGACAATGGGAACCAGGCGGGAGGTGAGGTCCGGGTGGTATTTGCGGACGTATTCCACCAGGGCCGCGCAGGCCGAGGCGATCCATGGGCCTTCCGGATGGGTCTTTAGGAATTCCACGTACGCGGCGCTCACCAGGTCGGCCCCGTAGCCCACTTCCACGACGTAGCGAAACCCCAGATCCTTGAGCGCGCTGACCACCTGGCGGGGAGCCGCGTTGGGAAACTCCGCCGGGAAGGAGGGGGCCAGCAGAGCGGCCACGGGTTTGCCCTCCTGCAGAAACTTCCGGGTCAGCTCCAGGCCGCTCACGTAGGTCTTGGCGTGCTGCGAGCAGACCACCGTGCAGTTGCCGCAGGCCACGCAGCGTTCCGCCACGACCGAGGCCTGTTCTTCGACGATCTTGATCGCCTTGGCCGGACAATCCCGAACGCAGGTGTAGCAACGCCGGCAGTTCTGTTCGATGGTCAGGATGGTCTCAAACATGGGCCGTTTTGGGATGCTCCCTCTTCGGTTCTTTTTCCGCCGCCGCCAGGGCTTTACGGTTCACGTATTTTCGATGGAGGAGGCGGTGACTCATCTTTCCCAGGGGTTCGCCGAGATGTTCCCGGTAGAGAGTCTTCACCTGCTCGTTTTCATGGGACAGGCGTTTTTTCGACTTGCGGTCCACCTCGTAGAGGCGCTGCAGTCTCTTCTTGACCGCTTCCGTATCCGTATGGTAAGGCTGCCCCCCGCCCCCCACGCAGCCTCCGGGGCAGGTCATGACCTCCACAAAATGAAGGTTGGAGTTCCCCTGAAGCACTCCATCCACGATGCTCTTGGCCTCCCCCAACCCGTTGACCACGGCGAAATTCAGGGGAGTTCCTCCGATATCGATGGTGAAAACCTTCAGTCGCGCGGCGCCCCTTACCTCGGCCACTTTCGGCCCGTCTTTCAGCTCGGACCCGGTGAGCATTTTGTGCGCCGTGCGGATGGCCGCCTCCATGACCCCGCCCGTGCCGCCGAAGATCCGGCCGGCCCCGGTGGCTTCCGCGAAGGGAAGGTCCAGCGAGGCTTTAGGCCCCTCGGGGTCCAGTTTCACTCCGAAGCGGCGGAGAAGTTCCTCCACCTCCCGGGTCGTCAGGACGGCATCGATATCCCCCAGGTCCTCCGCTTCGAATTTCTTCGCCGTGCAGGGCATGATCGACACAGAGAAGATTTCCCGCCCTTTGGTGTCTACCTTCTTCGGGTAGAGTTCCTTGATCAGGGCTCCCGTCATCTGCTGGGGGGACTTGCAGGTCGACAGGTGCGGAATCAGCTCCGGGCGGTGGATTTCCACGTACCGGATCCAGCCCGGCGAACAACTGGTGAACATGGGGAGGACCCCCCCCGTCTTCACCCGCTGCGCCAGCTCGGATACCTCCTCCATAATCGTTAGGTCGGCGGCGAAAGAGGTGTCAAAGACCGCGTGGAAACCGATCTTCTGCAGGGCTCCGGAGAGGATCTCCAGAACCTCAAAAGGCGAGCCCGCCTTTCCTTCCTCCATCAGGGTGACCGGAACCGCCGGCGCCACCTGGGCCACCACCAATTTTTTCGGGTCTCCCAGAGCCTTGACCACCAGGTCCACTTGGTTCTTTTCGATGAGGGCTCCCGTGGGGCAGACCCGTATGCATTGCCCGCAGAAGATGCAACCCGAAACATTCAACCCCGGGTAGAAAGCCGTGGCGATCCGGGTTTCATAGCCGCGGCCGGTGAAGTCGATCGCCCCCACCCCCTGCACCTGGTGGCAGACGGTGACGCATCGCCCGCAGAGGATGCACTTATTCGGGTCCCGGACGATGGAAGGGGATGAGAGGTCCAGGGAATGCCCTTTCTTGATCCCCGAATAACGCCTCTCGCGTACGCCGAGATCGTTGGCCAGGGCGGACAGCTCGCAGTCCCCGTTCCGCTGGCAGAATAGGCAGTCATCGGGATGGCTGGCCAAAAGCAGCTCCACGATGTTCCGCCGCGCCTTCTGCACACGGGGAGAATGAGTCTTAATCACCATACCATCCCGGACCGGCAGGGTGCAACTGGGTTGCAGACGGGGCATCCCCTCCACCTCCACGACGCAGACCCGGCAGGCGCCCGGCGGCGAGGGAGCCCCGTCGAAGACGCAGAGGTGGGGAATATGGATCCCCGCTCGGCCGGCGGCCTGAAGGACGGTTTCTCCTGCTTTACATTCAACCGGTTTTTCATTGATCGTTATCATCTCTTGGTCCTTTTTCTTTTTCTCTGAAATCCTGGATTTCCCGGTATTCGGGTTCGCCCCTAACGGACTTCGAAGATCGCATGCTGCGGGCAGTTGTCTTTACAAGATCCGCAGCCGAGGCACTGGTCTTTAACGATGTAATGGGCCTTCTTCCGCTCTCCCACGATCGCCTCGCTGGGGCANNAGGGTGCTCAAAACCGGGTTGCCCGCCGTCTGCCCCAGTCCGCAGAGCGAGGTTTCGCGCACCGTCTCGGCCAGTTCCTGCAGGTGCAGGATGCCCCGGAACCTCTCCAGGCGGCGGATCTCATCTCCCACCGGCCGCTCGGACAGGCTGGTCAGGATCTCGCACATGCGCGTGGTCCCTTCCCGGCAGGGCGAGCATTTCCCGCAGGACTCGTTGCGCAAAAACTCCATGAAGTATTTGGCCACGTCCACCATGCAGGAGCGTTCGTCCATGACCACCATTCCCCCCGAACCCATCATCGCTCCCAGGGTTTGGAGGGAGGAGTAATCCACGGGGATGTCCATTTTGTCTTCCGGGATGCACCCGCCGCTGGGACCGCCGATCTGCACGGCCTTGATCCGGTGTCCGGGGAGGGCGCCGCCCCCGATGTCAAAAATGATCTCCCGGAGCGGAATTCCGATGGGCACCTCCACCAGGCCCGTGTTCTGGATGGTTCCGCTCAGGGCGAAGACCTTCGTCCCGGCGGCTTCTCCCAGGCCCAGCCCCTTGAACCACGGGGCCCCGTTTTCGATGATCATGGATACGTTGGCCAGCGTCTCCACGTTATTCAGCACCGTGGGTTTGCCGTGAAGCCCGCTCACCGCCGGGAAAGGCGGCCGGGGCCTGGGCATCCCCCGTCCCCCTTCGATGCTCGCCAGGATGGCCGTCTCTTCGCCGCACACGAAAGCCCCGGCTCCCTGCTTGATCTTTACGTCGAAGGAGAAGACGCTGTCGAGAATGTTGTTTCCCAGCAGGCCCGCTTCGCGGCATTGGTCGATGGCTCCCCGGAGGCGTTTGAGAGCATGGGGATATTCAGCCCGGCAATAGATGTACCCCTGGCTGGCCCCGACCGCATAGGCGGCGATGACCATGCCCTCGAGCACCCGGAAGGGGTCCCCTTCGAGGACCGCCCGGTCCATGAAAGCCCC
>PMCE01000558.1:25382-31478 GCA_003154025.1 Syntrophaceae bacterium
GGACGATGGGTCGATCTGCCCGCAGTTTTCCAGGACCACCTTTTTCTGCTTGCGGAAGAAGGGAACCTCGTTCACCGAGGGAACGTCGGCCAAGGGGCCCCGGCCGTTGCCGACCTGGCCCAGGAGGAACCGGTTCTTGTAGTTCTTGCGGACAAAAACTTCTTCCAGGAATTCATGGGCGTTTTCGGGAGTAAGGTCACAGTAGGAAAGGCGGGTTCCGTTCTCCATGACCAGGTCCACGAAGACTTCCCGCTGGCAGTACCCCACACAGCCCACTTCGATGACCTTGGCCGAAATATTTTCCGCGGCCAGGAACGATTCGATCTGCTTCATGATTTTTCCGGCCCCGTTGGCCAGTCCGCAGGTGCCCGTTCCCACGAAGAGAAGCGTGCCTTCTCCGCCCCTCTGAGCCAGGGCCCGCCTTCCGGCACGCAGGTTACGGCACTCCTCCCGGTTGTGGCAGATGGGCCCTTTGGCGATGCATTCGATCAGGTGCCGGCAGGGGTTGGTTTTGGAATGCCGGCATTCGCCACAGCAAGGGTCGATTAAGTGCGATGCTTTCATTTTTCAACCTCGAAGGTGTTCAGGATTTTGTCGACTTTTTCAGGGGTCAGATGACCGTAGAATTCATCATCCAGCTTCATGACCGGGGCGATGGAACAGGCCCCCAGGCAGGCGATTTTGATCAAGGAGAAGCGGCCGTCCCGGGAGTTCCCGTCCGCCCCGATCCTCAGGCGGCGGTGGAGATGCTCTCCGAGGGCGGCGCTGTACTTGACGTGGCAAGCCGTCCCACGGCAAAGGTGGATGACGTGTTCTCCCAGAGGGGCGAACCGGAATTGTCGGTAAAAGGTCGCCACCCCGAACACTTTGCTCACCGGAACTTTAACCGCGGCGGCGATCTCCTCCATAGCCTCCGGAGCGAGGAACCCGTTGTCTTCCTGGACGTCTTGGAGGAGCGGGATCAGGCTTTCCAGGGTTAGAGGGGCATGCTCCACGATGATATCTGCTGTTGTCCGCATGGGTTTGTATCTCCCTTTTGGCAAAATAATTCTTCGGAAAAAATGCTCGGCTCTCAGCCCAAAATACGGCCGATGGTGGTGGCCAGTTCTTTCAGGTTGATCGGTTTGTCCATTTGAGCGGCGGCAGGCCAGTCCCGGCCCATGACGAATTCGAATTGATCCATTTTCTCCTTGAGGTACTGGGAGAACCCGGAAACAATAATGATGGGGATCTTCTTGGTTTTTTCATTCTCTTTCATTTTGTAGGCGAGGTTGAACCCTTCGTTGTCGGTATCCATCATGATGTCGAGAACGAGGAGGTCCGCCTTGCCCGCCTTGATCTTTTCCCATCCGTCAGTTCCATTGTGGGCGGTTTCCACTTGGAACCCCCGCCCTTCCAGGAAGGTTTTGGTGGAGAGGACGAAGTCCTTGTCGTCATCGATCATTAGGATATTCTTTTTTTCGGTAGCCATTTTCTTTCTCCTTTTTTCTTTTTTTGACTACTGTTAGTCTTTCGTCAGCTAAAACTTTTTTCTTTAAAGAATAGTGAATTTTTTCACAAATAAGTTAAAAATAACTTTTCCCGTCAATTTACTCCTCCGTTTTGAGCCCTTAACAAAAATGATAATTTTTCCATTTTTGCTGAAATATCAACATCTTCAACATACATTCCCCTAATTGGAATAATTCTCTTAGGAACAAAATTGATGATCCCCCGGACCCCGGATTTTCCCAGCCGTTCCACAATATTCTGGAGTCCCTGAGACCCACAGGCCAGAATCGCGATGGACGGCTGATAATCCGGGAGCACAGTTTCCAGGACATTCAGGTGAAAGCAGCGTCGACCGGCAAAAACCCTGCCTACCTTTTCGCTATCCATGTCGAAAACGACGGCGATATGGAATCCCCTTTCTTCAAACCCGCGGTAAGCCAGGATGGCACGACCCAGGTTCCCCATCCCGATGAGGGCTACTGGCTGAACCGTGTCCGTTCCCAGGAGCCGGCTCAGGGTCAATATCATTTGGTATACGTTATAGCCCCTGGAGATGTTCCCGAAGGACCCGAAGGAGGCGAGGTCGCGGCGCAGTTGGGCGGGCGTCACCCCAACAAGCTTGGCGAACTGGTGGGAATAGACATGGGTGACTCCTTCATTGTGGAGCTCCTCAAGAATCTTCCGGTAAGTGCTCAGTCGCTCGACCGTTTGGATGGATATCTTTTTACCGTTCTTCTCGGAGGCCAACTTTTCACCCACTGATATTCTTATTTAATACAATTGTGATTTTATTCACAGATGATAATATTGTCAAGAAAAAAATGAACGCAAATTCATTTTTTGTTTTTTACTATCCAAGTAATGTATTAACGTATTGAATACTATATATTTTTTAAGTACCCGGAGAAAATACTTTATTTTCTCCGGAACTATAAATATAAAATTTTGCGCACCTGTTTTTTAATTCACAGGAAATATTTGCCGGGCACTATTTTAAGTTCCTTATCTCATTCCTCAGGAGGGAGAAGCACAGTTCCATCCGTTTTTTTGTTTCGGTCTTAAGCTATGGCCCGTTTTTGGTGATTGGCGGCCTGGCCTTTTTCCTTCAATCTTCAAAAGTCACTTTGAGCAGAACTTTGCCTTGGTGAATCATCGGCCGGCCTCCGGCCAGAACGGTTTCGATCTTGAGATCCGCGCATAAAATCAACAGGCCCGCATTCTTCCCCTCTTCCAAGCTTCCTTTGGCGGGAAAGACGCCCAGTCTTTGGGCCGGATTCAAAGTCACCAGCTTCAACATNNCATCCGGGGAAGGAGATTGTTTTTTCTTTAACTTTATGGTTAAACATTTTTGAGAACGTTCGGTTCGCGCCGGAGGAAAAGAGTCAAGCGTGTCCACCCGGATGGCAATCTCGATGCGGAGGGCGACCCGGCAAAATACAGCAGGGCTTCCAAGGAAATCTTCGTTTGGGCTGGAGGCCGGAATTTCCCGTGGTTTTGAATGAAATTATGCTAACGCCCTTCCCCGCTGGACTTCATGCAACCACCGATGAGCCGCCGCAATTTGTGATCCCCGCTGGCCGCAAGCAGGTTACCGGCTCAGTCTTTTTCTTCTATCGCCGGTCCCTCGCGGGTCGAGGTGGAACCATAGAGAGAAACTCATGCTCATCTTCACCTTGAAAAGAATCCTGCTGGCCATCCTGGTGGCCCTTACGGTCTCCATGCTGACCTACGCGCTTCTGCACCTTTCCAAGGACCCGGCCGTGGCTATGGCCGGGGAGACGGCCAGCAGCGAGCAAATCGAAACCATCCGCAAAGAATACGGGTTTGACCGGACTCTGGTGGTTCAGCACTTCGACTGGCTGGGCCGGGCGCTGCGCGGAGACCTGGGCAAAAGCCACTACCTTCACGTGCCCGTGACCCAGATCATCCGGTCCCGCATCGGAACCACCCTGACCCTGGATTTGTGCGGGATGGTCTTTGGGCTCCTCCTGGCCATTCCCCTGGGCGCCTTCGCGGCCATGCGTCCCAACAGCCGGGTGGACCGACTCTGTCTTACTCTGGCGGTTAGCGTCCAGGCCATGCCCAGATTTTAAACCTGCTCCTTGACTTCCGGAAAGAACTCGGGCTGACTTACATGCTCATCAGCCACAACCTGGCGGTGGTGGAGCACATGGCCACCCGGATGGCGGTCATGTACCTGGGGAGGATCGTGGAAGGGGGGGAGACGGATCAGATCTTCCGGAACCCTCGCCATCCTTACACCAGGGCCCTGCTCGCTTCGGTCATGGTTCCTCAGCCGGGACGAAGAATTCCCGATACCCAACTGGGCGCGGCTTTTCCGAATCCTCTGGAGTTGCCCCCCGGCTGCACTTTTCATCCCCGCTGCCGCCAAGCCACCGCTGGCTGCTCTCAGGAGTCCCCCCATTCTGTGCTGGTGGAGGGAGGATTTGTGGAATGTCACCTTTACGGCGGTACCCAAAACCCTGTAAGATAATCTTTGGGTGGATGGATTCCAGAATAGGTTTCGAGGCGTCAAGGTCTCCCGGGATCAAAGGGGAGAACATGGGTCAAGATTTGCTTGCCCGCTCGACCCCCGGAATCCCGGAAATCTTAACCAGGATGCTCTNNGATAATATGCCGGCATTTCTCGATTCTTCACCCTCAACCCCAACTATCTCTCTCGATGGAGAGGGGTTTTTTTGACTTTTTACGATTTCATCAACCTTGCACCCCAACTTAACAGATTCTAAGGAGGTAGAGGAATGCCTGGTACGCCAGCAATCATTCAACTGGGCCCGGACAACCGTCTGATCGTGCCCGATCACGTCATCATTCCCTTTATCGAAGGGGACGGCGTCGGCCCCGACATCTGGAAGGCTTCGGTCGCCGTGTTCGATGCGGCGGTAAAGAAAGCCTATCGTGGCAAGCGAGGCGTCCACTGGATTGAAGTTCTCGCCGGGGAGAAGGGCCACGCCAAAACGGGCCAGTGGCTCCCGGACGAAACTCTGGAGAGTTTCAAGAAATACCGCATCGGGATCAAGGGGCCTCTGGGAACCCCGATAGGCGGGGGAATGCGCAGCCTCAACGTGGCCATCCGCCAGAAGCTCGACCTCTACACCTGTATCCGGCCCGTCAAGTACATCCCGGGTGTTCCCAGTCCCCTGCGGGAGCCGGAGAAGGTCGACATGATCGTCTTCCGGGAAAACGTGGAAGACCTCTATGCCGGCATCGAATGGCCTTCCGGTTCCCCCGAGGCCGTCAAGGTCGTTGAATTCCTCCGAAAGGAGATGGGCCAGCAGGTCCGGATGGACTCGGCCATCGGCATCAAGCCCATGAGTCCCTTCAATTCCAAGCGGTTGATCCGGATGGCCATCCGCTGGGCTCTGGACCGCCACTGCCCGAGCGTGACCCTGGTCCACAAGGGAAACATCCTGAAATTCACCGAGGGCGCCTTTCGTGACTGGGGTTACGAGCTGGCTCGCGAGGAATTTTCCGGCCAGACGATCATGGAATCCGAACTCCCGCCCGACGGCAACGCGGGGGGAAAGGTGGTCATCAAAGACCGGATCACCGACGCCATGTTTCAGCAGATTCTCCTTCGACCCGACGAATACAGCGTTCTGGCCATGCCCAACCTCAACGGGGACTACATGTCCGATGCCCTGGCCGCAGAGATCGGCGGCCTGGGGATGGCCCCCGGAGCGAATATCGGGGATGGGTTGGCCGTTTTCGAAGCCACCCACGGGACCGCCCCGAAATATGCCGGCAAGGATGCGATCAACCCCGGGTCGGTGATCCTCTCCGGCGTTTTGATGTTTGATTATCTCGGCTGGAAGGAAGTCTCCGAGGCCATCCAGACCGCCCTGCAGAAGACCATTCAGGCCAAGATTGTCACCTACGACCTGGCCCGCCAGCTCAGGGGGGCCACGCAGGTTAAATGCAGTGAATTCGGCCGGGCCATCATCAAGAACATGGCCTGAAACCGGGTACTGAACCGACTTATTGAAGGAGAGGGAATCGAATGTGGAGAAAACCCTTTTTTATTTTCGTTGGGGTTTTATTCTTGCTCGCCGGCGCATCCGGTGGGCTTTGCCAGACTTATCCGGCGAAGGCCGTAAGAATGATCGTTCCCTTCGCCGCCGGGGGGGCGAATGACCTTGTTGGCCGGGCTTTGCAGAAATCCCTCGGCAAAGAACTCAAGACCACCATCGTCGTGGAGAATATCCCCGGCGGCTCCACCAAGATGGGTTCTTTGGAGCTGTTAAGGTCGGAGCCCGACGGCTACACCTTGATGTTGGCCGGTCATGCCGCTCTTCAGGGGTATTATTATTCCGGGACCTATGATTCGAAAGTGTGGGAGAAAATGACCCCCATCGGCCAGAGCGGTGAAACCCCGGCCGGACTCTTCGAAGTCAGAGTCGAATCTCCCTTCAAAACATGGGAAGACCTAGCCAAGAATGCCAAACAGAACCCCGGGAAATTGACTTGCGGAGGACCCGGGGCCGGGGGTTTGATGAACCTCCTGGTCCTGGAAACGGCCAAGGCTGCCGGAGTGGATGTCCGATACGTTCCTTTTGCGGGCGCCGGGCCCAGCGGAACCGCGCT
>PMCE01000558.1:31513-33432 GCA_003154025.1 Syntrophaceae bacterium
TGCTGGATATCAGCTATCTTCTGACCTTCGACCTTCTCGGCCCTTCCAACCTGCCCCCGAATATCATGGGCATCCTGACGAAAGGCCTGGAAAAGGCGGTCAAGGACCCTGAGTATGTCCAGTTCTGCCAGAAAATCGCCTACCAGCCCGTCTTCAAGGATGCCCAGGGAGTCAAGGAAGAGATCAAATTGTTCGAGGAAAAAATCGGCCCCAAGCTGGCTGTCTTTTACCAGAAGAAGTAGAATGCCCGGGCATTCTCCCTCCCCGTCCCCAAGGGGCTGAAAGAAAGGAACTGAAAATGGGAAAAAACCTGGTCCAGAAGATCATGTCTAGCCATCTAGCCCAGGGCCAAATGACCCCCGGGTCGGAAATCGGCATAAGCATCGATCAGACTCTGATCCATGACGCCACCGGACAGATGGCCATGCTCCAGTACGAGGCCATTGGCACCGGAAGGGTGAAGACCAAACGGTCCCTCACCTATTCCGATCACAACACCCTTCAGGTCAGTTTCGAAAACATGGACGACCACCACTTCCTGGCCTCGGCCAGCCGCAAATTCGGCCTCTATTACTCCCGGGTCGGAAACGGCATTTGCCATCAGGTCAACCTCGAGCGTTTCTCCGTGCCCGGCCAGGTCCTCCTCGGAGCAGACAGCCACACCACCACCGCCGGAGGGGTGGGNNGAGAATCCGTTTGACCGGTTCTCTTCCTCCCTGGTCTTCGGCCAAAGATGTGGCCCTGGAAATCCTCCGACGCCTCACCGTATCCGGCGGTCGGGGGAAAATCCTGGAGTTCAGCGGAGACGGAGTAAAGACCCTGAGTGCCACCGAGCGCGCCACCATCGCCAATATGAGCATTGAGACCGGGGCCATCACCGCCATCTTCCCCAGCGACGAAATCACGAGGCGCTATTTCGCCGCCCAGGACCGGGGCCGAGACTGGATAGAGTTAGCGGCGGACGCGGATGCCCCGTATGATGGCGAGCTGCTGATTGACCTAAGCAAAATTGAACCCTTGACGGCCAGGCCGCATTCCCCCGACAATATTGCCCCGGTGGCTGCTGAGGCTGGGAAGGCGATTCACCAGGTGGCCATCGGGTCTTGCACCAACTCTTCTCTGGAAGACATGTTTCGGGTGGCGGCGATCTTGAAGGGGAAATTTGTTCCTCCCGAGGTGAGTCTGATCATCGCTCCGGGTTCCCGGCAGGTTCTGCGCAGTCTCGTCGAAAGCGGGGCCCTGGCCAACATGCTGGCCGCCGGGGCAAGGCTGGTGGAAACGACCTGCGGTTTCTGCAACGGGGTCGGCCAGGCCCCCCGGTCAGGGGGAATCTCCCTGCGCACTTCCAACCGCAATTTTCCGGGCCGAAGCGGAACGCCGGATGCAAACCTCTACCTGGTAAGCCCCGAGACCGCGGCGGCCTCGGCCGTCGCGGGGAAAATCACCGACCCGCGCACTCTGGGAGCGCCGGTCCAGGTTCACCTTCCGCAGAGATTCCTCGTCGACGACCGGATGATCGTACCGCCGGCTCTCGAAGGCGAAACGGTAGAGATCATCCGCGGTCCCAACATCCCTCCTCTGCCCCAGTTCAGCCCCTTGCCGGGCAAGCTGGAAGGGGAATTACTCCTGGCTTTGGGGGATAATGTGACCACGGATGACATTGTCCCGGCCGGAGCCGATATCCTCAAACTCCGGGCCAATGTGCCGGCCATATCGGAACATGTTTTCGGCAACATCGATCGATCCTTTCCGGGTCGGGCCAAAGCAGCCGGGACCGGATTTATTCTCGGAGGCCGAAATTACGGCCAGGGGTCCAGCCGGGAGCATGCCGCGCTCTGCCCTCGGTATCTCGGAGTCCGGGCGGTGATCGCCGAGTCTTTCGCCCGGATTCACAAATCGAACCTGATCAATTTTGGAAT
>PMCE01000251.1:0-737 GCA_003154025.1 Syntrophaceae bacterium
CCTTTCTGCCACTGCAGGATCTTCTGCTTGGTGAAACCCTGATGTTTGATCGTTTTGCTGGGGGCGATGCTCAAGGTCTCTCCCACGGGGGAGACATACTTCGTTTCCTCCAACGCCTTGATCAGGGCGGCCTTTTCCACCGTCTTGGCTTTTTTGATCGCTTCGGCCACAAAAAAGACATTCGTGTAGGCCAGGGGAGCGAAATAGGTGGCCGGTTCCTGGTTGTACTCTTTGATATAGGCTTCCCAGAAATGTTTGCTCACCGGGCTGACCTCCTTGATGGAGGGAGCCCACATCCCGTACAGAGCGACCCCCTCGGACAAGGGGGATTTGCCGAAGGCTGCCGGCCACCCCGGGGGGGATCCGACATAAATCGGGGGAACGAACCCGATCTCTTTGGACTGTTCCATGATGGGCAGGGCATCGGCGTCGTATCCGATCCAGAGGAAAATATCCGGTTTGGCTTCTTTGGCGTGCCGGAGCACGGTGCGATAATCGCCGCCGCCCTGGGCCGCGCTCTTGAAAGGTTCGCCGTCAATGTTAATCCAGTCTTTATAGATGTCTTTGCTGGCCTTGAAGGAAGCGGTGCCGAAGGCCCCTTCTTCATAGACGGCAAACCAGTTTTTGATTTTCACCTCCGGACGTTTTTTGTTGATCTCGCTCCACCCTTCCTGGTAACTGGCCCCCTGCTGGTAATCCCAGGGATGGAGGTGGAAGTACCAATCCGCTGTCGCCCC
>PMCE01000251.1:765-3169 GCA_003154025.1 Syntrophaceae bacterium
TCGTCGACGACGATCAGCTCAACCTGGCGTCCCAGGAGCCCGCCGGCCTTGTTGATCTCCTTTACGGCCAGCTTCATGGCCTTGGCACCCTGATCGCCGGTGATGTCAGCCAGGGGGAAGATGGCTCCCAGCTTGATGGGCCCCTGGGCAACCCCTTCGGGCGCCAATACAAAGATGGAAACGAAGACGGCCACGCACAACCACAGGAACTTGGGGTACTTCATTCGGCACCTCCTCCTACGAGATTTTTCAAAATCCCTTCCGGATGTCTTCTACCGCTTAGAATCATCGCCCGAGACTGAAGAGCGAGTCGATCCCCTTGCTGGCGCCTTCCAGTCTTGATTTTCCGAAGTCTTGGAATCCCCATTCCCGGCGGTCTGGATCCTATCCACATCCTGATCTGCGGGAAAGGGAATCTTTCTCACCGATATTTCTCCCGCAGGACGTTCTTGAGCACCTTTCCCGCCGCATTCCGGGGCAGCTGGTCCGCGAAGACCACGCTCCGCGGCACTTTGTATTTGGCCAACCGCTTTTTCAGAAAGTCAAGGACCTCTCCCTCGCCGATCGATTGGCCTGGCTTGAGGACCAGGATCGCCCGGCCCACCTCTCCCCATTTCGGGTCCTTCACCCCGATCACGGCTGCTTCCCCCACCTGGGGCAGTTCGTAGAGGACGTTCTCCACCTCCGCCGGGTAGACATTCTCCCCGCCGGAGATGTACATGTCTTTCTTCCGCTCCACGATGTAGAGGTCTCCCTCTTCGTCCATCCGGGCCAGGTCGCCCGAGTGGAACCATCCATCGGTAAAAGCCTCAGCCGTGGCCTCGGGCCGGTTCCAGTATCCTTGCATGAGGTTGGGCCCGCGAATCAGGAGTTCCCCCTCCCGTCCCGGAGGAAGGTCCCGGTTGTCGTTGTCCACGACCCTCACTTCCATGAAAAAGAGGGGGCGGCCGATGGAGCCGGCCTTGGTCAGGGCCCGGTCCCGGTCCAAGGCGGCGATGCCGGGAGCCGCCTCGCTCATGCCGAATCCCTGCTGGAGAATGATCCCGGCTTCATGGTATTGGCGAACCAAACTGACGGGCAGGGGGGCCCCTCCGCTCATGAGCGACCGGAGGCGCCGCATGACCCCGGATTGGAAGCCCGGGTCCTGGATCAGAAAGAGGAAGATGGCCGGCACTCCGAACATCACCTGGATGCGCTCCTCTTCAAGGAGACGGAAGGTCGCCTTGGGATCGAAAGCTCTTTGGATCACCACCGTGCCTCCCTGATACAGGGTGGGGAGGGTATACAGGCCGATGCCGCCCACATGGAAGAGCGGCAGAACGGTGAGGGTCCGGTCCTGAGAGGTCAGGTCGATGCACAGGGACATGTTGACCGCATTCCAGAAGCTGGCCCCCTGGCTGAGCACCGCCCCTTTGGGACGGCCCGTGGTCCCGGCCGTGTACATGATNNCCCCTGAGCGGCCAGAGCCTTCTCGTAGGAAACGGCCCCCGGGACTTCTTTGGACCCGAAGGCGATGAACCGCCGGAGGGGGGTCTTCCCCTTGAGCGCCTCCACGGTTTCGGCAAAGTCCGAACCGAAAAGGAGCGTTTCAGTAGAGCTGTCGGAGAGGATAAAGGCCAGCTCCGCGGGGGCAAGCCGCCAGTTGAGGGGTACCACGATCAGCCCCAGCTTGGCCGCGGTAAAGAGAGTCTCTACGAACTCTAGGCAGTTGTAGGCCAGGACCGCGCATCGTTCCCCGTGCTTGAGCCCCATGGATTGGAGCGAGCAGGCCAGCTGGTTGACCCGAGCGTTGAGCGCCTGATAGCTCAGCCGCCGCTGGCCGTCCACCACCGCCTCGCGCCCTCCGTGGAGGAGTTCCCTCCTGGTGAGCCAAAATCCGATTCCCGCCATTGCTCCCTCTCCTTAACAAAAACCGCAAGGCGCAAGTCGTGAGGCGCGAGGGGGATAAAACCGGAATTCGCTGGGCATCAGGCGTAATGGAGAAAACGCTTTTCTCGCCTTGCGTTCTCGCGACTCGCGGGTTTCCTGCCGGCAGACCCGGGGCTTTCCTTTAAGGAAATTAAAGAAAAAGCTTTTTCATCAGCTTGGCCATGTTCTGGGCGAAGTTGGTCACGGTCTCAACCGCCTCCGCATCCTTCTCCGCATCCCGGGCGCCCCCCGTGCCCGCGGTGGCCACATTCCAGTACGTGGAACCCGGCACGATGAGACCGTTGATGAAGAACCAGAGGAGAAGCTGGGAAAAGGCCAGGTTGTGGCCTGCTCTCCTTGCCACGGTGATCGGCCCACCTACCTTTCCAGTCAGGAATTTATTGTTCCAGTAGGCCACGAAGGTCGCCCGGCCCAGAAAGGCCATCATTTGGGGGACGACCGAGCTCAGATAGACCGGCGACCCCAAAATCAACCC
>PMCE01000251.1:3226-4179 GCA_003154025.1 Syntrophaceae bacterium
GGGCCGCAGGCTTCCGGCAATTCCCACCACCTTCATGGCCTCTTCTTCCTTTCTTCGAGCACCCATTTGGGGAATTTGACCGTCGTCTTCAGGGTCCCTTCCTTCAGCTGGAGGCGCATCAAATCGAGGAAGGTATCATGGGCAAAACATCGACCGAAGGCTGCGCTTTCCACCTGGAGGCCCCTGGCCAGGGAGTGGTTTTGCGAAGCCCGGACGGCCCTTTTGGCCGCGGACAAGGCGTGTTGAGGATTGCGCAGGACGGGCTCCAGGATTCTTTCGGCTTCCTGCAAGAGCCGATCCGGAGAGGCCACCGAATGGACCAGCCCTGCCTCGAAGGCTTCCTTCCCCCTGTAAAGCTTGCCGCTGAGGATCATCTCCATGGCCCGCCCCATTCCCACTAGGCGCGGCAGCCGCTGCGTTCCGCCTCCCCC
Source organism: Syntrophaceae bacterium (assembly GCA_003154025.1). The sequence continues at coordinate 3,658 of PMCE01000251.1, forward strand.
GGGGATGATCCCGACTTTCACCTCCGGGAGGCCGATGCGCGCCTCTTCGCTGGCCACCCGGAAGTCGCAGGCCATGGCAAATTCAAACCCTCCGCCGAAACACAGGCCGTTAATCGCCGCCAACAGGATCAGGGGGGAAGCTTCCATGCGGTTGAAGAATTTCTGGATCCGGGAGGAAAACGCCCTCGCGTCCTGGGGACCGCACTGCATCATTTCGATTCCGTCGGCTCCGCCGATGAAATGGGTCCTCCCCGCGCCGGTGAAAACCATGGCCCGGGCGGGGGTCTTCTCAACCTCCTTCAACAATCGGTCCAGTTCTCTCATCAAGGGGGTGTCGATGGAGTTACGGTCTTCGGGACGATGGATGGTAACCCAGCAGATATCCCCCCGGGGAGCGACCTGGAGGCGGGAGTATTCCTTGGACATTTCTTCTTTCCTGCCATTTCATCCCCTCCCGCCACTCCCCCCTCGAGGGGAAGGGTAAAGGTGGGGGAGTTAAATGACCAGCCCGCCATTCGGGCT
>PMCE01000278.1:0-14230 GCA_003154025.1 Syntrophaceae bacterium
GGCTATGAAGCCGACGATCTGATCGCGGCCATGGCCAAAAAACTGGAGAGGGCAGGGGCTGAAACGATCATCGTCTCGGGAGATAAAGACCTGCTTCAGCTCATCACCCCCCAAATCGCCATGTACGATCCCATGAAGGAGAAGACCTACCAGATTCCCGAGGTAAAAGAGCGATTTGGCGTTACCCCCGAAAAAGTGGTTGAGGTCATGGGGCTCATGGGAGATACCACGGACAACATTCCCGGGGTTCCCGGGATCGGGCCCAAGACAGCGGCCCAGCTTATTGAAGAATTCGGGTCCATCGAGGACCTCTTAAAGAATGTCGATAAAGTCAAGAGCNNATGTCTATAAAGTCAAGAGCGCCAAGGTCCGAGCACTCCTGGAGCGGCATGCCGAACAGGCCCGGTTGAGCCGGGAGCTGGCGACCCTGGATTTAAATGCCCCGGTGGATTGGGGGCTGCAAGAATTGAGAATGGGGGAACCTGACCGGAAGGCTCTGCAGGCCATTTTCAAGGAGATGGAGTTTTCCAAGCTGCTGAAAGACTTCTCCCTCAAACCGGACCACCGGGAGGATGACTACCGGCTGGTCACCACCCGGGAGGAATTTGGAGACCTGGTCCGGAATCTGGAAAAGGCGGGAGTCTTTGCCCTGGATCTCGAGTCTACCTCCATCGAGCCCATGAGGGCGGAGATCGTGGGCCTTTCGTTTTCTTTTCAACCCCACCAGGCCTATTACCTTCCCGTGGGCCATGACTACCCGGGGGCTCCCGGGCAGCTTTCCCGGGAAGAGGTGCTCCAGGCCCTCCGTCCTCTGCTGGAAGACCCCGGGGTGAAGAAGTACGGGCAGAATATCAAGTACGATTATATCCTCCTGGCCAATTCGGGGGTGCATCTCCGGGGGATCGCCGGCGACACCATGATCGCCTCTTACCTTCTGAACCCGTCCAGACACCGCCACAGTCTGGAAGAGCTCGCCCGGGAACACCTGGACCGCCAGATCATCACTTATTCCGACGTGGCCGGCAGCGGAGCCAAGCAGATTCCTTTCAGCCAGGTAGAAGTGGAGAAAGCCTGCCGTTATTCCTGCGAGGATGCCGACCTGACCCTGCTTCTGGCCAATCTCCTCATGCCGAAGGTCGAGGCCGACGGCTTTGCCGAGCTTTTCCACGAGGTGGAGATTCCCCTGATCGAGGTCCTGGCCGCCATGGAGATGAACGGGGTCAGGCTGGATGTGCCCCTCCTGGGGGTGATGTCCAGGGAGTTTGAGAAAGAGATGGAGCGGATCTCGCAGGAGATTTTCGACCTGGCGGGCGAATCCTTCAACATCAACTCCCCCCAGCAATTGGGAAAAGTCCTTTTTGAGAAGCTCAAGCTCCCGGGAGGCAAACGCACCAANNNCTGAAATCGACCTATGTGGATGCGCTGCCCCAGCTCGTAAACCCGAAGACGGGTAGAATCCACACCTCTTTCAACCAGACGGTAACCGCTACCGGCCGTCTGTCCAGCAGCGACCCCAACCTCCANNTCCGCACGGAAATGGGGCGCGAGATCCGGAAAGCTTTCATTCCGTCGGCCAAAGGGCACGTGCTTTTGTCCGCGGATTATTCGCAGATCGAGCTCCGGATTCTGGCTCATCTGTCGCGGGATTCTTTCCTGGTGGAGACCTTCCAGAAGGGCCTGGATGTCCATTCCTCCACGGCGGCGGAAATCTTCCATGTCTCTCCCGAGCAGGTGAACCCGGAGATGCGGCGGCTGGCCAAAGTCATCAACTTCGGGATCATCTACGGGATGAGCGCCTTTGGCCTGGCGAAGGAGCTGGGCATTGAGCCCGGAGTGGCTCAAGCCTACATCGCCAACTATTTTCAGAAGTACCACGGGGTTCGGGATTACATCAATGCCTCCCTGGAGGCTGCGCGGGAGAAGGGGTACGTGATCACGCTCATGAACCGGCGCCGATACCTCCCTGATATCAAAAGCGCCAACCGCAGCGTGCGCCAGTTCGCCGAGCGGATCGCCATCAACGCCCCGATTCAAGGCACTGCCGCTGACCTGATCAAGGTGGCGATGATCCGGATTCACCGGCGCCTGATCCAGGAGAAGCGGAAGACCGAGCTCATCCTGCAGATCCACGATGAGCTGGTCTTCGAGGTTCCCGAAGCAGAAATGGAGGCAGTCAAGGGGATGGTCACGGAGGAGATGGAGGGGGTCATGCAACTGGTGATTCCCCTGAAAATAGAGATCGGAGTGGGGAAGAACTGGGCGGAAGCCCACTAGGAACAAACGCACGGCGCATAGGGCATAGAGCAAAGGGCATAGGGGAGCGTTGGAAAACTTCCTTTGGAGTGGCGCTGCGCTTTGGGCAATGCGAGTCCGGGTATTTAGGCATGAAAATTGATTTAACATTTACGCCCGATGAATTGGAAAAGAAGGACCTCGGGGGAAAGTCTGTAGTGGTTATCGATGCCCTCCGCGCTACCACCACCATGACGGTGGCCTTTGAAAACGGAGCCGGGGCCTTTATCCCCGTGGCAACCGTAGAGGAGGCCCGGGACCTGGTCGCCAAGAATCCGGATTTTCTCCTTGCCGGGGAGAGGAGAGCCCTGCGCCTGGAAGGGTTCCATCTGGGGAATTCTCCCCGTGATTACCGGCCCGACAGGGTGAAGGGAAAGACCATTGTGATGACCACCACGAATGGAACTCGGGCTCTGGTGGCTTCTCGCGGCGGAGCGGAAGTCTTCATCGGGTCTTTTCTAAACCTCACCGTCCTATGCGACCGGCTGATCGAGGCCGGGCGGGATATTCTGGTTGCCTGTTCGGGGGAGAAGGGACTTTTCTGCCTGGAAGATACGGTCTGCGGTGGGGCGATCGTAGAGCGGCTGGAGAAGAGGGGGGTTGCGATAACCAAGACGGATGCGGCCAATGCCGCCAAGATCCTTTATGAACAGTGTGAGGGCAATATCTACGGCTTCCTGTGCACGTGCGATTGGGGGACGTATCTGGAAGGGCTCGGCCTGGGAAAGGATATACGGATCTGTGCGCAGGTTGATTCCTCCAAAGTTGTCCCTGTATACCGGGAAGGCAGGATTTTTCTTGATCGCTGAAAAATTCTCCCCGTTAAAGATCGGTTCCTTGACCCTTGCCAACCCGATCCTCCTTGCCCCCTTGTCGGGAATCTCCAACCTGCCCTTTCGGCTCTTGGCCAAGGAGCAGGGATGCGGGATGGTCTGTACGGAGATGATCAGCGCCGAAGGGCTGGTGAGAAACCGGAAGGCCACCGAGGGGCTAATGAAAAGCTGTCCGGAGGAGCGGCCTCTGGCAGTACAGATCTTCGGGACCCGCCCTCAATCCCTGGCCGGAGCGGCCAGGATCGCGGAAGAATGTGGGGCGGAGATCGTCGACATCAACATGGGATGTCCCGTCCGGAAGGTAACCAACGGGGGATCGGGCGCTGCCTTAATGAAAGACCCCCCGCGGGCGGGGGAGATCATGGAAGCGGTGCGGAAATCGGTCTCCATCCCGGTGACGGTCAAGATCCGGGCCGGCTGGGATGAAAAAAGCCGGAACTATCTGGAGATCGGAAGGATCGCGGAGGATTGCGGGATGAACTCCATCACGCTCCATGGACGCACCCGGCAGCAGGGGTATGGGGGCAAGGCCGATTGGGAGGTCGTTGCCGAAGCAAAGAGGCGCCTCCGGATCCCGGTGATCGGCAACGGGGACCTGAATTCCCCCGAGGCGGTCAGCCGCTTTTTCACCCTGACCGGGGCCGATGGGGGCATGGTTGGCCGGGCGGCTCTGGGAAATCCATGGATCTTCCGACAGATCCTGCAATTCTTCCGGGGGGAACGCCCCGAAGAACCTTCGCTGGAGGAAAAAGAAAGAATCATCCTGCGCCATCTCCGAATGATCATCGATTCCCGGGGGGAAAAATACGGAGTCCTGGAATTCCGCAAGCATCTTCTCTGGTACACCCGGGGACTCCGGGAAGGCTCCGAATTCCGTTCCAGGGCAGCCAGCTGGACGACCTACTCCGAAGTCGTGCTGCAGGTCGGGGATTATTTCGAAAAGGTTCGAAATTTTCCTGTTTCTGCTTGACAATCGCCTTTGCAATCCTTAGATTTCTTTCCAAATTTCAGGATGAAATCTGAGCCCAAACGAAACTCTTGGGGCCTGAAATAGCGAAACCCGAACCTGCTTTAATCCATTGACTGCCAAGAAAGAGAAGGATTCCATGAGCACCGAATTCCGGACCGTACGGACGGAGCCGCTGACTCAGTTTTGTCAGCAGGTCTTTGAAAAACTGGGTGTCCCCTCAGAGGATGCTTTTACAACTTCGGAAGTCCTGGTCCTGGCCGACCTGCGGGGAATCGAATCCCACGGCGTAGCCAGGCTGCGGCGCTATTACACGGGCCTGAAGAACGGGGTCATGGTTCCCAGGCCCAACGTGAGGATCGTCCATGAGACTCCCATAACCGCCCGGATCGACGGGGGGGCCGCCTTGGGCCAGGTGGCTGGTAAGAAAGGGATGAGCCTGGCGATCGAAAAGGCCAAGAAGAACGGGGTGGGGTTTGTCGTCGTGGGCAACAGCAACCATTACGGAATCGCCGCCTATTATTCCATGATGGCCCTGCAACACGACCTGATCGGTCTGTCGCTCACCAATTCGGACTGCTACGTGGTCCCGACCTTCGGAAGAGACGTGCTCCTGGGGACCAACCCGATCAGCGTTACCGTCCCGGCCCTGAAAGAAAGACCCTTTGTCCTGGACATGTCCACTGCCGTGGCCACTCTGGGAAAGGTGGAAGTATACAACCGCATGGGAAAGAAGCTTCCCCACGGGTGGGCAACAGATGAGAAAGGACAGTCGTGCGACGACCCCGGGCGAGTCCTGAACAACATCCGGAGCAAGGCCGGCGGCGGCCTTCTCCCCCTTGGGGGGGCCGGGGAGGAGTTCGGCGGCCACAAGGGGTACGGCCTCGACCTTCTGGTTGACATTCTCAGCGGCGTCCTCCCGGGGTCTGCATACCTGAACCTCCTTTATCCCAAGACGCCGGAGGGAAAACCCCTGCCCTCGCTGGTGGGCCATTTCTTCGGGGCCATACGGATCGACTACTTCCGCCCGGCGGAAGATTTCCGGAAAGACATGGATGACCTGATCCGCCGCCTGAAAAACTCGAGGAAGGCCGAAGGGCAAGGCCGCATCTACGTGCACGGAGAAAAAGAGTTCGAGCTGGAAGAGAAGTACCGCAAGGATGGTATTCCCCTCTACTACAAGGTCTATGACGACCTCAAGGCGATCGGAATCGAAACAGGAGTTCCCTTTGGCTTGTAGCTCATAGCTCATAGTTTATTTACGGGTGAGGGAGTCTTGGCTATGAGCTATGAGCCATGAGCTATCAGCTAATAGGGCTACCCGATCTGGATTCGGCGGAGCAATTCAAGCTGGGGGCCGATTTCCTCGACCGGCTCGAGGCCGGCCCATCGCAGGAGAGCCAGCACGCCCTGTTCGGGATTTTGGCGGGGGTAGGTCGCGGCAGACAGGTGGTGGATGAGCTTCATGGTCTTCAAGCCATCGAACCATTCATGGAAACCCTTGGAAAGATTCTTGGGGGTGCGGAAATTTTGCCGCAATTTTTCCCAGACAGAGATAAATTTGTTTGCTTCCAAAAAATCCGCTAAATCTGTGGAAATCTTCCCGGCCTTCTGCTGCAAAAGCTCAGCCTCCGCCGCCAAACTCTGCTCCACCAGATTCAGCCAATCGCCCAATATTTGAAAGCATTCCAGCCGGTAAAAGAGAACTGCGCCGTCTTTTCGGGACAGCAGATCGGTCATGCTCCGGCCCGTGCCGAAGGGGACCCGGTGGGAGGTCCTGGCCGAAGGGTAAACGACCGTTCCTTTCACCAGAGAAACCCCTCCGGTCTTAGCCAGGTGCTGCAGGAAATAAAAGTCCTCACCGGCGCCCCGTTGGTTCATTCCCCCCATCCGGGCATATCCCTCCGCGGTGCAGGCCATAGCGCTCCCCACGGTATGAAAGGCATAGGGGGAACCCGCCCGCTCGAGCCCCAGCACATAAGCCCGCAGAAAAAGCTCGTAGCGGCGGATGGCTTGATCTTCTTCTCCCGTGGAACCGGGCTGGTGGCAAAAGGGAATGACCGCTCCGGGTGCCGAACTTTTCCGAAAATGTGCTTCGATTGAAGGGAGGTAGTCGGGACGGCAAAGGGTATCGGCATCCAGAGAGACCATGACGAGAGGACCGTTGCTGAGGTTTAAACGGGGGAGGGCAAAGTCGAACCCGATTTTACGGGCCATCCCGACCCCGCCGGTCTTGGGCAGGAGCTCCAGACCGGGGGAGGCGGCATCCACCCAGGCGAGTTGGAGCCTTGCCAGCAAAGGATCATCCTTGGATAAGCTTTGAAGGGTCTGTCGGTTGTCCTCTTTTTCAGGGAGAGAAGCGTCTTCCCTATGGTTAACCACCACCAGAACCAGAAAACGGGAGAGAAATTCTCCGGGGTTTTGGGCCAGAGAACGGAGCGTAGAGAAGAGAGAGGCGTTTTCCGCGAGAGAAGGGATGACCACGGCGCCGTTGAAATCCCTTCGGGGTGTCCCGGCGAGGGTCCACGGAGCGGTCAGAGCGCGTGAGGCAAGGTATTTTCCGATTCGTGAAGGAACCATGGCAATCAAAGCGGGAAGAATCGAAGGCCGATGGCCTCATTCTCCCTCCCCGAAATAGCCGGGTACGTCAAAAATCCCCCAGAAGGCGTTCGTTTTTCAACATCTCCAGGATAGCAACCGCAGGGTTTTGCTTCCCCTCGACCCAGCGAATCCGGACCCCCTGCCGCTCCATCCGTCGGAACCAGGTATCCTGCCGTTTGGCGAACTGGCGGATTGCGCTGTTGAGCTTCAGAAACATGTCGTTCTTGTTGATTAGCCCCTTGAGGTACATGGCCGCATATCTGTATTCCAGGCCGAGCAGGTCCAGCCTTTCAAAAGAAACTCCAGCTTTGTGAAGCTTTCTCACCTCCTCGATCAGGCCCTGTTCCATCCGTTCCCGCAGACGGCGGGCGATCCTTTGATGCAGCATTTCTCTCGGCCAGCGAATTCCGAATACGAACGGTTCCAGGTCCGGAGGAGGAGAAGAATCCTGTGCTCCAATTTTGAACTCCGCTATCTCGATGGCTCGAATCACCCGCTCCCGGTGGAGAAGGTCGGTGGTGTTGTGCAGGCTGGGGTTGGCCTCGTTCAAGCGCGCGGCCAGATCAGGCAAGGAGAAAGAAGCGAGATGCTTTCGCAATTCTTCGTCTGGGGGAACCTCCATGAGGCGGTATCCTTTTAATACTGCCTCGAGGTATAGGCCGGTCCCCCCCACCAGAAGGGGAAGTCTTCCCCGGGCCTGAATGCGGAGGAAAGCTTCGATAAAACGCTTCCGGAATTCGAACACGCTGAATTCATGGTTGGGGCCGACGATATCGATCAGGTGATAAGGAACGTCTCCGTACTCCGCCAGGTCTTTTCCCGTGCCGATGTCCATGCCCCGGTAGACTTGCCGGGAGTCCGCGGAAATGATTTCTCCCCTCAGGGTGCGGGCGGCTTGAACGGCCGCACGGGTCTTTCCCGAGGCCGTGGAGCCTAAGATGACGAGAAGATTGAAGCTCGGAATAGTGCCTCCAGGCGGAAAAAAGGCGAGGGATTAAAATGGCATGATTCTTGAATATAAGGAGGAAGAAGGGCAATATGGGAAAAAATAAATAAGCCCTTCCCGTTTAATTTTTTTTCGTTCATGATTCCGACTGGTTAAGCTCTTGACCTGGGGTGAAAGAGAAAGGCGGGCAGTCGGTTTCAAGAAATTCAAGATCATCCCCAAAAGTGACGATAATAACCATGAGGGGTCGTTACAAGCTGGAGCCCCAACCCAGCATGCCCCTCACAACCCAAACCGTGGGGGGTAGGGTTGCCCCGCCCTGCCTCCCATTCCTACTCAACCCCAACTCCCAGGGAGGTCAGAGCTTTTCTCCTTTCGACTGACCTCCCGCCCTTCTTCCTCCCCCTGCAAAATCAGCAAATCCTTTATTCCTCGACGGAAAATCTGGGTTTCAGTTCCGGGTCCATATCGGTGAGGAAATAATCGAAAAATTGAGGGAACTTGGCGAATACGTTCTTCTCCAGGTCCCTCAAGTCTCCGATGTAAGGTTTTACCAACCCCAGGAAATTGACTTCCGGACCGATCTGATGAAAAACGATTCCGTGAATGTGGAGCAATTTCCAAAGGCTCTTCTCCATCAAGGCGAACCAATAACGAATTCCCATGCGCTTCGATTCCTGGTACATGGCCCGGTAGAGCCCAAAAGCCATGGGACGCACCCGCCGGAGGAATGAAGATCCCCGGTCTTCCAGCTTCTTGTCTTCCACCTGGGGCTCGTAGTAGAGGCCGTCCTTCGCCCTTCGGCGATATAGCTTGCTGATGGTAAGACGGGACACTTCTGCGCAGTTCTGCCGCGAAATAAGGTTGTGGTCGAAATCCAGGCGCGGGCAATGCTCTTCGATGGGAAATCGGGCGGAGGAGGAGAGAACCAGCCTCACGGCCCCGACCATGCGGTCTTGGGAATCGAAACCGGCGAAGTGGGCCGAAAACTGGTCGTACTCATCGGTCTCGTAAGCCTGGGGGTAATCGGATTCCTTTATGAAGTTGCATTCCCTGCCGTATACCTGGAATCGGAGCCGGTAGGACTCCTGGAGCTGTTCCGGTTCGGTTATTTTGGTGAAGGAAAATTTTTCTTCCATGGTTGTTTCCGTAAGAGAAAAAATTCACCAACCCCTGCCGTCGGAGGGATTGTGATATATATTTCCCGGAATGTCAAAGGGGAAAATGAGAAAAAATTTCAGATTTCAGAATGCAGATTTCAGATTTAAGGGCGCCCGATACCGGATAACGGAGAGAAGAAACCGGTGAAAGGGGAACGATCAGGTATGTTGAGTGGAAAATATCCGATAGTGAAAAAGATGGTAAGGGACAAAGGCTTGCAGCGCCGCATCCGCGGCGGCTTCCTCTGTATNNAATCTGCAATCTGAAATCCCATTGTTCTCCTTGCGGTGCTCTAAAAAGAAAAATTCCTTGACATCAAAAAATGCATAATGTATAAATTATACAAAAATAAAACCTTCTGATTTTGAGGCCCTATGCAGAAGATTCACTCCGCCAACCTTTCTCTCGGGAACCAGGCCTACCAGGAATTGAAAAGGATCATCCTGGAAGGGCAGGTGGCCCCCGGGAAGAAACTGAACGAGGGGGAATTGGCCAAGGCCCTGGGGATCAGCCGGACTCCCATCCGGGAGGCTATCAACCGGCTGGAGAAAGAAGGGTTGGTGGAAATCTTTCCCCAGCGGGGGGCCTCTGTCATTCAATTCACCGAAAAAGACGTGTACGAACTCTTCCTGATCCGGGAGAACCTGGAAGGACTGGCGGCGCGCCTGGCGGCGGAAAAAATAACCCCGAACAGCTTGGTCAAATTGGAAACCTGCGTAGAGGGGTTCCAGGAACCTTTCCGCGAGAAAGACATCCAGCGTTATTCCCGGGAGGATTTCAAGTTTCATCAAACCATCGTTCTTCTCTCCGATTCCCGCAGGCTCCTGCAGCTCGTCTCCTCGCTTCACGACCACATTCGCATGTTTCGCCTTACCAGCCGGGGGCTTCCGGACCGTATGAAAACCTCCCTGGCTGACCACCGTCATATCATCGAAGCCTTGCGCAAAAAGGACCCCCGGGAAGCAGAGCACTGGATGAGGCAGCACCTCCAGCGGGTGCGGGACGGGGTGATGGAGAACATTCAGTATTTCTTCAAGGATGGGGAGAAACCCTCGTCCGCGATCAAGGAGGAAAGGGAATGGCACAATTCAGCTACCAGCTTGTTGAAGACACGGCCAAAGAGCTTTACATCCGAGCTCTGAAAATTCTGCCGCCCGATGTGCGGGTGGCCCTGAAGAAGGCCTATGAGAAGGAAACCAACCCTACCGCCAAGGAGATGTTCAATATCATCCAAGCCAACGTGGAGGTTGCTGATCGGGACAACATGCTCATCTGCCAGGACACGGGGCTTCCCATCTACATGGTGAAAGTGGGATCGAAGTTTCCGGTGGACGGAGCCCGGGTGGCGGCAGCCCTGAAAGAGGGGGCCAAACGGGCCACCATGGAACATCCTTTCCGCGGGAGCTCAACCCACCCCGTGACCCGGATCAACCCCCAGACGAGCGTAGGGGAAGGATTGCCCATCATCTACTGGGACTTTGTTTCCGAAAGCGACTGCCTCGACCTGCTCATGATTCCCAAGGGCTCCGGCTCGGAGAACATGAGCGCCATGAAGATGTTCATCCCAGCGGACGGGGTGGCGGTGATCAAGAAGTTCGTGGTCGACACGGTATTGCAATCGGGCTCCAACCCCTGCCCGCCGGGAGTCATTGGAGTCGGCATTGGGGGGACCGCGGATTTGGTCACCAAGCTGGCTAAGGAGGCCATCGCACGGCCGGTGGGGTCGCACAATCACGATCCGTTTTTCGCCAAGATGGAAGACGAGCTCTTCGAGGCCATCAATTCCCTCGGGGTGGGCCCCATGGGCTTGGGCGGAGACGTTACCACCCTGGCAGTGCACATCGAATGGGCCCACACGCATATCACCCAGAACCCCGTGGCCGTGAACACGCAATGCTGGCCGGCCCGGCGCGCCCGCGCCAAGATCTACGCCGACGGAAGGGTGGAGTACGGATTCTAAAACTACAGAATTCAGAAGTCAGAATCCAGGAGCCAGGATTCAAGCAGGAGAATTCAGAAGCCAGAATAGAAATGCTGCAAGAGGATTGATTCGGTTTGTTCTTTCTTCTGGATTCTGACTCCTGAATTCTGAATGGAAAGGAGATCTCGATGGCCACATACACATTATCGACGCCTTTGACCGAAGAGGTGGTGAGGAAACTGAAGGTCCGGGACATGGTGATCCTCAACGGGACCATCTTCGGGATCCGGGACCTCACCCTGATTCATATTTTTGACAAAAAGAACGATCCTCCCGTTTCCTTGCAAGGGGCTGTCCTTCTCCATACTGCTCCTAGCTTGAAAATGGCGGAAGACCACTGGGAGCCGATTTGCGTCGGCACCACGACGAGCGGGCGGATGGACCGTTTCACTCCCGGCCTGATGGAAAAATACGGGGCGCGGGCCATCATCGGCAAGGGCGGCCAGTACCAGGGCAGCCTGGATGCCATGAAGAAATTCGGAGGGGTGTACCTGGCCATCGTGGGCGGGGCTGCGGCCGTGGAGACCAAACAGATCGTGGAAGTGGAAAAAGTGTACTTCGAAGAACTCCACCCGGAAGCCCTCTACCAGTTCAAGGTGAAAAACTTTGGACCGCTCACCGTGGCCATGGACTCTCACGGCAACCACCTTTATTTCGAGGTGAAAGCCCAGGCGGAAAAGAAGCTTCCGGGGATTTATAAACGTCTGGGAATTCCAGTTTGATCCTCAGCAATGTCGGAGACTGCTGGACAACCACGACCCCTTAGGAACGAAAGGGTGCTGTAGGGGCAATTCATGAATTGCCCCTACACGGAAATCACAGCGGGCTTCCTTTGAATATGGCTATCCCCGTTTAGGGCGTTAGAAATGGCTGAAAAATTTCTGTTCATCGTTCTCCCCTACCTGAGCACGGCCATCTTTCTGGTCGGGTTTTTCTACCGCTTTTGGGTCTGGGGAAAAACTCCCGTGCCCTTGCGTATTGTTACCACTCCGGCCCCGGCGACGCGGGTTGGAGTATGTTGGCGGTTGGTCGGGGACGCTCTCTGGTTTCCGAGCTTGTTCAAGGGGGATAAATTTCTCTGGGCCGCCGGTTTTGCTTTCCACATCCTGCTCTGGCTGATCCTGCTCCGGCATCTCCGCTATTTCCTCTATCCCGTTCCGGGTTGGGTGGAGGGGATCCAGACCCTGGGGCTTTACGCCGGGTACCTGATTCCCATCTCCGTGGCGCTTTTGCTGGCCCGCCGGTTGGCGGATGAGAAAGTCCTGTACGTGTCGATTCTGGGAGATTATTTTGCGCTGTTCCTGCTGGCGGCGATTACCGTGAGCGGGACGCTGCTCAGAGTCTTCTTCCGGACCTACTTGATAGAAGTGAAAGCCTACCTTCTGAGCCTGATCCACCTCCAGCCGCTGATTCCCCAGGTTCACTGGCTCTTCGGGCTTCACTTCTTCCTGGTCACGGTTCTTCTGGTCTATTTTCCTTTCAGCAAGCTGATGCATTCAGGCGGTCTTTTCTGGAGCCCCACCCGGAATCAAAGGGCCAACTTTGAGACCCGGTTCGTCAACCCCTGGGATTTCCCCGTGGCTTACAACTCCCAGAATCTCTGGCCCCCGGATAAGTACCACCAGGCCTTGGCGGAGTCGGAAGAAGGAAAGAAAGAATGAAAGTTCCGGTTCCCATCCCCCGGATAGAAATCGGCGCCTCCCAGAGCCTGCACTGCCACCCGGCGAAAGAAAAGGACATGGTCAAGATCGACCTGCCCAAGGAGCGGGCGAAGGACTGGAAAGAGGCCATGCTGAAGAAGATGGCCGAGGTCCTGGACAAATACCGCTCGGTCCGGCTCTTCATGGATATCTGCGTGAAATGCGGGGCCTGCGCCGACAAATGCCAGTTTTTCCTGGGCACCGGAGACCCTAAAAACATGCCCGTGGCCCGCGCCGACCTCTTCCGCAAAGTGTACAAGCGGTACTTCACCTTGGGGGGAAAGATCTGGGGCCGGGCCAACGGGGCCGAAGAGCTGAGCGACGCGGTCCTCCAGGATTGGTACACCTATTTTTACCAGTGCAGCGAATGCCGACGCTGCTCGGTCTTCTGCCCGTACGGCATCGATACCGCCGAGATCACCGCGGCGGCGCGGGAAATCATGGCGGCGGCAGGAATCGCCACCAAATACGTTACCGAGGTCGTGGCCAAAGTCTACGATACGGGGAACAACCTGGGGATTTGGCCTTTGGCCTGGAAGGACAACTGTTCCTTCCTGGAAGAGGACCTCAAGGACACGGAAGGACTGGACCTCAAATTCCCGGTCGATGCGGTGGGCGCCGAAATCCTGCTGGTCCCGCCCTCGGCGGACAACTTTGCCAACACCAACACCATGATCGGGTACGCCAAGATGTTCCATGCCGCCGGCATCTCCTGGACCACCAGCACCTACTGCAACGAAGGCGGCAACTTCGGACTCTTCCTGAACTATGCCAACCTGAAGAAGATCAACAACCGGATACTGGAGGCGGCCCGCATTCTGAAGGTGAAGAAAATTTACTGGGGGGAGTGAGGGCACGCATGGAGGGCCGGTCTGGCCTTCACCCCCACCCTCAGCGGAGCCATGGACTTTCTGGAGATTCCCTATCCGGCGCACATCTGCGACCTGACCTGGGAACTGACCTCCCGGGGGGCCTTCAAGATCGACAAGTCGGCCAACGATAACTTCCGGGTCACCTACCACGATCCCTGCAACGTGGCCCGGGCAACGGGATACTTCGAACCACCCCGTAATATTCTCAAGGCGGTCTGCAATCACTTCAGCGAGATGCATCCGGACACGATCCGGGAGAAGACCTATTGCTGCGGTGGCGGCGGCGGGCTCCTGGCAGATGAAATCATGCCCATCCGCGTGGCCGGGGGCAAGCCGCGGGCCGAAGCATGCCGCGCGACCGGGGCTAACTACCTGGCCACGATTTGCGCGATCTGCAAGGCCAATCTACCGGAAGTCATGAAACATCACAAGGTCGCCTGCGAGGTGGGCGGGGTCCACGATCTGTTGGGAAGGGCATTGGTGCTGAAATAAATGCAGGCTCCAGGAGTCAGGATTCAGGATAAAGGCTTTAAACATAATTTCTGCTCCTGATTCCCGGATCCTGAATCCTTCTCCTTCGATGTGAGTTATAGATGGAAAAGATAAGAAATTTGATTCCTGTCATTATCCTGATTCTGATCGGCCTTCTGTCCTGCCAGCAGGTTCAAAAGCCCGAGTTGAAAGGGGAGGGGCCGCTGGCCGTGAACGTGGCCCGGGGCACGGCAGCACCCGAGTTTCATGCTCCGGCCGAACGCTGGCGGGTCAGCCACGGGCAGGCTCTCAACCGGGGGGATTTCAGTCAGCGCGAGTGCGTCCTCTGCCACAACCCGGAAACGGGCTGCAACCGGTGCCACCAGTACGTGGGGACCCAGAAGAT
>PMCE01000278.1:14254-33293 GCA_003154025.1 Syntrophaceae bacterium
CGCAGGGCGCTTTTGAAAGGGGTTTTCGGGGCGTTAAGCGTCTTCGGATTGGGTTTCCTGGCCTATGGGGGGTATCGCTTCCTGGCTCACGGCGCAGGCGGCGGGGAGCCGGTGGAGATTCCGTTGAGCCAAATCTCCGCAGGGGAATCTGCTTTTTTCCAGTATGGAGGGTCCCCGGGAATTCTGCTCCGCAATGAGGAGGGAACTTTCAAAGCTTTCTCCCTGGTCTGCACCCACCTGGCCTGCACGGTTACCTGGAAGGCGGATAAGAAGGAATTCTACTGCCCCTGTCATGACGGGTTTTTCGATTCGGATGGAAAGGTCTTAAGCGGTCCTCCGCCCGGCCCGCTGGAACGCTGGAAGGTGGAGGTGAAGGGGGATAAGGTCGTCATCGGGGCAGCCTAGCCGCGGCGGCCCGGGGAAAGCATTCTTATGAAGACGAAGAAATTTTCTTTTAGCACGCTGACCTATGCCCTCTGGGGAATCTTTGCCCTGACCCTCTTTTCAGGCATTTTCCTTTTGGTTTACTACGTTCCCACTTTTGCCCAGGCTTTTTCCTCCGTCCAGCGGGTGAATGAACAGATACCTTTCGGTTGGATGTTGCGCCGCATGCATGCGGTAGGAGGGACCTTTCTTTTTCTTCTTTTTCTCCTCCATGTGCTGCGAGTTTTCTCGGGCGGAGTTTACAAAACCCGTTGCGGGTCCGTTTGGGTTTTCGAGGGCTTGCTGGTCCTGGGGACGCTGTGGGCGAATTTCAGCGGGTTTTTCCTCCCCCTCTCCCAGGAGGCCTTCTGGGGGACTGCATCCACTCTCTCCGCTCTATCCACCCTTCCCTGGGCCGGAAATTCGCTGGTTGAATTCTTCCGGGGGGGGAAGGAATTGGGGGGAGTCGCCCTCACCCGGTTTTTCAGCATGCACATCGGCATGGCAGTCCTGATGGCTCTCCTTTTTTTCGGCCACGACCGGAAGACCGATCCCCGCCCGGAAGAAGAGCTGAAGAACCAGGGCAGTAGAAACCTCTGGATTCTGGGCCTGGTTTTCATCCTCCTCTTTTCCGGGGTCACTTTTCAGCCTTCCTGGTTTACCGACTCCCTGCGGGAAGCAGCAAATCCGACCGCCACCCCGGAAGGGATTTCCGGCCCCTGGTACTTCCTTTTTCTGCAGGAGGCCTTTTCTTTTTTCAATTCGACCTACCCAATTTTATCCATGATCCTTCTCGTAACGGTGCTGATCCTGTTCTTCGGCCTTCCATACTTGGACCGGAACCCGGAGAAGAATCTGCTCCAGCGCCCTGTCTCCCTGGCTGTCGGGGCGGCCCTGGTAATGGGGGGGGTCTACTTCACCCTGGTAGGAATGGCAGGTGCCCATTATGGGGGGAAAGTGGTCCTCCCCATACAAAACCTCACCGCATCGGAGGTTCGCGGCGCGCAGGTGTACGCCCGGAAAAATTGCGCCTATTGCCACCAGGTCCTGGGCCATCAGGGGCGGAGGGAAGGCCCGGATATGGCCGTGGTTCGCCAGCGAAAGAGGTCTCCCGAGTGGGTCCAGCGTTTTATCGTGAATGCCCGGCTGGCTCAGCCCGGGACCACCATGCCGAGATATGATATCCCCCTGGAGGACCTGGAAGCCCTGGGCGCCTACCTGCTGTCGCTGGACCCGACCCGGAGGGGGTTTCAAGCTGTGGATCGAGAAATCCTGCTAAACTACGGAGCCCCGGCGGATTCCCGGGAGAAGGGGTTCAAATGAGCCGTCTGAATATCCCTGTAATCGAAACCGACATCCTCATCCTGGGGGCAGGAGGGGCGGGACTCTGCGCGGCTCTTCACGCCGCCGATGCGGGCAAGAAGGCCAAGATCCTCCTGGTCACCAAGGCGATCATCGGCAAAGGCGGATGTTCGCGCATGGTCCAGGGAGGGTACAACGTCGTTCTCAACCCGGCCGATTCCTTCCAGAAACATTTCATCGACACCCTGAAGGGCGGGCAGTTCATCAATAATCAGGACCTTGCCTGGACGCTGGTGACCGTGGCCCCGGGCCGGATCAAAGAGATGGAGACCAAGTACGGGTGCTTCTTCGACCGCAACCCGGACGGGACCATTCACCAGAAACCCTTTGCCGGCCAGAGCTTCGACCGGACCGTTCACAAAGGGGACCTGACCGGAATCGAGATCGTTTCCCGCCTGTCTGAACAAGTTTTCAGGCGGGAATCGATCGAGTACCTCGAGGAACACCGAGCCCTGGATCTCCTGTGGGACAAGGGGCGGAACCGGATCGTGGGCGCCCTGCTTCTGGACATGGGCCGGGGCGATTTCTTGATCGCCCATGCCNNTTTCGTGCCGGGGCGGAGATGACCGACATGGAGATGGTCCAATTCCATCCCACGGGGCTGATGGTGGTGGGGTCGAATACCTCGGGGACTCTTCTGGAGGAAGGTCTGCGGGGAGCCGGCGCGCACCTTTTAAACGCCCAGGGAGAGCGATTCATGGAACGCTATGCCCCGGACGTTAAAGAGCGGGCCACCCGGGACGTAGTCTCCCGGTCCAGTTACATGGAGATCATGGCTGGAAGGGGAACACCCAACGGGGGGGTCTACATCGATGCCTCGGTCATGGGGCCGGAGTTTGTGGAGAAGAATTTCCCGGGGATGGTGGAGCGCTGCCGGGATTACGGATTCGACCTGGCCCATACCCGGGTGGAGATTTCTCCCACCGCCCATTTCTTCATGGGCGGCGTCCGGATCGACCCGGCCTGCCATACCGACCTCGAAGGCCTGTATGCCGCCGGAGAAGACGCCGGCGGAGTGCATGGAGCGAACCGCCTGGGGGGAAACGGGATTGCCGATTCCACGGTCTTCGGCGGACTGGCCGGGGATTCCATGTCCAACGATGTGGTGGGAAGGGAACTTTTCCCTTACGATGAGAACCAGATAGCGGAGATCATCAAGAAAGTGGAAGCCCCGCTGGGACGGGAAGGAATTGACCTTTACCCCTTGCGGGACCAGATGCGGGTGAGCAACTGGGAAAAGCTGGGGATTATCCGGGAAGAGAAGGGGTTGCAGGAGGGTCTAAAAGCGATCCGGGAGCTGAAGGAGAAGATCAACCAGGTGGCCATTTCCGAGGGCCGTTCCTACAACATTCTCTGGAACGACTGGCTGAACATGCGCAACCTCCTGGATGTTTCCGAGATCGTGGGGATTTCGGCGTTGGAACGGAGGGAATCCCGGGGGGCCCACTACCGAAGTGATTTTCCCAAAAAGAACAACCGGGAGTACCTGAAAAATTTCTTTATCAAGTTCCGGGATGGGGAACCCAAGGTCTACGAACGCCCCACGGCGATGAACCGGCTGAAGCCGGAAGAAATAAAATTTGAATAGCGGATAGCTCAAAGCTCATAGCTGCTAGCAATTTCTTTCCTTTGAGCTATGAGCTAAATTGCTATGAGCTAATAAGGGAGTTTCGTATGGCCAATACCAGTGACCTGATTTTAAAGAGAGATACGACCGACACCAGGGTCTGGCGCAGCACCCTGCCCGGGATGTGGGCCTGGTTGCTCCAGAGGGTGTCGGCCGCACTGATTCTCCTCTTTCTGGTCCTGCATTTTTTTCTGCCTTACCGCCGGCCTCTCCAGTTCTTGCTTCTCCTGGTCGTGGCCCTGCACGCGTCCCTGGGAATCCGGGTCTTCCTGATCGACCTGGGGGCTGAGGTGAAAACCCAGAAGGCGCTCTTCATCGCCTTCTTGCTCCTGGCTGCCTTCGGGTTGTTCTTGTTGTGGAGTTATTTGCCCTTGGGGGGATAAAAACAGCGGTCAGCTATCAGCTTTCAGCGTTCGGCAAAGACCTTTTCCGTTTTAGCTGACAGCTGACCGCTGATAGCTGAAGGCTTCTTTTGGGTGCCCTATGATCTACGCTTTCGACATCTTCCGTTTTGACCCCAAAAAGGATGAGAAACCTTACCGGCAGGAATTCCGGATCGACCTGGGGGACGCTGACAAGATGACGGTGCTGGATGCTCTCTTCAAAATCCAGCAGACCATGGACAAGTCCCTCGCCTTCCGCTACTCCTGCCGTCTGGCCATGTGCGGCTCCTGCGCCCTGGTCATGAACGGGAAGGAGGGGCTGGCCTGCAAGACGCTGGTCAAAAACCTGGGCCCTGGACCCATTCTCCTGGAGCCCCTCCGCCATATCCCGGTGATCAAAGACTTGACCGTGGACCTTAAATTCCTGATCCGTAAACTGAAGCAGATGGAGCCTTACTTCCTGCCCAAAAGCCCGTCGCCGGAGCCGGCCCAGATTCGACCGGATTCTCGGGAACGGAAGACCATCGGTTTGAACACCGAGTGCATCGCCTGCGGGTCCTGTGTCTCCTCCTGCACCATGATGTTCTGGAACCCGGAATACATCGGCCCCATGGGGCTGAACCGGGCCTTCTGCCTGATTGCCGACTCCCGGGACCTGACCGGCGAGCGCCTGGGGCGGATCGCGGGGGAAAACGGGGTCTACCGGTGCCACATGGAATTCAACTGTACCGATGTCTGCCCCAAACACCTCAGCCCGACCCGGGGGATTCATCACCTGAAACGGAGAATCTTCTGGCAAGGGATGAAGAACTTAAACCCGTTTCGAAGAGGCCAGAGCGAATGAGACTCCGGTGTAAGGTCCTTTTGGCGGCGGTGCTGGCGGCGACCTTGCTGGCACTCTCCTCCTCCGCTCCGGCGAAGACCGCCGGATATTGTCTGGAGTGCCATGCGGCAAGGTACCCGCAGGATTCAGGGATGCCCGGAGTAGGTCTGGACCGGAGCGTTTACCTGGCCAAACTGGAACCCTGTCCGGGGCTTCGCGCCCGGGCGGAGGATACGTACTTTACCGAGAGCCGGATGGTCAAGATCCGTGAAATGCTGCGAACGATGAACCGGGAGGGGTGGAACACGGATTCGCTGGAGACGAGGGTGGGAAACACGGGGGAAGCCTTCTCCCAGTTGAAGAACAGAAATCTCCAGTCGGTTGAAGAATTCTCCGGCGAAGCTTCCTCTTTGCGGTCCGCTCTGCAAAAAGTATATGACCAGACCGTTCATGCCCGGGCGGAATCGGACCGGCGCTGGCTCATCGGGATCGGAGCCCTATGTTTCCTCGGTCTGTTCATCCTGCTGGGAGTTGGTTTCCAGAAGCTTTCCCGGATGGGAAAGATCGGACTCCTCCTCCTTTTGATGAACGGAACCCTCCTTCTCAGCGCCTGCTCCCCGGCCCCTTCGGAACCGGCCAAGAAGAGCGCGGCTCAGGAGTCGCTCGAACAGTCCCTTTCCGTGGCCACCCGGGCGGCGGGCAGGGTTGAAGAGGGATTCCATCAATCCATCCTGGTTGCCCAACTGGCCCGGGACTGGTCCCAGGTCGACCCTTCCGCGGCGGAAAAGGCTTTCCATCTGGCCTGGAAGATGGCTATCGCCGGCACGGAAGAAAGCGTGAAGCTGCGGTCCTTCCAAGAAAGAATCTCCCGCTGGCCTGATCGGAGCGCAGCGGTTAAGGAAAAAGTGGACTATGATACCGTCCTGGATTTGCGGGACGAATCGCGCAACGCGGATTCGCGCAGCTGGGGCCTGCGAGCCGTGGCCGAGGAATGGCTCCGCGCCAACGAAAAGAACGGACGCCAGGCGCTGGAATTTGCCACCCAGAAAGCCATGGAAATCAAAGACCCGGAAATTCGCGACCGGGACTTCATGTCCTTGGCCGAGGCCTGGAATCCGATCGATGAGAACCGCGGCTCGGAAGTCTCCCATTTCATCGCCGACCCATTTTGGAAATCCCTTTCCCTGACCCGGCTGGCTCTCTCCGGCCGCAGCCGGGATAAAGCAGGGAATCTTCTCCGGGAAGCCTGGAAAACCGCCCAGTCTGTTCAACCGGCTTACTCCCGGGCGCAGGTCCGGATGCGCATTGCCGCCACTGCGGCGAGAATTTTTCCGGGGGATAAAAAATACTGGGCGGAGCAGGCGATGGCCGATATCCTGAAGCTGGAAAACCCGAAGCTCAAGGAGGCGGCTCTCGGCGAGATGATTCTCCTCTGGGGCGCGGTGGACGGGGAAATGGCCGAAGGCTGGGCGGAAGGGATGGCGCCCGAACAGGCGGAGGCCCGGGCCTATGCTTTTCTTTCTCTCTCACTCCGCCCCGGGATTTCCCCCGAAAAAACGAAAGCCTTGATGCAGAAAACCCTCGAAGCAGCGATGCGGATTCCGGACTCTTTCGAATCTCAAAAGATCATGAGCCTTATTGGAAAGGGGTTGGTCAAGGTTGACCCCCAGGCGGCCCTCCTCCTCCTTCCGCAGATTGCGGATCCCTTTTTCCGTTCGGAAATCCTGGAGCAGATGGCGGAACTATTTTCCTCGGCTAATCCGCGGAAGGCTCTTGAGCTGGCCGAAAAAATTCCCGTGGAGGCCTGGCGGGCTAGGGTGACCACCCGGATCATCGGCCAGGGGGCGGAGAAGGACCGGCAGAAGGTTCTATCCCTCTACCGGGAGACTCTCCAGGCCGCCCAGACCATCCCCGATCCCTACGCCCGGGCTTTGACTCTCCTCGAACTCGGGAAAGAGTGGGGCGGGCTGGAGAGGGGCAAAGAATCGGCGGTCTGGGAGATGGCCTTGAAAGCCGGTGAGGGAATTTCCAACCCCCCTGACCGGGCCGAAATATTGGAAATATTGGCCGCCGATTGGAAATCTTCCGATCCCGCCAGGGCGCAGGCGCTTGCAGGCCGGACCGAAGCATCGGTCATCGGGGTGAGGAAAACGCTGGCTGAGGTCCGCCTGTGGGCCAAAACGGACCCGGCCCGTGCGCAGCGATGGGCGGAGGCAATCCCCCCGTCCTTTCCCTACGAAAAAGGCCAAGCCCTTAAGGAAGTGGCGTCCAACTGGAAAAAATTCCAACCGAAGCCCGCTCTGTCGATGATGGATAAAGCTCTACAGCAGGTTTTCTCCATGCCCGAAGGCGGGAAGAAAAGGAAGCTCCTGCGCGACCTGATTTCGGAGGCGGCTTCGCTGGACCCGGACCTGACCCTTCGCTGGATCGGTCGAGTGCCCGAGTCTTCGTCGCGGGATTTGCTCTACAAAGAAGCGGGCAACTCCTGGGCGGGCGAAGAGCCGATGAAGGCGATGAAAGCAGCCGAAGAAATCTCCGAGAGTTCCCTGCGGCTTTCCCTGATTCAGAAAGCGGCTGAAAGCGCGGCCAAGAAACCCGCGCAGGGAAAGACCGAGGAACCCCTCTATGCGGCTTTGGCCTCCTGGGGCAGGGGAAGGGAAGCGGCGAAGCGGGAGGAACGTCAGGCCGTTCCTTTCTACCAGAAAGCCCTGGAAGAAATCGAGAGATTGAAGGACCGGCGGGAGAAAGCCTATCTCCTCGGAGGATTGGCCGGGGACTGGGCCGGNNCTCTTGCAGATTGCCGCCCAATACCGCAAATGGAGCCGGAAAGAGGCGGAGGCCTCCTTCGCGCAGACTCTCTCCGCGGCGGAAAAAATCAGCGGCCCTTACCTCCGGGCACAGAGGCTGCTTCAGGTGGCCCAAGAATGGAAAACAATTAATCCCGGAAAAGGGAAGGAAGTCCTGGCCCGGGCGCTGGAAGAGGCCGGGAAGAGCGGCACCGTGCCGCAGGATTCTATTCTTCTCCAGGTTCTCCTGACTCAGGCTGGGTGGCAGCCGGGCGAATCCGTCTCCACGGCGAAAAACGCGAATTCCCCGGCTATGCGGGCCAGGGTTCTTTTGGAAGGAGCCAAGGTCCTCAAAGCCGAGTCAATCGATGAGAAGATAAAAAGTCTGGAAAAAGCGCTTCTTCTGGCCCAAAGAGAAAAAAATTACCGGCTCATGGCGGAGGTGGCCGTTTCCTGGTTCTCCCTGGTTCCGCAAAAGGGTTTGGAAATCCAGGGGCAGGTCGAGCCGCGGGACCTCCGGGTCAGGACCCTCCGCCGGATGGCCCATTCAACCGTCTTTCCGCTCGAGAGGGAAGGGAGGAGGCTGCTCGATCAAGCTTCGGAAGACGCATCGAAAGCCGAGGGAACGACCGAAAAACTCCAACTCTTGCGGGAAATCGCGTCCGATTGGGCGGCCATCGACAAAGAAAGGGCCAAGGCCACCTACCTGAAAGCCTACCAGATTGCCGAGAGAGAGTTTCTCTCCAATCCGCAATTGCGGGACTGAGGGTCACACTCAAAAAATTCGTTCCTGGCTACTCGTTGCTGGTTCCTCGTTCCTTGAGCCTTGAACCTTGCGCCTTTTACCTTGACCTTCTTCCTCGCTCCTCTTTTTCTCCCGATTTTTGAATTTTTTCCTTAACCCGAAACTCGGAACCCGCAACCCGAAACGGTTTTTTCTTCCTTCCCCCACTTGTCCGTTTTATGTTATGCTTTTCAAACCTTTATCGATCAAGAATGATCGGCCATTCCAAGTAAGGAGGAAGTGCATGGATTTCGAACTATCGGAAAACATAAGACTGATGCGGGATAGCGCCCGCCGTTTTGTCAAGAATGATTTGGAGTCGATTTCCCAGAAGGTGGAAGAAGAGGAAAAAATTCCGGAAAACATCGTGCAGAAGATGCGGGAGATGGGGTTTTTCGGATTGTCCATTCCCGAGGAATATGGCGGGATGGGTCTGGGTACCCTCGGAGAATGCGTCCTGAATGAAGAGTTCGGAAAAGTGAATGCCTGTTTTCGTTCCCGGTTCGGAACCAATAATGGCATCGGTTCCCAGGGCATTCTGATCGATGGAACTCCGGAGCAGAAAGAGAAATATCTTCCCCGGATCGCCAGCGGGGAATGGACCGCGGCTTTTGCTCTCACCGAGCCCAACGCCGGTTCGGACGCGGCCAATATCCAGACCAAGGCAGAGAAGAAAGGCGATGTATATATTCTCAACGGGTTAAAGCATTTCATCACCAATGGAGACATTGCCGACGTATCCACGGTCATGGCGGTGACCGACAAGAGCAAAGGCCCCCGCGGGGTTACGGCCTTCATCGTGGAAAAGACCTTTCCCGGTTTTTCGGTGGGTAAAATTGATAAAAAAATGGGCGTGCACGGGAACAATACCTCGGAGCTCGTCTTCGAAGACTGCCAGGTGCCGGCGGCCAATATTGTCGGTCTGCAGGAAGGGAAAGGATTCTCCACGGCCATGAAAGTCCTGGAGAAGGGGCGGATTACCATTGCCGCCTCGTGCGTGGGGACCGCCCAGTACTGCCTGGATGTGAGCATCGCCCATGCCAAGCAGCGGGTTCAGTTCGGTAAACCCATCAGCGTCAATCAGGCGATCCAGTGGATGCTGGCGGATATGGCCATCGCTATTTACACCGGAAGGCAGATCGTCTACCACACCGCCTGGTGCCGTGATCAAAAACAGAGGGTAACCCAGCAGGCGGCGATGTGCAAAGTATATTGCACCGAGATGGTGAACCGAGTGGCAGATTCGGCCCTTCAGATTCACGGGGGAATGGGATATATGAAGGAGTCTCCCATCGAGCGTATATACCGGGACATGCGCTTGATGCGGATCTTCGAGGGCACCTCGGAAGTGCAGCGGATGGTGATTGCCAGGGAGCTACTGAAGGACTAGGCGCAAGGCGCACGGCGTAGGGTACATGGGGGTAACGGGCAAGGCGCTTCCGTGTGGTTAATTCTATGCGCTATGCTCTCTGCTCTATGCATTGGGGGGAGATGGAATGGCAAACCGAAAAACGTCCGGCAAGAACGCCAATGAGCCGGTCACCATTTCTGTAGATAACACCGCTCAAGCTTACCTGGAAGTCTTGCGGGACAGGGGGATCAAGTATTTCTTCGGAAATGCCGGGACTGACTTCGCCCCGCTCATCGACGGATTCGCCCGATTTGCGGCCGAGGGGAAAGAATACCCCAGGCCGGTCCTGGTCCCCCATGAATTTACGGCGGTGAGCATGGCCCATGGGTACGCCATGGTGACCGGCGAGCCCCAGGTGGTCATGGTCCACGTGAACGTGGGGACTTCCAACGGTCTGACGGGAGTGATTAACGCCTCCCGCGCCAATATCCCTTTGATCTTTACCGCGGGGAGGACGCCGATCACCGAAGGGGAGGTCAAGGGAGGGCGGAACCTCCATATCCACTGGGCCCAGGAGTCTTTCGACCAGGCTTCCATGCTCCGGGAATACGTGAAATGGGATTACGAACTGCGTTGTTTTGCCCAGGTGGAGAAAGTCGTGGACCGGGCCTTGAACATTTCCATGTCCGAGCCCAAGGGCCCCGTGTACCTGAGCCTTCCCCGTGAAGTCCTGGCCGAAGAGCACGAGGAATTCACCTATACGCCCGCAGGACCCAGGATGTACGGGAAATCCGGCCCTGATGCGGAAGCCATCCGCCAGGCGGCGTTGTTGCTGAAAGATGCTGCGAACCCCCTGGTGATTACCTCCATGGGTGGCAAGAATCCCGGGGCGGTGAGGGAGCTCGTAAAACTCTGCGAAGGGATGGCGTTGCCCGTTACCATCCCCATGAGCAACCTTTACCTGAATTTCCCCACGGACCATCCTCTACACCTGGGCTTTGACCCTATGCAGTTCCTGCCGGATGCCGATGTGATTCTGGTCATCGAATCGGACGTCCCGTGGTTTCCCCACCGGTCCAAGCCCAAACCCGGGGCGCGGGTCATCCAGATGGGGACCGATCCTTTTTTCTCCCGCTATCCCATGCGCACTTTCCCGGTGGATGTTCCTCTGGTGTGCGATCCCGAAGCCGGCTTAAGAGCTCTCCGGGAAGCTCTCGGCCCTGACTGCTCTCCGAAAAAAAAGAATATCCAAGAACGTTTTCGGAAGCTGGCCAAGGTGCACGACGCTCAAAGGGCCGCCTGGAAGGCAACGGCAGAAAGACTGAGGAAAGAATATCCCATCGATATGGAGTGGGTTTCCTACTGTGTGGGGCAGGTGAGGGATGCCGATACCGTCTTGATTAACGAATATGACCTGCGGGCGAACCAGGTTTCCATTAATGAACCGGGCACCTTTTTCGGGTCCCCCATGTCCAGCGGACTGGGATGGTCCTTCGGGGCGGCCCTGGGAGTCAAGCTGGCCAAACCCGGCTGCGTTCCCATCGTCTGCATGGGAGACGGGACCTACCACTTCACCGCCGCCACCGCCTGCCATTTCATGGCTCAAAAGCTGCCCGTTCTGGCCGTGGTTTTCAACAACCAGTGTTGGAACGCGGTGAAAGGATCGGTCATCGATCTATACCCCAAAGGATGGGCCGTGCGGGAGAAACATTTTTCACTCAGCGACCTCGAACCAGCGCCGGCTTATGAGAAGATCGTGGAAGCCTATGGTGGATACGGGGAGAGGGTAGAGGACCCGGATCAGATCATTCCCGCCCTGAAACGAGCCGTAAAGGCCGTGCGGCAGGAGAAGCGCCAGGCCCTTCTGAACATTATATGCAAACATCCGTAACTTTATCGGGACACGTATAATCAGAAGACGGAAGTGCCTAAAGTTCAGAGTGCCTAAAATCGAGATTTAAAAGTTCTTAACTCCGAACCCCGAATTCCGAACTCCGAACTTGACTATGTGAGTAAAAATGCGAATCTTAAGCCTGCTGATCATCCCTTTTCTTATCGTGACCTTCCCTTTGGAGATCTTTGGCCAGGAGAAAGGCAAAGTGGAACAGAAAAATACCTTGCCCCCGGAAATCTCGGGATGGAAATGGGACGGGAAGGAGAAGGCCTACGACTCCCGGACCGTATTCGATTACATCGACGGGGCCGCGGAGATGTACCTGGCTTACGGCTTTCAGGGGCTCCGGGTCTGGCGTTATGAGAAAGCGGGCGGTCCTCCGATTTTCGTGGAGAGGTATGAGCTCGCTTCGCCGGAAGATGCTTACGGGGTCTTTTCTTATGAACATCAGGATGAACCGGTAGGGATCGGGCAGGGGTCTGAAATCGGGGGCGGATTGCTGCGCTTCTGGCAGGGGAAATATCTGATTACCGTTTATGCCGAAGGGGAGGGGAAGGGAGTCGAGGAGGCGGTCCTAAGCCTGGGAAAAGCAGTAGCGCAGGCCTTTCCGACAAGCGGAGCGGAACCTCGGATTGTTCAGCTTCTTCCCGGCAAGGAATTTGGCTTGATCGACAGGAGCACCCGATACCTCAAGAGCCATGTCCTGCTGAACCAGCGCTTCTTTATCTCCCATGAAAATCTCTTGAGCATCAGCCGGAAGACCGAAGCGGTTTTGTCCGCTTATACCCGGGATAAACATAAGGTGCAACTTCTCCTCATCCGTTACCCGAATGCGGATGAGGCCAAATCCGCCTTACAGACTTTCAAAAAGGCCTACATGCCCGAGGCCGGGGAAAAGGATCGTTTGAAGACCGAAGACAAGAAATGGACGTTCGCCCGCCAGCAGAAAGATTACCTCATCTTAGTTTTCAGCGCCCCCACCGAATCCGACGCCGAGGTCCTAATAAAGGCAACAGAAGAAAAACTGATTGGAAACAGATAAACGCAGATTGTCAGGAGTCGAAAAGATGAGGCCCGGGTAAATAGTCTCCAGAGGCGTCACCCCGGCGAAAGAAGGTTTCTCTCGCCCGTTGTGCTGGAGGCCACAGGGCTTACAGGGAAAGAAAGAAATTCCCCAGAATAGAAGACCATCTCTTTCACGATATTCTTTTCCACGCCTTCTCTGCGAAGCCTGTGGGCTCTGCGAGAGAAAGATTTTTTCATTATTGTTTTTTATTTTTGATCTGCGCCGTCTGCGCAAATCTGCGTCCTATTAAAAATATGGAAAAATGGGAGAAGGTAATCACCAGGCGGGATTTTTTGCGGGGGACGGCGGCAGCCGCCCTGACTGCGGCCATGGGGGCAGGGATCCCGGTTGAGGCCAAATCCGAAGCCCAATCCAAAGTTGTCCTCATCCGCCACGCCGATGTGCTGGGAAAGCAGGGGCAAATTCAGGCGGAAATCCTTCAGTCGATGTTGGATGAAGCTGTTAAGACCCTGCTGGAAGAGAAAGAAGTCTCCCCCGCCTGGCGTAAACTGGTTATAAGTTCGGATGTGGTGGGCATCAAGAGCAACGTCTGGTGGAATATGCCGACCCCCAGGGAGCTCGAAGAAGCCATCCGGCTTCGGCTATTGGACGCCGGGGTCTTGGAAAAGAACCTGGCCATCGATGACCGGGGTGTCCTCGAAAACCCCATCTTTAAGAAATCAACCGTCCTGATCAACGTCCGGCCTTTGAGGACCCACCACTGGTCCGGGGTCGGTACCTGCCTGAAGAACTATATCATGTTTGTTCCCGCTCCCTCCGATTACCACGACGACGGCTGTTCGCCCCTGGGAAAAATCTGGCACCTTCCAATGGTCAAGGGGAAAACCCGACTGAATATCCTCAGCGCCCTAACCCCCCAATTCTACGGAAGGGGCGCCCATTATTTTGATAAACGGTATGTCTGGCCCTACAAGGGATTGATCGTAGGGACGGACCCTGTGGCCGTGGACGCCGTGGGAGCCCGTCTTCTGCAACTCAAACGGGTTGCCTTCTTCGGTGAAGACCGTGCCCTCGATGCCACCCCGGTTCATATCACGGTGGCAGATAAGAAATATAAGCTTGGAGTCAGCGACCTGAGTCGGATTCAGGTGGTGAAGCTTGGCTGGCAGGAGAATATTCTCATCTAGCGTTACGGCTGCCCCTTTGATCTTTCAAACGATAGCCACCGGCTTAAAAAGGCTGTCATGCGAGGAAGGGGCGATGCGGCAATCCCGCCAGGGCAGGATGAAGGAACGACCTTCCTTTTTGTGACTACTCATTTCATTCGTTCGCTATAACAACCGACCTTCGCCAACCGATCGGTACGGGGGAGGGGAGAGTTATGGAAGAACAAAAGAAATGGATTCTCATCGGTGTGCTGGTCTTGGTGTTAATCCTTTGCGCCGCAGGGGGGATCTATTGGTATTCTAAGCGCCCGGCAAAGGCTCCCCCGGAGGTGGCGAAGGTCGAGGAGCCAACGACTCCCCCCGCGGGAGTAAAACCAGGGGAAGAAAAGGAGTCTCCGGCTCAACCCCCCGTCAAACTGCCGAGCCTCGACCAGAGTGATGATTTTATACGCCAGGCACTAAAAAGCCTGTCTACCCACGGAAAAATAACCGACTGGCTGAAGAGCAAAAACATCATCCGGGTCATGACCGCGGCCATCGATAACATCGCCGCGGGAAAGAGTCCCCGGGCTCACCTTGGATTTCTGTTCCAGGGACAGGTATTCCCCATAAATGAAAAAGCGGACAAGATTTACCTGGACCCCAAAGGATATGAGCGGTATGACCTGCTGGCCGATGCCTTCGTTTCCTTGAACACCGGCAGGACCATCCAGGCCTACGAAAAGGCGAAGCCGCTTTTGCAGGATGCCTACCGGGAGTTGGGATACCCCCAGAAGGATTTCCAGGCAACCCTAATCCAGGCCATTCAAAAAGTTCTCGAAGCGCCGATCGTGGAAAAAGAGATTCTGCTGAAGGAGGAAGGAAAAGGGGTCAACTATCTCTATGTCGATGAGGGTTTGGAGGGGCTGAATGAGGTCCAGAAACACATGCTCCGCATGGGCCCCAAGAACACCCGCAAAATTCAGCAAAAGTTGCGAGAAATGGCCCTGGCTTTGGGAGTTCCCGAATCCCAACTTCCCCAACCGAAAGCCTATACCGCGCGGTCGAAATAAGATGTTTCCTAACCATGTAAGCGTCTGAACACCAGTGCCAAAAGATGTATTCTATTACGTCATCATTCCCGTTGGGTCGATAAGGAAGACGGGTAACCGAAAGGGGAAAGGGAAATAGAAAGGAAATGAAGATCTTCATCGTTCATGCTCATCACGAGCCCAAGAGTTTTAATGGTGCGCTGACCAACTTGGCCCGAGAGGTGTTATCCTCCGAAAAACACGAGGTCCAGATATCCGACCTCTATGCCATGAAATTCGACCCCGTCTCTGACCGGCGTAATTTTACGAGTGTCAAAAATCCGGAGTTTTTGAAGCAGCAAATGGAGGAAATGTACGCTTCCGAAGTGAATGGGTTTGCGTCGGACCTTCAGGACGAGATGAAAAAAGTAGAATGGTGTGATCTGATGATTTGGCAGTTCCCCTTATGGTGGTTCGGCATGCCCGCCATTCTGAAGGGCTGGGTGGATCGAGTATTCGCGATGGGGCGAGCCTATGGCGGGGGCCGATCCTATGAGACGGGGGTATTTAGCGGTAAACGGGCTATGCTTTCCATTACCACCGGGGGGTCGGGAGAGGCCTTCGCGGAGAAGAAGGATCGCCCACGGGAGTCTCAAGGAGGGCATGGGTTCCATGGCGATATTTACGGCATCCTCCGTCCAATCCAACGTGGAATTCTGCGGTTCACCGGGTTTGAAGTATTACGGCCCCATATCGTTTATGGTCCCGTCCGCCTGACGGACGAACAGCGACAGCAATCTTTGGAAGCCTATTCCGCACGGTTGCACAATATCGCGCGAGAATCCCCGATCGAAGTCGGGGCCTATTAGGGGAAGGAGAAATATCCCTGGGATCGGCATTAGGTATGCAGATGACTGCGCGCCAGGACTGCGCGGAAATACGGCATCGAGCACGCAGATAGGTTATGAGGGTTATCATGCGGAGGCAGACATTCTGGATACCTTAGAACTGAAAGAAATCCAGACACACGTGCTGCGCATGGGCTCCAAAAACACGCGCAAAATTTAGGAGAAGGTGCAGGAGATAGGAATGGCCCTGGGAGTTCCCTGAGCTCAGCTCAGGCGGGCCAAAGCCTATATGCCCAGGACCAAGTGAGATATTTCGGATTCTGGCATTTCTCTGAAGGGCATGGCCTCCGGCAAGGCCGGAAGCCATGCCCTTCTATCCTATACCCAGAGATTCCTGTTACCCGGCTTCAGGGAAAATCCACGATTTCGATCCAGTTGGGGTTTTTGCCCACAGGGTAGCGATTTAATCGCTGTAACTCGCCGGTTGTGCGGTTGATTCGATGAACGGAAACATGGTTGGTTTTTTGCCCGGCGGCAAGCAGGAAATTTCCCCTGGGATCGATGTGAAAGCCGCGAGGCTGCGTTTCCGTTTCAAAATTAGTTATGTACCTCAACTTGCCGGCAGCACTGTCCACGGCATACGCCGCAAGAGTGCTGGTGGTTCTTTCGGAGGCGTACAAAAACCGGCCGTCGGGAGTCACGTGTATATCGGCGCACTTGATCTCCTCCCTTTCGACGGCGGGAGTCGCCGCGCCGATCCCCGCGGCCGGGATTCCGGGCGGCAGTTTGGAATCAGGGGGAAGGGCGGAAAGGGACTGGATTTCACTCAATAAACCGGTTTGGTTGTCAAAAGCGTAAACATTCACCGTCCCGTTCAATTCATTCAGCACATAAACGAACCGGTTATTGGGAGAAAAGTCAAGGTGTCTCGGCCCCGCCCCGTATTTGGTATAAACCGCCGCCGGTTTGTTGGGAATCAGGATGCCTGCCTTTTCGTCGAAGATCAGCTGCATGATCTGATCGCTTCCCAAATTGGGAACGTACACAAACCGGTTGGATGGGTCCGGCAATATGGCATGGGCATTGCGGCCGGTCATCAAGACCTGGGTCGGGTCCGGTTGCACCAAGCCCCTCCACCCTATGGGGTTTACGCTTACTTTGTGACCGGTATAAGATGCAGCCAGGAGGAAATGGCCGGTTTTATCCGTGGCAATATTAGCCATGTTGTCGGGCAAGGGAACCGTGGACAGGTGGGTCAATTCGCCCTTATTGGAGTCAATGGAATAAGAAGCAACCGAAAAGGGAACGGAGCGGATGGAGGCATAAAGGAATCGACGGTCCGGGCTCACGGCCATGGGCATTACGACTTTGCCGGCCTTGGCCTTGCCGATCAGTTTTAAATCCCCATTGTTGAGGTTCATCTCCAGGACGGCGATTTCCGCGTCATCGGCGCAGGAAACGTACACAAAGGTCTTGGCACTGGCCGGTAGGGAAATGAGGGCCACAAATAAAACTTGAAGTAATAGAACCAATGTCGTTGTCAGAATCTTCATAAAGAACTCCTTTCATTCTTTCATTTGAAATGGGCTCACGGATAACCAATGAACGCTCGATCCTATCGAATCGATAAGATCCCGGGGAAACAAGCCTATTTTCTCTGGACTGGAAGACTACAACGAGGGCACTTCAAGGAGTGCCAGTAAAGCATTTTGCCGCAGCTCGGGCAGGTCCCCTCCTCATCCTGCTGTTTTATCCATTCCTCCACTCCGCGGTCCTTCATGAATTGCAGGTTTTCGATGACTTCTTTATGGTGCCAGATGCCGTTCACCTGGTGGATTCTGGAAAAATCCTCCAGGCGCCTGCATGGGAATTCCGGGCATTGGAAGCACCAGGTTACCTTCTTCTCCTCGACGCAACGGCGGAAGCCGTGGCGGCAGTCCCGGCAGGTGGGATAGACATGATCGGAAAGGCATCCGTCGCAACGAATCTCTTCGACGGGGACTTTATCAGTTTGGGCCATCTTCTGCAATTCATTCTTATCTTGATCCTGATAGGCCAAGTATTTGGGGCAGGTCCCGCAGTAAAGACCGCAGATTCCAACCAACCGATTGTCTGGCTTTTTCATCGCATCTCCTCAAATGCCTAACCAATTAGCAGTTTAGATAGGCCTCCCTTTTTCAAAGGGAGGAGGGCCTTTTCGTCGCTAGTCGAAAACGGATTCCGCTCATCGCCTTTTGGAAGGTGCGAATGGACGGTTATTTCCAAAGGGCCAAACTTCGGCCTGAATTCAAAAGGGGGACCCAGCCAAAAATCAAGACCATCAATACAATATTCCGCAATCCGCATTCAGAAATCGAATCAGTAAACCTCGATCTCCAGATTTTCCAAAGGGTAAGCGACGCATGGATGGATGTAACCATAGATCCTGTCGGACTTGCGCAGTTTTGCCCCCTGGGGCTGGTAGACCTTTCCCGAAAGGAGCTTGGTCCTGCAGAGACTGCACTCTCCTGAACGGCAGGAGGCGGGGATGGTGATGCCTGCCCGCTCCAGGGAAATCATCAGAGGTTCTCCCGCGCGGGCATCGATCCTCTTCCGACCTTTCACCGTTACCCGAAAGCGGGTATGGGCGCTCACAAACTCCGGCCAGCCCGGCTGGGCGGTTATGTCCTTCGGCGGGCCGAAGACCTCCATCCGTATTCTTCTCTGGGGGACGTTGAGCTTCAGCAGCTCGGGCAGGCAGAAGGCATACATCTCTTCCGGCCCGCAGACGTAAAAAGTCTTGCTTTGTTTATCCCCCAATACCTTCCTCAAGAGTTCTGCGGTGATAAAACCCGTGAACCCCTCAAAGCCCGCGGGGGGTTCAGAAATTACGGAAGTTGCTTTGAGATTTTCATGTCGCCTGGCACGTTCTTCCAGCTCTTCCCTGAAGATGATGTCTTCCGGGCTCCGGCTTCCATAGATGAGATGGATTTTCCTGGGCAGCCCCCGTTCAGTCACTTCCCGGATCATGCTCATGAAAGGGGTGATACCGCTGCCGCCGGCCAGGAAGACCAGGTCATTCCCATGGAAGAGGGGGTTGTAGTAGAAATTGCCCGTCGGCGCAGTGCTTTCGAAGCGATCGCCCGCCTTTACGGCTTCGAGGAGATAGCTGGAGACGAACCCATCTTCAACTTTGCGGGCGGCAATTTCATAATAACCGCTTTGGTTGGGCGGAGAGGAGATGCTGTAAGGCCTGCTGGTCCTCACCCCTCCGATATCCACGAACAAGTTGATATATTGCCCGGCCTGAAAGGGGGGAAGGTAGCCGTCCGGGGAGACCAGGCGAAAAGACTTGGCGGTTTTGGTCTCCTCTCGGATTTCGGAGACTTGCAAACGGAGTCTTTGCGGGTGGAGGAGATCAAGGATCTGTCCCACCTTCCCTTTGTTGGAGGTGTAATCGAACCTGTACCGCCTCAAGACTTCGATCTCCCGCCGAATCTCTGCATAACCTTCGATTTCTTGCCTGAAGTCCCGGCTCATGGCTCACCTCATTAAGAATGCCTGGAATTCGAAATG
>PMCE01000278.1:33317-35438 GCA_003154025.1 Syntrophaceae bacterium
GCGGCGGAGACGCCGGACTGGAGCGTCGTCTGGTATCCGCCCGGGGCCACCCAGGACCCGGCGAAGTAGAGTCCCTGGACGGGTGAACGCCGGTCTTCGAAGAAGGAGGAGTCCTTGGCGTACTGGTCGAACCCGTAGATGGCGCCTCCAGGATGGCCGAGGTAGCGCATATGGGTCAGGGGGGTGCCCACGTCGACTTCTTCCAGGTGCTGGCGGATTTTCGGAAAGACCTCCGCGGCGAGGTCGATCATTTCTTGAGCGATACGGTATTTCACTTCCAAGTACTTGGATGGAGGAAGAGAGAGCCAGGGCTCTGCGTACTGGAGCGTTACCAGGGCAGCCTGAGAGGCTCCCGCCGGGGAAAAATCGGGATCGGAGACATCATAACAGGAGAGGGCGACTCCATCGGGGGCATCCAGAGTCCGCCAGCGGGCGAAGGAGACCTCAGGGTCGAGCTGCCGGCTGATAAAATTAGTGGTTTCGGCAATTCCCAAATTCCCCGGCTCGCAATCGAAACCGAGAAAAACGGTAAGGCCGGACGGACCGATGGTCTTGCCCCCGAATGCCTGAAAGCTATCTTTCGGAAGGTTTTCCGGGCCGATCAGGTCCGTATAGGTCAAAAGGGTAGAGGCATTGGATAGAACAACCTCGCTCGATATTTCCTCTCCGTGCTCCGTCACTACCCCTTTGAGCTTTCCGCCGGAAGCCAAGACCTTCTGGGCCGCGCAGTTGAACCGGACCGTTCCCCCTGCCTGCAGGAAAGAATCGAGAAGGGCGTTGGAAAGGGCCTGGGATCCTCCTTTGAGGTGATAGGGCTTGAACTCGATGTAGGCCCAGAGCATGACCGCGAAGTCGGCGAAGGGCAGAAGAGAGGGGGGCATGCCCAGATAGCTCCAGTAGGTGGTAATGATCGACTTCAACAGAGGGTCTTTCAGGTGCTCATCCATGACCTGCTGGGTGGGTTTGAGCGCGTACTTGAAAAAAAGGGGATATTTTTCCCGGGAGGCGGCCGGATCGCGCGCAAAGGCAACGGCGACCATCTCGGAAGCGAACTTGTAGAGAAAGTCGAAGAATCGTTCGATGGAGGAGCCTTCCTGCGGAAACCTTTCCTTCAGAGTTTCCACGATGGCTCCCCGCTGCGCTCTAAGAGAAATGTCGATCTGCCCCGGGATCACTAAGCGGTAAAGATCCTTCATCTCCACCAGGTCGATCTTGTCCAGGATGCCCAACTCGCCCAGAAGCATGCGCAAGGGGCCCGGCTTCTGCTCGCTGCCGATACCGCTCAACTGGTGGAGGGAGACTTCGAATTCAAACCTTCCCCGGATGAAGCTGGTGGCGCACCCGCCGGGGACGTTGTGCTTCTCCAAGAGTAAGACTTTAAGCCCGTTTTTGGCCAGGGTGAGTGCCGAGGTAAGGCCGCCGTTACCAGCTCCGATGATTACCGCGTCGTAATCCGACATGAAATCCTCCTTGCAGAATATGGCAAGACAGGGCCCTAACAAAAAGTGTTATTGGACACAGATGAAAGATCAGAATGAAAAGAAAGAGAATGCCACTGCACGGCCAGACGACTTTTATGGCACGCGGATAAACGCGGATAAGCATGGATAAAACACGAAACTACGGGCTAATAAAAAAATACAAAGCGCACCAAAGGTCCGGACCCCGAAGGGACGGGGCCCAAAAAGGTTTGCCTCCTGCTCGCGGTGTAGGGGCAATTCATGAAATGCCCCTACGTGTTTTAGCGTTAAGGGGGAGAGGAAGCCTGTACCATATGGTGCAGGTTGAAGGGGAGGGGATGAATCTCGATTCACTCCCTCCCTCGTCCTCCCCCTTCGAAGGAGGAGGACGAGGGTGACAATCTCAAACACCTTCGGCTGGGGTTTAAGGGAAAACCTGCACGTAGGCGAAGCGGGCGCGTTCGCTGACCGGGCCGAACTTGGCGTCATAGTCGGCCTTCAGCGCCTTCATATGGTCCGATTCGAGCAGCTTCTTTAAGGTCGCTTCGTCCTTGACCTCGTAAACGGCCATATACTGATATTTGTCCTCCCCCACGATGGCCTTATAGCGGCGGGCGCTGACCATTCCCTTGTACTGGAGAACCATGGGAACGTGGACTTC
>PMCE01000150.1:0-14968 GCA_003154025.1 Syntrophaceae bacterium
CCTGGTCCAGAACTATCGCAGCCAGTTCAACTCCATCCTGGCGAAAAATACCCCCGACCAGCTGCTCGAGACTTTGCGGAAAAAAGAGAAGGAACAGTAGGTACTCAGGAGTCCAAGGGCACCGGGTTCGTGTAGATCTGCCAGGGTCCATGCCCCCCTTGACAGAAACGATAAACAATCTCCTTATTAACCTTATTTGTCAGAAAGAACTAGAGAGAGGGGTATCCGCACCATGAAACGTCTCTCGTTTCTGGTTTTACTTTTGGCCTTTCTGGCCGCAGGCTGTGGTCTCAGCCGCGCCCCTGGTTCTTCCCTTTCATCATCCGCGGGATCTTCTCAGCCCCCGTTCGTCGCTGTGGCTTCCCATCCAGAGTTCTTTGCGCTGAACTCCCCCGAAGTCATAGAGACCACCACACGCGGAGGCGATAATGAGCGGGAAGAACTCAATGCCTTACAGGAGGAGACCGGAGAAATCGCGATAACCCCTCCCGCCCCCCCCGAGGTCTCGAAATCCTCGGCGGAGATGTGGGCCCAATCCAAAGACGAGGGCGCCGATAGCAAGGGAAATCAACCGGACGCGGAGGCGGCCAGGGATGAAGAGGCGGCGAGGATTGCCGACCCGCTGGAACCCTTCAACCGGGCCATGCACCTCTTCAACGACAAGCTGTACTTTTGGGCTCTCAAACCGGTGTCACAGGGATACAACAAAGTCGTCCCCGAGGGAGCACGGGTCAGCGTGAAGAATTTCTTCTCCAATCTCGGATTTCCGGCGCGCTTCCTCAGTTGCCTGCTCCAGGCAGACTTCAGCGGGGCCGCCGCGGAACTCGGCCGTTTCGCGGTAAACACGATTTGGGGTGTCGGGGGGCTTCTGGATCCGTCATCGAGCCAGCAGCTGAACATTCCCAAACGAGACGCGGATTTGGGTCAAACCCTTGGACTGTATGGAGTGGGACAGGGTTTTTACATTGTCTGGCCGGTCCTCGGACCTTACAGCGCAAGGGATTCCATAGGAATCGTAGGTGATTATTTTCTGTATCCGGTCAGCTATATTCGTCCCTGGTACGACTGGTTGGGAGTCAGGGCCTACCAGGAGGTAAACGATAACTCCCTGCGGATCGGTGACTATGAATCGCTCAAGGAGATGGCCGTCGATCCTTACGTTGCGCTGCGCGACGCCTACAGTCAATATAGGCAGAAAAAGGTTGACGCGAGGAGAGGCAAAGCGGCCCCGCCCAAGCCGGGAGGGATGCGGTAGGGGGAAGCAACCGGGTATTCACGGGTTTCCGGTGAACTGCTCATCATTTTTCGGGTTGAGGGACAAATGAATTTTAAAAAAAGGATAAATCGTACCAAAAACCTTAAAGGGATCGTGATTTCGGCCTTCATAATATTTGCCTTGAATGGAACCGCTGCTGCGGGCGGGCTATTCGGTCCTCCTCAATCGGTTTCCAAGGAGGCGGGAGGGCTACATACCGGGGTCGGTTATGGGTACCATGAGGATCAATACCAGAATGACGCCAAACACGTAATCAGACAAAATCAAGTTTATTCGGAGTTGGGCTACGGAGCTCAAAAATGGGAAATATACGGGCGAATCGGGGTATCCGACCTGAAGATCCTCGACGCCTTCCGTTCTACTCAAACTTCGACCACCACTTCCAAAAATGATTTCAAGGACTACTGGAAGCCCTTCGGCACCTTGGGCGGAAAGGGGTTTTATCCTCTCAACAAGACCTTCGGAATCGGGGCCTTTATGCAGGGCTCCTATTATTTCCGCGACTTCACGGATGATATTTCGGGGACTCATAACGGCGCCGGGTTTACCAGTGAACTTAAGGTAAAGAATCTATGGGATGTGAATTTCGGCATCGGCTTTCAAGGCACGGGTCCAAACGATATAAAGCTGTATATCGGGCCTTATCTACATTACTCGGAGGCAAGATTATCCCCATCCGCGAACATACCGGGTCTTCCATTCTCAGCGGGGGATATTACAGTCCATAACCAAACATACATAGGAGGATTTACCGGGATCGACGTACCCCTCGCCAAGGGGTTCCATCTGAATGTGGAAGGACAATATTCTCAGAGATTCTCCGTTGGGGCTGCGGTTACCTACTCTTACTAAAATTCTACACTCATGACTTCTCCGCAAGTACCTGCGGGGTCAGCGGTCCAGGGACATTTTTAGCTCTTGAATCGCAGAATTATCCAAAGTTCCCCTTATTTCTGATCTCTATCCTGCCCCTTTTTCCCCCCTTTTGGTTGATAGAACCCCCGATCCATGTTAAATTTAAAATCTAAGGGGAAATATCATGAACGACGTCTTTGAAATGGGGCCGATTCGCCCGCCCAGCGAGGCCAAGAGCCTACTCATCCGGGTGACCCGAAATTGTCCCTGGAACAAGTGCGAGTTCTGTCACACCTACAAAGGGGAAACCTTTTCCATCCGTCCCCCGGAGGAGGTGAAGGCGGATATAGACCACATTCAGGCCATCGCCGAAGAAATCCGGGAGCTTTCTTGGAAAACGGGACAGGCCGGGGAGGTCAGTCAGGCCGTTCTCCAGCGGTTTTTCGCGCGGCCCGGTAGACAGACCCATGCCTACCAGAGCGTGGCCGGCTGGCTCTATTACGGAGGGGAGCAGGTCTTTCTGCAGGACGGCAACTCCCTTATGGTAAAGACCGCCGACCTGGTGGACATTCTCAATTATCTGAAAGACAAGTTTCCCTCCATCCAGCGGATCACCAGCTATGCCCGGGCCAGGACGGTGAGTCGGAAAACCGTGGAAGAACTCAAAGAGCTCCGCAAGGCGGGCCTTTCCCGCATTCACATCGGGATGGAAACCGGTTATGACCCTCTCCTCCAGTACATAAAAAAGGGGGTAACTTCCCAGGAACAAGTAAAGGGCGGAAGGAATGTGGTGGAATCGGGAATCTCCCTTTCCGAATATGTCATGCCCGGCCTGGGGGGCGAACGCTGGTGGCGGGAGCACGCCATAGAAACAGCCAAGGTCTTGAACCAGATCAATCCCGACTATATCCGGTTCCGGACCCTCTACGTCCGGCAGAACATGCCCCTGTATGAAAAAGTGGCCAAAGGGGAGTTCGTCCGCCCTTCCGACGACCAGATCGTCGCCGAGATTCGGCTCTTTCTGGAGACGCTGGACGGAATCCGGAGCACCGTGGTCAGCGACCATATCCTGAACCTCCTCGAGGAGGTCCAGGGGAAGCTCCCCGAAGAAAAGGGAAAGATGCTGAAGGTCATCGACCGCTACCTGGCCTGGCCCCCGGAGGAACGACTCCGGTTCCGGGTGGGCCGGAGGCTCGGCTACCTCCGCAACCTGGACGACCTGGGAGACCCGGCACTCTCCTCGCGGATCGACCAGATCATTCAGGAGGTTCGGCGCTCCGTCCGGGAGAAAAAGGGAGGGGATGCGGAGGAGCGGGAAATCGAGCAGGAAATCCACGGCTTGATGGAGAATTACATCTGACCGCCTGCCATCGGCGTTTCTCGTTTCTCGTTACTCGTTGCTCCTTCCTGGTTCCTCGTTAGAGGAATGAGTCTTTGACGAGCAACAAGGAACGAACATCCGGCAATCAGCAATGAGGAATGAGCGCAGGGAACCAGGAGTTCCTGCCTGCGCAAATGAGGATGGATAGATGCAACTGAACATGACCCTATTGACCGACCTCTACCAGCTCACCATGGTGGGGGGCTATCACCTCCTGGGAAAAAGCCAGCAGCAGGCCAATTTCGATTATTTCTTCCGCAAGATCCCCGAAGAAGGCGGGTTCTGCGTGGCTGCGGGGCTGGAACGGCTGATCGACTACATTCAGGACCTTCACTTCGAGCCCGAAGACATGGAATACCTGAAGAGCCTCAATCTCTTCCCACCGGAAGTGCTGGAATTTTTCCGGGGACTCCGTTTCACCGGAGACCTCCATGCCGTTCCCGAGGGCACCCTGGTCTTTCCCCAGGAGCCGATCGTCCGGGTCACCGCTCCCCTGGCGGAAGCACAATTCGTCGAGACCGCCCTCCTGAACATCCTAAACTTCCAGAGCCTGATTGCCACAAAGGCGGCCCGGGTCTGCATTGCCGCTGGAAAAGATCCGGTGATCGAGTTCGGGGTCCGCCGGGCCCATGGCCCCGACGGAGGTCTCAGCGCCTCCCGGGCGGCGTTCATCGGAGGGGCCCGGGCCACCTCCAACCTCATGGCTGGAAAGACCTACGGGATCCCGGTCCGGGGAACGGTGGCGCACAGCTGGATCGAGTCTTTCTCCTCCGAGCTGGAGTCCTTTCAATCCTACGCCAAAATCTATCCCAAGAATGTGGTCCTGCTGGTTGATACGTACGACACCCTGCGCAGCGGAGTCCTCAACGCCATCAAAGTGGGAAACGAGCTGCGGGCCACCCGCGGAGGGGACCTGCTGGGAATTCGGCTGGACAGCGGCGACTTGACCTTTCTGAGCCGGGAGGCACGCAGACTGCTGGATGAAGCCGGTTTCGACCGGACCCAAATTCTGGGTTCCAGCGACCTGGATGAGTGGCTGATTGAATCCATTAAAAAGCAGGGCGCGGAGATCGACCTCTGGGGAGTCGGAACCCGAATGGTGACCGCCTACTCGTGCCCGGCGCTGGGAGGCGTGTATAAGCTTTCGGCCATTGTCGAGGATGGGGAGATGAGACCCAAGCTCAAGATATCCGACGACCTGGAGAAGACCACCAACCCGGGGATCAAAAAAGTGATCCGCTTCTTCGACGAAAAGAACTTCATGCGCGGCGACGTCCTCTTCTTTGAAGACGAAACCCTCCCCGAGAAGCAACCGATCCAGGCCTTCCACCCCATGCTGGCCCACGTTCATAAATCCTACCCGGCCCCCTACCGGCGGGAGGAGATCCTCGTCCCGGTCTTCCAGGGGGGGAAGCTGGTGTATTCCAAACCCACCCTGCAGGAGATCCAGGCGCGAACCTTCCAGAATCTCCACCATCTCCGCCTCGAGCACAAGCGGCTCCAGAACCCCCACCTCTACCATGTAAGCCTGGGGGAAAAGCTCTTCCGGCAGAAGCAGGAACTGATCAAGGCGGCAGTAGGATAACAACAGGGTCCAAGGATTCTAGGATTCAAGGGGGCCAAGGGAAAAGCCTAAAAATTTCGATCTCTAGAACCCGGGAACCCTTGACCCCTTGAACCCTGTTCTTTAAACAGGCGTGATCTTGAGGATTCCCTGGCGGGCGTTGGATTTTTCGATGCGGACCAGGACCTGGTCCCCGGGGACGAATTCGCGGCCGGAGGTGGCGGGCATATCGACCTCCAGGAGATACTCTTCCAGATGAATGAAGTACCGGTTCTGAAAGCGGTCCAGGACGACCGCTGTCGTGGTCGAGCCGATCTTCTTCTCCAAAAACCGCATGATCCAGTACCGCTCGGTCAGGTCCTCCACCAGCCCCACCCGGGATAGAATCGGCCCCACCTGGGTAATAATTTCTTCCAGGCGTTCCTTAGACATCACCCCGGTTCCCCGCAAGACCCCCAGCACTTGGTGCTCCGCCAGAAGGTCGTAGAACCGTCGTATGGGAGAGGTCAGGGTCAGGTATGCCTCGGCCCCCAGACCGGCATGACGCGAGGGCCGGGTGCTCACTTCCACCCGGTTCATGATGCGCCGCAGCCGGTAGGCCTGGAGGGCGTCGAATTTTTCCATGGGGGGGATCTTCTCCCGCGGCTCCATCTGCCCGCGATATATGGCCGGCACGCCCTTCTCCTTCAGGAAAAGGGCCGTTAGGGAATTGGCCAGGATCATGAACTCGGAGACCATCTTCTGGGAATGGCTTTCCCGGTCTCGTTTATAGAGAACGATCTCTTTGTCCCGGGTCACCCGGATCACCCTCTCGGGCCGGGGAATG
This sequence comes from Syntrophaceae bacterium, assembly GCA_003154025.1. Next base: position 5,903 of record PMCE01000150.1, read on the forward strand.
AAAAACGCCCCCATCTCCGTCCTTCGCCGCAAGAGCTTCTCGGCGATCCCTTTTAGGATGATGAGTTCCTCATCCATCTCCTCCACCAGTTGGTCCACCTGGTCATAAGAAAGCCGCCGCTCCACTTGAATGATACTGGGGACGATGCGGTATTCCAGGACCCTACCCTCTTCGTCGAATCGGACCAGGAAACTCAGGGCGCGCCGTCTCTCTCCCACCACCAGGCTGCAGGCGCCTTCCGAAAGGACGGGCGGAATCATGGGGATGCGCTGGTCGGGGAGGTAGATCGAGGTGGCTCGGGCCATGGCCTCCTGGAAGACCTCCCGGTAGCCGTTCAGGTAGGTGGCCACATCGGTGATATGGACCCCGACCTGGACATCGTTCCCCACGCGTTCCACGCTCAGGGCATCATCAATGTCCCGCGTGAATTCGCTGTCGATGGTGAGAGGGTGCAGGAAGGTGAGGTCCATATCCTGGGGCTGGGGAGTGATTCCCTGGGTCGACTCGGACAGGATTCGTTCCGCTTCGGTGACGACCTTGCCGGGGAAGGCCTGGGAGATCTGGTGGCGGTGAAGGAGAAGGTTCTCATCCTCCGCCCAGACTCCCATGCGAACCAGCAGTTCAAAGGAAGCGTTCAATGGAGAAATCTGAGCGGCCTGCAGGAGAGCCTTGGCTTTCGCCTGGTCCGGAGCCTCCGCGCCCAGAAGGGCGTATTCTTTCAAAAGCCGGATGATCTCTTCTTTTCCGGAGGGGGGAGCGGCGGACTCTCCGGCCCAGGTCTTAGCCAGCCATTGACTGCCTTCCTGGAGTTCCCGCGCCTGCTGCGCTTCCCGTTCGATCTGGAGAGCGATCTCTTCGACCTTCTCGGGCTCGCGGGCCTCGTAGAGTTCGCCTTTCTGCTTGAAATAAAGGCGGTCTTCAAAGAGAGCCCGGAAAAGGCCCATCTCTTGGTCGAAGGCTACCGGAGGGCGGAAGATGAACTCGGCGAGTTCCCGGAGGCCGAATTCCCCCTTCTCTTCCCAAACCAACTCCCACAATTCACGGACCGAAAGGGTCCGCGAGAGTTCCTCCTGGTGTTCCACGGCCGACTTCATTTTTTCCAGCAGGAATTCCCGGGGAAGGCTGGTATTCAAGGTTTGGGAGGAGGAGAGAACGATGCGGTTGGGCCCCAAGGTTATCTCCCGATTCTCTTCCGTCAGGAGATGGACCCGAATCCCCTTGTCCTCCAGGCAGACCGCGCAGAGGATCCTTTTCTGCTCAAAGAAGGCAACGATCTTTCCCGTTTCCATCCGTGACCATTTCTAGCCTTCTCCGGGCCGAGGGATAAGGCGAGGGATAAACCAAATTCGAAAGTTAGAAACACATTAGCATTAGAAGGGAGGGAAATCAAGAGGAAGGTCTTTTCATACACGGACTGAAGAACTGTTGCTGGTTGCTCGTTCCTGTTTCCCCGTTAGAGGAATGGGTCTTTGACGAGCAACCAGGAACGAGCAGCAAGTGGTGAGGTACCGGCAACGAGCAACTAGGAAATCTTATACCCGATCTTCCGCAGGAGGTCCTTGCGCCACTGAACGTCCGCCTGGGTCTCCACTCCCTTGGGCGAGAACCCGTCGATGACTCCCAGGACCCCCCGGCCCAGGGAAGATTCGGCCAGGATGACTTCCACGGGATTGGCAGTGGCACAGTAGATGGAGCAGACCTCCGGACAGCCCTTGATCGCATTCAGGACATTGATCGGGTAAGCGTCGCGCAAGATCAGAAGGAAAGTGTGTCCCGCGCTCACGGCTTGGGCGTTCCGGGTGGCCACCTGTTTCATTTCCTCGTCGTTTCCTTCCACCCGGATCAGGCAGGCGCCCGAGGCCTCGCAGAAGGCGATGCCGAACTTGGCCTTGGGCATGGCCCCTATCATGATCTCGTAGAGGTCCTCCACCGTCTTGATAAAATGGGTCTGGCCGAAGATAACGTTGGTTCCTTCGGGAAATTCCAATTTCACCGACTTCAGCTCCATCGTTCACTCCCTTATCGTTTCTGGTTGCTCGTTGCTGGTTGCCGGTTGCTCGTTACTCGTTACCGGCATTTCCTCTAACGAGGGACTAGGAACGAGTAACCAGCAACGAGTTTACCGGCATTCGGCCAAATCCTGCCCGGTCTTCAGACTCCCGATGATGGAAGAGAGGCCGGGGAGCCCCCGCCGCTGGAGGTAGTTCTGGATCCCATCGATGATCTTCACGGCGGCCCGGGGGTCGCTGAAATGAGCCGATCCCACTTGGACGGCACTCGCCCCGGCGATCAAATACTCCAGCGCGTCTTCGGCACTTACAATCCCCCCGATTCCCACCACCGGAATGCGGACGGCCTGGGCCACCTGCCAGACCATGCGCAAGCCGATCGGCTTGATGGCCGGGCCGGAAAGCCCTCCGGTAATATTCCCCAGGACGGCCGTCCGGGTCCGGATATCGATGGCCATCCCGGTCAAGGTATTGATCAAAGAGACGGCGTCCGCTCCGGCCTCTTCGGCGGCTACGGCGATTTTGGCGATATCGGCCACATTGGGGGAGAGTTTGGCCATCAAAAAGGAAGAGGTGGCCTGCCGGGTCCTGGAGATGACCTGGTAAACCGCCTTGGGATCGGCGGCAAAAAGAGACCCTCCCGCTTTCAGGTTGGGGCAGGAGATGTTGACTTCGATTCCGGCGATTCCTTCTGTGTCGGACACCCTCCCGGCCATTTCGGCGTACTCTTCTTCCGTACTGCCGAAGATGTTGACCAGCACGGGACAGCCTGCTTTCCGCAGAAAGGGCATCTTCTCCCGGAGGAAGGCCTCGATCCCCACATTTTCCAGCCCGATGGCATTCAACATCCCGGCTGGGGTTTCGGCCAGTCTGGGAGGGGGATTCCCTTTCCTCGGCTCCAAAGACAATCCTTTGGTNNGCCGCCAGGACCGGATTTTTCAGCGTAAGCGGGCCGAGTTCAACGGCGAGACTGGGGCCTTCTTTCCTGGAACCCATGGATCTCCTCAATCCCAAAAAATCTTCCGGGCGTTAAAGACCGGGCCTTCCTTGCAGACCCGGGCATACCGGAAAGGAGGGGCTTCGGAAATTTCCGGGATCGCCCCTTCGCGGGTCGCTCTTTCCTCTCCCTCCGCCGCGGAATTGGGCTCCTGAGGCGAACGAGCCGAATCCCGCTTTCGACCTTCCTGTTCCGAAAGCTCCCCACGATATTTTACCGTGCATCCGAGACAAGCCCCCACACCGCAGGCCATCCGGGACTCCAGCAAGACCTGACAGGGGAGGTCGAACTGGTCGGCCACCTGCGCCACCCGCGCCAGCATGGGGTTGGGTCCGCAGGCATAGATGGCGGTGGAGCTGTGCCGCCCGGTCATGAGTTCCTTCTCCAGAAGGTCCGTGACCATCCCTTGGGTGCCAAGCCCCCCGTCTTCGGTGGCCACCTGGGCCTCGATTCCCCACCGGCGGCATTCGCCCGCGCCCAGAACCTTCTCTTTATTTTTCGCCCCGATCAGGAAGACCACCTCGGCAGATGCGCCCGGGCTCTTCGGCAATTTTTTCTTCCCGGCTTCCGCCCTTCTCAGCTCCTGGGCCCAGGCCAGAAGCGGAGGCACGCCGATCCCTCCCCCCACCAGGATCACTCGGCTGCATCCTTCTTCGGCCCAGAAGCCGTTCCCCAGGGGGCCGAGCAGGTCGAGCCGTCCCCCCTCCGGTAGCTGGGCCATGAGTTGCGTGCCCCGTCCCACGATCTGGTAGCAGATTTCCACGCCTCCCTCATCCGTGGGTTTTCTCTTCTTTTCCCGCGGCGGAAAGATCCGGGAAAAACCGAAGGGGCGGCGCAGGAAGGGGTCCTGCAATTCGTTGATCCGCAGCATGAGGAACTGCCCCGGGCGGGCCGATCGGGCAATCTCCGGACAGGCCAGTTGCAATCGGAAGGAATCCGAACTGATCTTCCGATGGAGGAGAATCTTGGCTCTCACCTCTTTGGGATAGGGATTCATACCGTTGACCGAATTTTCGAATTCTCCAAATCCAACCCCATCACGATGGCATCCTCGCCGCTATCGGTATAATACCGGCGGCGGACCCCCTGGGGCTGAAAATGGAAATTCCGGTAAAGGGAGATCGCTTTGTAATTCGATCGCCGGACCTCCAGGGTCACCAGTTGGACCCCCTGCCGGCGGCAGTAATCGACTCCGAACCCCAGGATTTGGGCGCCAACCCCCCGCCCCCGGTGCTGCGGATGAACGGCCACGTTCAGAAGGTGACACTCCGAGTCCACCAGCCAGAAGCACAGATATCCCACCAGCGCAGGAGCCTCCTTGCGGCGGGCCACAAAGGAGCGGGCGAAGGGCGTGAGCAGCTCCCGTTCGAAGAGTCCCCGCGACCAGGGGGAGGGAAAAGCAACCTTTTCGATCTCCAGGACTTCATCCAGATCTTTTTCCGCCATTTCCCGGATTTCGATTGGCTCTTGGAGATCCATGAAAGACACGTTGCGGGTTGCTCGTTACTGGTTACTCGTTAAAGCCCCTTTGGTGATCAATCCCTAACGACCTACGAGCAACCAGAAACGAGCAACCGGGAAACTAGGATTTCTTCTGCAACACTTCGCTGGCCAGATTGATGTTTCGCTGGCCGGCCTCTTTCACCATCCTGGCCAGATCCTGCAGAGACCGTCCCTGTCGGCAGTTGGAAATTTTTATGAGCATGGGAAGGTTGAGGCCGGTGACCACTTCCACTCGATTCTCACTCAGAAAAGCCAGGCTCATGTTCGACGGGGTTCCGCCGAACATATCGGTAAGGATCAGGACCCCTTTTCCCGTGTCCACGCTCTTGATGGCCTTGGTGATCTCTTCTCGCAGCTCCTCCACCCCTCTTCGCGTATCGATGGAAACCGGGATCAAATTGGGAAGTTTTCCGCAAATCATCTCCGCGGAACGGATGAACTCCTCTCCGAGATTCGGATGGGTAACCAAAACCACGCCAACCATGGGTCTTTGAACCCTCTCTTTCCTAGCCTCCGGGTCTCTTCAGGCGGAATTCTTCAAGTCGCGGTGCCTGATTCTTACCGGGAATTGGTCTTGAATGGAGCTCTTCATTTTCTCCGCCACGGCTACCGAACGGTGCTGGCCTCCGGTGCAACCGATGGCTACGGTCAGGTACGCTTTTCCCTCCCTCTCGTACAGGGGGAGGAGAAAGGACAGCAGATTCCGGAGGCGGGAGAGAAAATCCCGCGTCTCCTGAAAGCCCATCAAAAAATCAAGAATCCGATGGTCGGAACCGGGCAGGTCCTTCAGTTCTTCCACGAAATAGGGGTTGGGAAGAAACCGGACATCGATCACCAGGTCCGACTCCTGGGGAATTCCATGGGTGTACCCGAAAGAGAGAAAAGTCAAAGCCATCCTTCTCCCCAAAGGCCTTTGCCCGAAAACCTCCCGGATCGCCGCTTCGAGCTGGTGGACGTTATAGGTCGAAGTATCCACCACCAGCGTGGCCATAGAACGGAGCTCGGCCAACATCTCCCGCTCCTTCCGGATCCCCTCTACCAAGCCTTGCCCGTCGGCCAAGGGGTGCGTTCGCCGGGTCTGGCTATAGCGGCGCACCAGGATTTCATCCCCGGCTTCCAGGAACAGAATCTCAAGTTGGTAGCCCTCCGCGCCCAGGCGGGAAAAGACCTCCCGATAAGTCCGGATAAAATCCTTCTCCCGGAGGTCCATCACCAGGGCAATCTTGGAATACTCGCCCACCGAGGCGGCGGAGAGGTCCAGGAGTTTGGTCAGGAGGGCGATGGGCAGGTTGTCCACGCAGAAAAAGCCCATATCTTCCAGGGCCCTGCTGGCCGTACTCTTTCCCGATCCCGAGAGTCCGGTGATGATCACGATGCGCGAGTTTTTCAACTCCGGGGTATTCGCCACGCCCAGGGAGGTCCCCCCTTTTCCCTTGCCCTTGTCGTCCCGCCAAGGCCGGGGTTCGAAATCGTCCTCCGGTTTCTTTCCTATTCCCCGCAAACCGGCTCTGCGAACCTTCCCCGGAGGGACGCTTCGGTTCCCCTAGATTTTTTCTTCCCCTTCGGAAAAGACCGCCTGAATCTCCTCCCCACTACGAGCTTCCATGAGGCGTTTGCGGAAGGTTTGATCTTTCATCAACCGCGAGACCTGGGCCAGAGCTTTCAGATGTATCCCGGCGGAATTCTCCGGGGCGATGAGCAGGAAGAACAGGTGCGTCGGCTTCCCATCCAGCGACTGAAAGTCCATGCCCCTCAGGCTCCTCCCGAAGGCGGCCAGGATTTTCGTGACCTCCTTGCTCTTCCCGTGGGGGATGGCCACTCCTTCTCCGATTCCTGTGCTTCCCAGGCTTTCCCGCTCCAGCAGAATCTCGATCATCCGGTCTTCGTTGATCTGCTTTTCCGCCTGCGCCAGCGATTGCACCAATTCCCTGAGAACACCCTCCTTGGTTCGGGAGGTGATCTCCGGCAGAATGGATCTCTTATCCAGAATGTCCAGAATTTTCATAATCCTGCGGCCTCCGGAGGAATAATCCCTGCCCCCCTCTGCGCCCAGAAGGAGGACCCCCAGGAATTTTCCCTATCCGGGCGCGTGATGTTACACCGTCCTTTCGTCCCCCCGGCTCGGTCCCTGCAAAAGAAGGTGCACCTCACCCCCCTTGGGGTTCGATCAGGCCATAATGCCCGTCTTTCATGCGGTAGATGACATTCAAATTCTTGGAATCGATGTTCGTAAAAATGTAAAAGTCGTTGTTCAAAAGCTCCATCTGCAGGGCGGCCTCCTCCACGGACATGGGCTTGACCTGCAACTTTTTGCTCCTGATCAAACGGGGTTCCGTCCCGGTCTCAAAACTCTCGGCCGCGTACACGTTCATCTGCCAGCTCGACTCCGGGAGGTTGGAGCTGATCTTATGGCGTTTGATCTTCTCCTTGTACTTCAGGAGCTGCCGTTCCAGTTTGTCCATGACCCCGTCGATGGCCGAAGACATGTCTTCGGTCTCCTCCCGGGCGTTGAGGGTCAACCGGTTGGCCAGCAGGTTGACTTCGGCAATCTGCCGGTGTTTTTCCGTGGTGAGAACCACATTGGCTTCCAGGGGAGTATCCAGGTACTTTTTCAGTTTGGAAATCTTATCCTGCGCATACTCGCGCCACACATCTTTGGATTCCATATTCCGGAACGTGACCGAAACCTGCATGTCCGACGCCTCCATTCTCTGGCTTAGATTATCTGCTTCCTCTGGGTGGAGGAAAGAACCCCTAACATCTCGCGGTATTTGGTCACCGTCCGGCGCGCGATCAGGATGTCCTGCTTCCTCAGAATTTCCACGAGTTCTTGATCGCTGTGGGGTTTTTGGGGGTCTTCCTGGGCGAGGATGAGACGGATTTTTTCCTTGACGCTCTCGGAGGCCACATTCTCTCCCCGGGAGGTGTTGATGCTGCTGTTGAAGAAGTACTTGAGTTCGAAGATTCCTTGCGGGGTATGGACGTATTTATTCGAGGTCACCCGGCTGATGGTCGACTCGTGCATCTCCACATCCATGGCCACATCTTTGAGCACCATGGGTTTCAGGCAGGCGACCCCCTTGTCCAGGAATTCCCGCTGAAACCTCACGATCGACTTGGTCACCCGGTAGATGGTTCGCTGGCGCTGATGGATGGATTTGATCAGCCAGAGGGCCGAGCGGATCTTGTCGTTGATGTATTCCTTCGCCTCCCCGGAAGACTGGGTCTGCTCCCGAAGGATGGACCGGTAATAGGAGTTGACGCGCAGCTTGGGAAGGCCGTCCTCATTCAACATGACCACGTACTCATCCCCCAATTTGAATACGTACACGTCCGGGGTGATGTAGGGGATATTCTCGTCGTTGAACCGCCGCCCCGGACGGGGGTCCAGCTCGCTGATCAGGCGGGTCGCCTGGATGACTTCTTCCAGGGACACCCCCAATTCCCGAGCCAGGGTCTGGTAGTTCTTTTTGGCCAGGAGGTTCAGGTGATCCCGTATGATCTTTGGCACCAGCGGCTCCTGGGGATAGATCTGCTGCGCCTGCAGAAGCAGGCATTCCTTCAGGTCCCGGGCGGCCACGCCCGCGGGGTCGAAGGCCTGGATCTTCTGAATGACCTTCTCGACGGTTTCCAGGTCGTACCCGCTCTGGGAGGCGATTTCTTCCAGGGAGACCTGGAGCAGGCCGTCTTCGTTCAGGTTGCCGATGATCAGCGTCCCGATCAGCCGCCCCTCTTCGGTGAAATGATTCAGGCGGAGCTGCCAGAGGAGATGATCCGCCAGGCTGGCTTTTTTGGTCAAAAAATTCTCGAAGGTGGGGCGGTCATCGTCGTCGTCCGTCCCCCCCCGAGCCCCCCAATAAGATTCCCCCGTCCTCCATTCCGCGTCCGGCGGCGCCATCTCGTCTTTGGACTTTTCTTTCGATTCTGCGGGAGAGGTGCTGATGGTTTCGTAGCTGGTCTCGATTGGCTCGGCCTCCTGGGCGGGCCCGGAAAGCTCCTCCAGGATCGGGTTCTCCTCCTCCTCCTGGCGGATCAAATCCATCAGCTCCATCCGGGAAAGTTGCAACAGCTTGATCGCCTGCTGGAGCTGGGGAGTCATGATGGGCTGCTGGGACAGTTTGAGACTTTGCCGGATTTCTAACGCCATAGACGGTTCAAACCTTTAGTGCGGCCTGCGCAGCCGCTGAATTTTCTAAACTTTCTCTATCTTTATCGACCATTTCCGGAGAATCCTTCAATTCTCTAAAAATGAAAATTTTCGCCCAGATAGATCTCCCTCGCCTGCCGGCTCTGGGCAATCTCTTCGGGAGTCCCTTTCTCCAGGATCTTTCCTTCATTCAGGATGTAGGCCTCGTCGCAGACCCCCAGAGTCTCCCGGACGTTGTGATCGGAGATGACCACTCCGATCCCTTTCCCCTTCAGCTGGCCGATGATATTCTGGATATCCACCACCGCCAAGGGATCGATTCCCGCGAAAGGTTCGTCCAGGAGGATGAACCGGGGAGAAGTCACCAGGCTTCGGCTGATCTCCACCCGCCGCCGCTCTCCCCCCGAAAG
>PMCE01000150.1:15030-23708 GCA_003154025.1 Syntrophaceae bacterium
GCCCGCAGGTACATCGGGTCGTGGGTGATCTCCTTTCCGGAAAGAAAAACCTGGCCCCCCTCCGGTTTGATCAAGCCCACGATAATGTAAAAAGTGGTCGTCTTCCCCGCCCCGTTCGGTCCCAGAAGCCCGATGGCTTCCCCGGACTTGAATTCCAAATCTACGGAGTCGACCGCCCACTTTTGCCCATACCGTTTCTTCAATCCCCGCGCGACCAGGGTGGGGCCCGAACTCATGGTTTTTCTTTCTTCGCGCCCCCCTCCCCGCGGGGATAGAGGATCACCTCCACCCGACGGTCGGGCCCACTCTCCACCAGACTCTTATCTTCCTCCAGCAGGACCGTAATCTTGTCCCCGCTCACCATATCTTTTCCTTGCCACACGCGGGGCTGTCCCGTCAGGATGATCTTCTGTTCTTCGTTGTAGAAAACGGCCTTTTCTCCGGTGGCCACCCGATCCTCCTGCAGGATCTTTACGTTTCCCGTGGCCACAATCTCCCGGACCTCGTTGCCTTCTTCCTTCTTCTCGTAGAAGACCTTCGCCGTATCCGCATAGATGGTCATATCCCCCTGCCGGGCCACTACGCTTCCGGTAAAGGTAATGACTAAATTCTTATTATCGGCCTCGAGCTGCTGAGAGGTGACGCGCAGGGGTTGGGCGGAAGAGCGGGTCTCCCCTTTCCCCGTCTTCCCGAGGGAGAACGGCTTCTTTTCCGCGGCCCAGCCGGATAGAAGCGGGGGCAGGAACCAAAAAATAACCAGCATAGCCAGGAACCAGACCCTGCTTCTCATTTCACATGGCCGATTTGGAGGATTTTTTCCAATCCAGGGAAGATAGGGTGGTGGTTACCCCTCCCATTATTTTCAGGCTTTCCCGGTTCAATTCCACCACCATTCCAACCCCTTCCACCTGCATATCGGGGCCTTTGATCTCCACCGGATCAGAAGTGGTCAATTCTCTCTGGTCGGCCCGGTATTGGAGACTCTGCGTCCGAATGTGGTATCCGTTGCTGGAATCGATCTTCACCCCATCGTATACTTCGATCACCTTGGTCTGGGTGTTGAACTTTCCCCTCTCCCCCACCAGAACGTACCTTTCCTGATTTTTCCCGTAGAAAGTGCCCCGGACTTTTTCCAGGACGATAATGTCTTTCTCCTGATAATAAACCGCCGAAGCCGCTTCCAGTTCCCATTCCTTCATCCCCTCCCGTGTCTCCGTGTAATGGACCCGGTCGAGTTTCAAGTCTGCGGCTGCATCCGGCCTGGCGGGAGGGTTTTTGTCTCCAGGAACGGGGGCCAGGGCTCGCCACATGAAAATTGCTACTACTCCCAAGCTCCCCAGGATGATCAAGCCGACCAGGGATCGAAGGGTGATTTTTCCTCTCATCCCTTACTCTCCAAGCTCATTCTAGCACTGAGCCAGGGGGGGTGTAAAGGATCATTTTGGAAGGCCGCGTCGATGAGAAATGGGGCCGCAGAAGGAACTTGGCGGGGGGGCAGCGGATCGTCTTTCTAGCCTCCTGCGGGGGGAAAATACCGCTGGATTCCCGCTGTCCATCTCCCTTGGGCTTTCAAAATGCTTTCGCAGGTTTCCCGCACCGCTCCCCTCCCCCCCGATTTCAGGGTCACCATATGGGCCGCCGCTTTTACCTCCGGGACGGCATCGGCCACGGCTACGGCGAGTCCCACCTGGAAGAGGACCGGCAGGTCCACCAGATCATCCCCGAGGTAGCAGATTTGCTCCGGACGGAGCCTCTCCTTCCGGAGAACCTCCTCTAAGCCCTTGGCCTTGTCCTGAACCTTCTGCAAAAGCAGGTCGATACCCAACTCCTTGGCCCGAAGTTCCACGACTCTGGCCTTCCGCCCGGAGAGAATTCCAACCCGCAAACCCGCCCGCTGGAGGAGTTTGATGCCGATGCCGTCGCGGGCATAAAAAAATTTGAATTCCCTGCCGGCGCCGTCAAATCCCAGACGCCCATCGGTCATCACCCCGTCCACATCCAGGAGCAGGAGGCGGACCCGCTTGGCCCGCNNCCTTCCATCCCCTTTTCTTCGTTGCGCTGTTTTTCGCCTTCATCTTTTCCCGTGGATGTTTATTTGCCTTTCGACTTGCGCCTTACGTCCTTTTCTTTTTGCTATGCTCTATGCCGCCCTACGCGCCTTTTACGATTCTGTCCAGGGCCATCAGCTGCTCCAAGAGGGGACGCAGTTCTTGCAGGGGCTGGGAATTCGGGCCGTCACAGAGCGCCGCAGAAGGGTTCGGATGGACTTCCATGAAGATCCCGTCCACCCCCGCTCCCACGCCCGCCCTGGCCAGCGGGGCGATGTATTCTCTCTGTCCCCCCGAAGAGGTCCCCAATCCTCCTGGGAGCTGAAGGCTGTGGGTGACGTCGTAGATGACCGGGTATCCCGTCTGCCGCAGGATGACGAGGGAGCGCATGTCCGCCACCAGGTTGTTATAGCCGAAGGAAGCCCCCCTCTCCGTGAGCAGGATCGACCGGTTTCCCGCCGACTCGATCTTTTCCACGATGTTTTGAAAATCCCAGGGCGCCAGAAATTGTCCTTTCTTTACGTTGACCGCCTTTTGGGTCTGGGCGACGGCGTGCACGAAATCGGTCTGGCGGCAGAGGAAGGCCGGAACCTGCAATACGTCCAGGACTTCGGCCGCTTCTTTCACTTCTTCAAACCGGTGAACATCCGAGAGGACCGGAATCCCCAGCTCCCGCCTCACCCTCCCCAATATCTTAAGCCCCTGGCTCAGCCCCGGACCGCGGTAAGAGCGGAGGGAGCTGCGGTTGGCTTTGTCGTAGGAGGATTTAAAGATCAACGAGATCTCCAGCGACCGGGTCAGCTCCTTCAGGAAGCCGGCGACTTCCAGGCAGGCCTCCTCGGACTCGATGACGCAGGGCCCGGCGATCAAGGCCAGAGGCCTTCGCCCGCCCAGCGTTACGGGCCCGATCCGGACTTCTCTTACGGCGGGGAAAGAGGTTGGGTTCACGGGTTTTTTCTCCGCTTTCTCCGTTTCTCCTTGAAGGAAGCCTGGATGAATTCGCGGAATAGGGGCTGCGGGGCCTGGGGCCGGGACTTCAACTCCGGATGGAACTGGCATCCCAGGAACCAGGGCTGGTCGGGCAATTCGGAAATTTCCACCAGGTTCCCGTCGGGAGAAACGCCGCTGAAGAGAAGCCCATTTTCCGATAAAGTCTTGCGGTATGCATTGTTCAATTCATAACGGTGCCGGTGGCGTTCGGAAATCTGCAAGGTCCCGTAGGCCTGATGGGCAAAAGACCCCTCCTTCAGGGCGGCCGGGTAGGCGCCCAGGCGCATGGTCCCGCCTTTATCCTGGATGCTCTTCTGCTCTTCCATGAGAGCGATGACCGGGTGGGGGGTTTCGGGGTTGAACTCCGTGCTGTTGGCCCCTTCCAGCCCGCAGACGTGGCGGGCGAATTCCACCACCGCCAGCTGCATCCCCAAACAGATCCCAAAGAAGGGGATCCGATTCTCCCGGGCGTACTGGATGGCCTGAATCTTCCCCTCGATGCCCCGCTGCCCGAACCCCCCGGGCACCAGAACCCCGTCCGCCTCCTTCAGCCATTTCTCGGGGCCTTCTTTTTCCACGGCCTCGGAATCCACGAAATGAAGGTTGACCCGCAGACGGTTGGCGATCCCTCCGTGGACCAGGGCCTCGTTCAGGGATTTATAGGAATCCTTCAGATGGACGTATTTGCCCACGATGGCGATGTCCACGCTTCCCTTGGGGTTCTTGAGGGCATGAACGATCTCCTCCCATTTTTCCAACCGGGGAGCCCGGGTCCAGATGTTTAGCAGAGAAACGACCTTCTCGTCAAGCCCCTCCTGATGGAAGAGGAGAGGGACTTCATAGATGGATTCCACGTCTTTGGCGGTGATGACCGCATCGCGGTCCACGTTGCAGAAAAGGGAGATCTTGGCTTTGATATCCGCGGGAAGGATCTGCTCCGTGCGGCAGATCAGAATGTCGGGCTGGATTCCGATCTCCCGCAGTTTCATCACGCTGTGCTGGGTGGGCTTGGTCTTCAGCTCCCCGGAGGTCTTGATGAACGGAACCAGGGTCACGTGCATGTAAATCGAGTTCTGCCGCCCCAAATCCGACTTGAGCTGGCGGATCGCCTCCAGGAAGGGCAGCGACTCGATGTCTCCCACGGTTCCCCCGACTTCGATGATGGCCACGTCGGCATCGTCGGAAATGGCCAGGATGTTGCGCTTGATCTCGTCGGTGATATGGGGAATGACCTGGACCGTGGCGCCCAGGTAATCTCCCCTTCTCTCCTTGGTGATCACCGAGTAGTAAATCTGGCCGGTGGTCAGGTTATTCCTCCGGCCCAGGCGGGCCGAGGTGTACCGTTCGTAATGGCCCAGGTCCAGGTCCGTCTCCGCCCCGTCGTCGAGGACGAAGACCTCGCCGTGCTGAAAGGGGTTCATGGTCCCCGGGTCGACGTTGATGTACGGGTCGAGTTTCCCCAGGGTCACGGTCAGTCCCCGGCACTCCAGCAGAGCCCCGGTGGAGGCGGCCGTGAGTCCCTTGCCCAGAGAGGAGAGAACGCCCCCGGTCACAAAGATGAATTTCGTTCGTCCCGCCGGATTCTTGGTTTCTTTCATTTCCATGATTTTCCCATCCCGTAAGAATCAAGTTAGAGCAGGCGTTCCTGCGGAAAATGCTGGGTCTGTTTTCCCAGGTGGCTGACGGCCTGGGGGGTGATCGTCCTCCCCCGCCGGGTCCGGTCCAGAAATCCCACCTGGATCAAGTACGGTTCATAGACGTCCTCGAGGGTCTCCTTTTCCTCATTCACGGCTACGGCCAGCGTCTCCAGGCCCACGGGCCCGCCGTTGAATTTCTCCAGGACGGTGAGAAGGATCTTCCGGTCCATCTTGTCCAGGCCCATCTCATCCACTTCCAGCAGCTTCAAGGCCCCGTCGGCAATGGCCTGGTCGATCTTTCCTTCTCCCTTCACCTGGGCGAAATCCCGCACCCGCCGCAGCAGCCGGTTGGCCACCCGGGGGGTTCCCCGGGATCTTCGGGCAATTTCCTGGGCTCCGGAAGGGTTCAGCTCCACTTCCAGAATCCGGGCGGACCGCATCAGGATCTTCTCCAGCTCCGTCGGGGAGTAGAACTCCAGGCGGAAGCTGATTCCGAAACGGTCTCTCAGGGGGAAGGTCAGGAGGCCGGCCCGGGTGGTCGCTCCGACCAGGGTGAAAGGAGGGATGTTCAATTTAAGGGACCGCGCGCTGGGTCCCTGGCCGATGAGGATGTCGATCTGGAAATCTTCCATGGCCGGGTAGAGGATCTCCTCCACCACGTGATTCAGCCGGTGGATCTCGTCGATGAAGAGGATGTCGTGTTCCTTCAGGTTGCTCAGGATGGCAGCCAGGTCTCCGGCCCGCTCGATGACCGGGCCGGAGGTGGCCTTCACATTCACCCCCAGTTCGGAAGCCATGATGTAGGCCAGGGTCGTCTTGCCCAGGCCGGGGGGACCGCTGAAAAGGACGTGGTCCAGCGCCTCTCCGCGGCTCTTGGCCGCCTCGACAAAGACGCGCAGGTTGCTCTTCACTTCCTCCTGTCCCACATATTCCTCCAGCGTCCGGGGCCTTAGGTTGACCTCTAGGTGGAGGTCCTCCTCGCTCGCTTCGGGCTGGACCCGGCGAACGGGGGGAAAAGTTTTTTCTTCTTCCTCGGGAATGAATTTCGGGTTACTTTTTCGGCCGGTCATGTTTTCAAACGGAGGCCAGAATCTTCAGGGTCTCTTTCAGGGCTCTTTCCAGAGTCAAGTTCGGATCCTGGCGGAGGATTCTTTCCACGGCCTTCTCAGCTTGTGCCTTCTTATACCCCAAGTTCAACAAAGCGGAAACCGCGTCTTCCGCCAACCCATCCGTCGGCCGGGGCTCGGAAGGCGGCAAGCAGATTCGGGTTCCGATCTTCCGGGCCTTTTCCTGGAGGTCCAAGACCATTCTTTCGGCCATCTTCCGGCCGATTCCGGGGACCGACTGCAGCCGATTCATGTCCCGCCGGTCCAGAGATTGAAGGAGCTCCTCCGGAGTGATGCCCGAGAGGATGTTCAGGGCCAGCCTGGGGCCGATGCCCGTGACTCCGATGAGGATCTGGAAAAGCTCCTTTTCCAGGGGGGAGGAAAAACCGAAAAGTTGGAGGACATCCTCCCGCACATGCGTATGGGTATGCAGGAGGACCATCTGCTCCAATTCGGGGAGTTCATAAAAAGTAGTCAGGGAGACAAAGACCTGATAGCCGAGCCCGTTGGCTTCGACCACCACCGAGCCCGGTTCCTTTTGAATGAGCCGTCCTCGAACTTGGGCGATCATAAAAGGTCCCCGAGGTCCTTCTCCGTCCACCGGGCGGACCGGCGCCGGTTCCTCCGGTCATCGGCCAACAGGGCCTCCTGCAAAGACCTCTGCAAAGGAAGCGAGTGGGCCAGACAGACGGCCACGGCCAGTGCGTCGGCCGCGTCGGCGGTCAACGCCTCACGGACGCATAGAATGGACCGGATCATGCCCTGGATCTGTTCCTTGGTCGCTCGGCCGTAACCCACCACTGCCTGCTTGACTTCCAGGGGGCTGAATTCTTGCACTTCCAATCCCGTCTCCGCCGCCGCGAGAAGGGCGATTCCACGAGCCTGCCCGAGCAGCATGGCGCTCTTCACGTTCTTGCCGAAAAAAGGGCGTTCCACNNGGAGACACCGAAGTTCCTCGCGGACGAAGGACTCCGCTTTCGCAGTACCGGAGGGATCCTTTATTTTCGAATTCGATCAGCCCGAAACCCGTGGCCCCCATCCCCGGGTCGACGCCTAAGATACGCATAGCAACTCCCTGGCCCGTGGGGCGGCAGGGCCAGGAACCGGGGAGGTTCCCCTTAAGCACTGAGCTGCTCCATCTCGGAATCGGGGATGTCGAAATTGGCATAGACGTGCTGGACGTCGTCCGAGTCCTCCAGGCTTTCCATAAGGCGGATCATTTGCTGCGCTTCTTTTCCCACCAGCCGGATCGTCGACTGGGGGACCATGGTGACCTCGGCCAGCAGGGGTTTGAATTGAGCCTGTTCCATCTGCTTTTTTAGGTTCTCAAAATCGGAGGGATCACAGACCACTTCGAATTCCTTATCCGTCTCCCGGACATCCTGGGCTCCGGCGTCGAGCGCCGCGGTCATCAGCTTTTCTTCGTCCACCTTATCTTTTTCGAAGACCATCAACCCTTTTTTGGCAAACATCCAGGCGACACAACCGGCCTCCCCCAGATTGCCGGCGTTCTTCGAGAAGACGTGCCGGATATCCGCCACCGTCCGTTTCCGGTTGTCCGAAAGGATTTCCACCAAAACCGCCACTCCCCCGGGCCCGTATCCCTCGAAGGTCGCTTCTTCGTAAGACACACCGGGGAGTTCGCCCGTTCCTTTCTTGACGGCCCGATCAATGTTGTCCTTGGGCATGTTCTCCGCTTTGGCCGCGACGATCGCACTGCGAAGGCGCGGATTCCCTCCGGGGTCGCCCCCTCCGGACCGGGCCGCCACGGTGATCTCCTTGATCAACTTGGTGAAAATCTTGCCGCGCTTGGCATCGGCCGCACCCTTCTTGTGTTTGATCGTACTCCATTTCGAATGGCCGGACATGGGTTAGCTCTCCCCTTCGATTTTTATCAATATCTTATAGCATAAGGAAGGTCGGTTTGCAAAAGCAAAAATGGACGATTCCGAATTTCTCTTATTCAGAATCCCCGACGATTGAGAATCCTTGATTCAAAGTCTAAAGGGCTCTCGAAATGCATGAATCGATCGCTCAAATATGAATGAAGAGACAAAGGGACAGAGACGGGGTCAATCTTGACAGGTTGGGCATGGTTTTATATAAGGTATTGCCAATCTTCCTCCGGGCTTCCTGTACCTCTTAGGCTGAAATTCCCTCTCCCTTTTTTTATGATGAAATTCCAGCACCCTCCCATCACCGTAACAATATCCCAAAGAAATGTGATCGATGGTTTTGACGGGCCTTCCTTCTGAATTGGGATAAAATCTGCTTCCCCCGTATGATACCGATCCTTCATCTTGCTCGCAAAAAGACCCCGGGGGCTCACTTCACCTCTTCTATCTTTACCACGTTCTCATACTCGGAAAAAAGAGGCATTCTCCAGCCGTATTTTTTGATTTTGACCACCTTCCCCCTCAACCGGATCGCCTCGTTCTGGATGGTCCCGGAATCGAACTTGAACCGGTACCAGGCGTCATAATTGACCAGGGGACGGTATTCCGTGGCGATCATGTATCTCCCGTCGACCTTGGTCATCTGGGCGTCGGTGATTCTCGTCTGCACGGTATCGGCCACAAAGTAACTGTAAAGGATCAGGAGGATGCAGACGGAGACCCCGATGAGAATCGCCTTGAACTTGCCGCGCTTTAAAAAATCAAACATAGCTATTCCTTTCAACCGGAATAAATCATACCGGATTCGGTAGATTCGCCCGGTCCCGTGAAATCCCACATTCCGAAAATAGCTTCTGATAATTCTGGAAGAAGTTTATCTGAAAGAAAGAGATGTGTCAATTCGCCCGAATTAAAATGTATTCGGTAATTGAAGAGACATTGCTAGACAGGAACAGAGCCTTCTTAAAGAAAGAAGGCGGGATAACCCTGAATGAGCTTTGC
>PMCE01000198.1 GCA_003154025.1 Syntrophaceae bacterium
GCAAGGGCCTGGCGGGTGGCGCCGCGGAGTACGTCCATGGGCGCGCCCTCGTAGCGGGACAGCCCTTGCATGGGACTATCAAGGTGAATGTCGGCGGCAACGATGAATTTAAAGTCCATTGGTCCCCAGGTAGTGGCGTTTGAGGGTACGAAATCCGTTCCCCAAGATCCGGCAAGTCACCCTATGATAAAACGATCACCTTGCATGTCAAGAGATAATCATTCAGGCGAATTGCTCAAAAAACCTTTCCCGACCTTCATGGAGAGGGCCATTTTCAGCCTTTGCTGAAAAAGCCTTAAGGCATGGGAAAGAGTTCTTGATGAAGAAGCCGCCGCAGGCAGGGGCTGTTAACTACTTTTTTAATTTCCAAGGTCCAAAATTGACAGACGCCATAAAAAGGTGTAGAGTTCTGCGCGCAATGTTCAGAAGTTCTTTTTATGCGAGGATATTCGAATGTCATTTGGCCGCCTTGTTGGGCTTAAAATGGAATTTTTGGAGCAGGAATTGCCCTTTCCAAGCTTATGCCTAAATGTCCCCGTTTCCGCGGGGGCGGAACCGGGAACCCGTCTCTGACTTGAAGGCGGGTTTGCTTTCTTCCAGCAGCCCTCGGTCGCCATGAGATCTTGAAGCGTCTGTCATTCTGCAAGGGGGGGGATGGAATGTCTGGTTTCCCGTGGGACAAAGATATCGACTGGAAGAGTTGGGAAA
Organism: Syntrophaceae bacterium; assembly: GCA_003154025.1. Next base: position 709 of record PMCE01000198.1, read on the forward strand.
CACGGTTTGACCCTGACCAGCGATGGTGGGTTCCCTACACCCATCATCTCGAAGTGGTCCGGGGACTCTTCAAAATTCCGGAAAGGGTGACGATCTTTGACAACACCTTAAGGGAAGGGGTCCGGACCCCGGGGTGCAGGGGCCTGAACCTCGGAGACCGACTGCGCATCCTGGAAGCCCTGGAGGCTGCCGGGGTACCGGAAGCAGAGATCGGCGGCTACGCCCACGGGCCAAAAGTGGAACGGGACTCGGTGCGGGAGGCCAAGAAAAAGGGCCTGAAAATGGTCTTGGCCATGCACTCCGCCGGATGGGTACAGGATTGGCGGGCTGAAATTGACAGCCTGGCCGAGGCGGGCATCGACCTCATCAACCTTCTTCAGTACGGGTGTTCCCATGAGCTGGCCACTACGCCCTGGCTAAAGGCAGGGGATGTTCCTGAACGGAGCGCTCAATGCGTGGCCTATGCCAAGCAACTGGGGCTGAGGGTCGCCTTCGGCCTGACCGCTTCCGGGCGGGTTCATCCCCATCTCGAGGAGGCCTGCTACCGGGAGGCCGCGGCGGCAGGGGCGGACCGGGTCTACATCTACGACGGCTTCGGGGTCATGACGCCCGAAGTCATGGGGTACTGTGTCCGGCGCATGCGAGATACCGTCGGCCCCCGGCCGGAGCTGGCCGTTCACTGCCACAACGACCTGGGATTGGCCATGGCTAACATGGTCGCGGCGGTCCAGGGAGGCGCGACCGTCCTAGATGCGAGTATCAACGGCCTTGGCAATCGAGCCGGGATTGCGGCCCTGGATGAAGTGGTGGCTGTGCTAACGATCCTGTATGGCGTTGAAACCGGCGTCGACCTGAAACAGCTGACCGCGTTGTCCTCCCTCGCCGAAGATCTCTTCGGCATTCCTTTAGCGTACAACAAAGCGGTCACCGGGCGCAACCTCTACTGGCATGAATCGGATGCCCACAACGCCCCCATCCTGGCCGGTCACTGGTATTCCTGGAATGTGATCAAAGCGGAGGCTGTCGGGCGGAAGAACGTGATCAATGTCGTCCCGCACTGTCTGCACAAACAGCCCCAGGGGACCATCGCCACGAAGATCCGGCAGATGGGGTACGAGGCCACCGACCCCCAATTCGATGAAATCCTCTCCCGGCTCAACGGGATGATGGAGCGCAACGAACGGCCGGTGGTGAGTGAAAGCGAATTGGAGGAGGTGATTCGGGGAGTCCTCCTCCCGCCGTGATGGAGGGCACTCTGCCAAACATCGGCGCAGGGTGAAGATGCAAGAAATCTTTTCTTCAGGGAAATGGAGGCAGGCAATGACAGGCAGGAAGATCTTCAAGCTTTTTCTTCTCATGGTTTTGGGAACTGTTTCTTCCCTCTCGCTCATACTCGGGATGGCCGGAGCGGCAGAGAAAGATTATCCGAACAAGGTGATCACGCTGATCAATCCCTATGCCCCCGGAGGGGGACTTGACATCAGCTTCCAGGCAATCGTGGACATCCTGCCCGAATACCTGGGGCAGAAGATGATCGTTTCCCACAAGCCGGGAGCCGGCGGAGCGATCGGGACAGCTTCTGCCGCCAAGGCCAAACCCGACGGTTACACCCTGTACATGGGGGGCGTCTCCCCCGTGGTGCTGATCCCGGCCACCCGCAAAGTGTCCTACTCCTACGATGATTTTGTCCCCATGGGAACTTTTGATAAGCTCTTCTTCGTCGTCTGCGTGAGGCCCGAATCGCCCTGGAAGACTCTGCAAGACCTGATCAATGACGCCAAACAAAACCCGGGGAAATTGAAATTCTCCAGCTATGGGGTCATGTCGGCGACCCACGTCTGCATGGAAATTTTGAACCATGAGGCGGGGATCAAGACCGTGAATATCCCCTATACGAATGACTCCCTGGCCTTGACTGCGGCCATCGGCGGTCATGTTCAGATTTCGTGCAACACGATCCAGGCCGCCCTTCCCCACCTTCTCTCCGGGACCCTCCGGGCTCTGGCCATCTCCGATACGGGCCGCTACAAGCATCTTCCCGACGTCCCCACTTTCAAGGAGCTGGGGTTTAATATCGAGACCTTCTCCTGGCATGGGCTGATGGCCCCCAAGGGCACCCCGAAGGCCATCGTGGACAGAATATGGAGCGCCCAGAAGAAGGCCTTTGAGGACAACAAGGTGCAGCCCCGGCTGGAGAAGATTGGCTTGATCCCTTTCCTTTACCCTCCCGAGGATATGGATAAAATCATCCGCGCTGACATTGTGCTCTATAACCAGGTCGTCAAGGACCTGGGGTTGGAAGTCAAATAAAGATGGGGGAAGCATGCTGGAAGAATTATTCCAACCTTTGAAAATAGGCCCGGTCACCATCCGCAACCGGATCGGAATGGCGCCCATGGCGACGCTGCTGCCCGATGAGAACGGGGCGGTCACCCAGCGCCTGATCGATTACTATGCGGCCAGAGCGACGGGAGGGGCCGGCCTGATCATCGTCGAGGCGGCCCATGTCCGGGAGGATCATCGGGATATCGGGCGGATCGGCATCGAAAACCCACAGCTTCAGACCGGCCTCAGCGAACTGGCGGAATCGATCCAGGAGAAAGGGGCCCGGGCTTTCCTTCAGCTCGTTTACCGGGAGAGCCTCGGGAGTACGAAAGGGCCCGATGACTGTAAGGTGGAGGAGATCGAGGCCGTTGTCGAAGCGTTCTCCTTTGCCGCCCTGCGGGCTAAGAAGGCCGGCTTTGACGGGGTGGAGATCCACGGGGCCAACGTCTATCTGCTAACCCAGTTTTTGTCGCCTTTAACGAATCATCGTCAAGACCGGTACGGCCGGACCTTAGAGGGCCGCACGAAGTTCGCGGAGGATATTCTTCGCAAGGTGCGGGAGAGAGTCGGCGAAGAATATCCGGTCTGCTTTCGAATGGTGGGCCACCAGTATGCCGACGGGGGGCTCGACCTGGAGGATACCAAGAGGATCGCCCGGCGCCTGGAGGAAGCTGGCGCCAGCGCACTCCATGTGGCGGCCGGAAGCGCCCAGGCCCCTTATTGGCATACCCCTCCCATGGCCGTTCCCCGGGGTTGCCACGTTTCCCTGGCTGCGGGGATCAAGAAGGTTGTGCACATTCCGGTCATGGCCGTCGGCAGGATCAACGACCCGGTTCTGGCGAACCAAATCATTCAGGAGGGAAAGGCTGACCTGATCGTCATGGGCCGTGCCCTCCTTGCGGACCCCGATCTTCCCATAAAGGCCAGGGCAGGAAACCTGGATCAGATCCGCAAGTGTCTGGCCTGCAACTACTGTCGCAAGAGGGCGATTGAGCTCAACCGGACTATCCGTTGTGCCGTCAACGCGCAGGCCGGAAGGGAACGGGATTTACGGATGGAACCCGCTCCCGGGCCGAAGACCGTATGGGTGGTGGGAGGGGGGCCGGGCGGCCTGGAAGCCGCCCGCGTGTCGGCTTTGCGGGGGCACCGGGTGAAGCTGTATGAGCGGG
>PMCE01000444.1:0-2338 GCA_003154025.1 Syntrophaceae bacterium
GCGACACGTCGCCGCACTCCAAAGGCTCATTAATAATACGATGCCCGAGATGTGGGGCGCATTTTCCGAACGCACCACGCAGAAGGCCTGATCGGGGATCAGGCCCTACAGATTGGTGAATGAAGAGGTGGTCATGAAAGGGATATGCGGAAAACTGCTTGAGGTTGACCTGACTTCCGGGAAGACGAAAAACTTTCCCGTTCCAGAGGGAATGATGGAAAAATACCTGGGAGGAAGAGGCTTGGGGGCAAGGCTGCTGTTTGATCTTCTCCCCGCAGGAATCGATCCCCTCTCTCCGGAGAATGTCCTCCTTTTCTTGACGGGGCCTCTCACCGGGTCGACGGTGACCGGCACCTCCAAGTTTGTGGTAGTGACCAAGTCCCCGCTCACTGGGGGATGGTGCGACAGCTATTCAAGCGGACGGATAGCGGTGGAGATCAAAAAGGCGGGCTACGACGGGATGGTGATCCGGGGAAGATCGAACCATCCCTGTTACCTGAAGATCGATGAAAGCGGTGTGGAAATCCGGGAAGCGGATTCGCTTTGGGGCAAGGACAGTTTCGAGACGGAAAGGACGGTCAAGGAGATGGAGAAAAACCCTTCCGCGGGGGTCTCCACCATCGGCCCGGCCGGCGAAAAGTTGGGGAAATTTGCCTGCATCAACAGCGATTTATACCGCCAGGCCGGGAGGGGGGGAGTCGGGGCGGTCATGGGCTCCAAGAGACTCAAGGCCATTGTGGTCAAAGGAACCGTCGCCCCGACCCTTCACGACCGGAAAAAGCTCATCGAGCTGAATCGGGATACCTACCAGCGCTCCCGCAAAAGCCAGGTGGCCGAGGCGCGGATGAAATACGGAACGCCTCTTACGTTGAACATTACCCATGCAGGCGGGATCCTGCCCACGAAAAATTTCCAATTCGGCACCTGGGAAAAGGCTCTGGAAAAGATCGATTCCGTGGGGGTCCATAAGAGCGTCAAATCCCATAAAGCCTGCATCTCCTGTTTCGTCCCCTGCGGCCTGATCACCGAAGTCGGGGAAGGTCGGTACAAGGGAATTTCCGTGGAGGGTCCGGAATACGAAACCTTGGGCATGTTTGGGTCCAACTTGCTGATCGATTCCCTTCCTTTCATTATCCAGGCAAACATCCTTTGCGACCGGTTGGGGCTGGATACCATCTCCGCGGGGAATGCCATCGGCTTCGCCATGGAGTGCTTCGACCGGGGACTGATCTCGGCGAAGGAAACCGAAGGATTCGAAATTCGTTTCGGCGACGAGGAAGCCAGCCTGGCATTGATTGAAATGATGGCCCAGAGGAAGGGATTCGGGGACCTCCTGGCCGAGGGAGTGAAGACCGCTTCCGAACGCATCGGAAAAGACTCCGGGCGTTTCGCCATGCACGTCAAGGGCCTGGAATTCCCGGCCTACGAGCCGAGAGGGGCTTTTGGAGCCGGACTTTCCTACGCCGTCAGCCCCCGGGGAGCCTGCCACCGGCGAGCCTGGCCGCCGGCCAAGGAGATTTTAGGCGGATATCCGCCTTATACCGTGGAAGGCAAGGCGGAGATGATAAAAGATCTGTACGATCAAAACTGCGTTCTGCATTCCCTCCTGGTTTGCGACATGCCGGCCAAGTTCATTCCTTTATCCCTTGACGACTATTCCAACTATTTCCAGGCGGTCACCGGGGAGGTGATTTCATCCGCGCATTTCCTAACCATTGCCGACAGGATCGAGACCTTGATCCGCATGTTCAATCTCCGGGAAGGATTGACCCGGGAAGACGATACCCTGCCATATCGAACGCTCTTCGAGCCTTTACCCGACGGCCCGGCCAAAGGGCAGTCCATCGGGAAGGAGAATCTCGACCGGATGATCGATGAATACTATGCCTGCCGGGGATGGGATTCGAAAGGAGTTCCCACTGCAAAAACCCTTCGCAAGTATGATCTCGCATAAGAAACGACCAGAGAATGGATGGCTGAAATGATGAAGATCCTTGTCAACCTCTTGGGAACGGAGGTCCGGCTGAAGCAGGAGGTCTCCTTGAACCTGTCATCCCCGGCGCTGGAGAATGCCTTGAGAGCCCTGAAGGATCGGTATGGAGAGCCGCTGGAAAAATTCCTGAAAGAGGATCTTTCTCCGGTGGAAGGGTGCACCATCCTGTTGAACGGCAGGAACATCGGGTCGCTCAGCCCCGGGGAGACGAAAATCCAGGACGGAGATGAGATCACCTTCACAGTCCTGGTCGCGGGTGGCTGATGATCCGCAACGTCATAATTCGCAGTCCTGGCTGTAGGGGCGATTCATGAATCGCCCTTACAAGCAGTCGCGAGGATTATG
>PMCE01000444.1:2369-5419 GCA_003154025.1 Syntrophaceae bacterium
CAGCCCGGGAGGAAGATTCCCCGGTTTTGATGCTTTCGGGTGCAGTCCCCCACGACGAAGACGTAGGACCGGGGGGGATGATGGTCGAGCTTTTCGGGGACCTCCGCATCGTTCCCGATGATAAAAGTGATCTTCTCGACCTCCTCCATCAATGCCGGCTTGGCCAGATAGACGTCCAGCCCCGTGCGGGTAAAGTGGAGGCACCCGTCGCAGGCCCCGCCCATGTAGACCTCGATCCGCGGGTCGAGGCCGATCAAGTGGATGTTCCCCCGTTTGAAAGGACGCTGCACCTTCTGGATGGGCGTACCCGCCACGTCGATCCGCTCCAGGTTCGCCACTCCCAGCCCCGCCATCTCCGCGCCGCGCAGCATGGGAATGTCATGACGCGAATCGAATCCCATGATGGTGGCCCCCACCGAATCTACGGCCACCGGGTCTTTCCCGGCCAGGATCACGTTAAAGTCCTTGATCAGGTCCTCGGGGTANNCTTTCAGCATGTCGATCATCTTCTGGTGCATGTCGGCCCGGTGGTTGCGGATGGCGTCATACCAGTCCAGGCTCCCCTGATTCATCTTCAGGGTCAGGGAGATCTGGGTCAGCTTGTGGACCTTCATTTTGGATAGAAAGATCAGGACGTCGGCTTCGAGCATGGTCTTGGACAGGTAAACGGGCCGGAAGAGGACCATGGGCCGGTCCACCTGGACGGGGACTCTTTGATCCTGCTCCAGGGGGAGGATGCGGTCCGCCCCTCCGCGGAGGGCGGCCTCTCCAATGCCCGTCACCCGGAAAGATTCGGCCGTGTCGGCGCCGATGGAGCTCCGGTCAGCGACGACCACTTCAGCGGGTTCGGTTTCCCGGCGAATGAGCCGCATCAGGGCCTCGACCACCCGGGGATCGGAGGCGATCCCGGAATCGGGCTTCACCGCCCAACAGGCGTTGGCGCGGACGACAACCTTATCCCCCTTCCGGATGACCGACTTCATACCCCCCACGGCGTCCACGGCTTCCTTGAGCATCCCGTAGACAACCCTGAGGCTCTCCTCACCATATTCTGCGGGTCTTCCGGGAATGGCATCCCGATGGATTACGGCTACTCTTGTTTTTTCCATACGAGGATTCGCAATCTCTCCGTCCTAGGCTAGAACTTGTTCTTGTGCAGCCAGCTCCATTCAGCCCGCCTCTTCGGGGGCGGAACTTCCTCCCCCGGGACTCCGAACTTCAGGACACAGGTGAGCTCGTAATCCGCCGGAAGGCCGAGGATCTTTTCCACCTCTTTTTTCGCCGCCTCCCAGTAGGAAATGATGTTGCTCCCCAGCCCCTCCGCCACCGCCGCCAGAGACATGTTTTCCACGGCCAGCCAGCCGTTTACGGATTCTTTTGCCTTGGTGCAAACGGCGACCACGCTGGTGTTCTGGAATCCTTTCTTCTGCTTCAGGGCCCTCTCGTCCACATCCTTTTGGGTTTCCCCCTCGGCCGGGGTGAATTTCTTGTTCAACTGATGCTTGAGCTCGGCAAGCTGATCGATGATCTTCGGGTCGTCGATCACGATGAATTCCCAGGGCTGACGGTTGCCGCCGGAGGGCGCTTTCGCCCCCGCCAGGATGATTCTTCGCAGTTGTTCCTCCGTAGCTCCCTTTTTAAAGATTCGAACCGTCCTCCTCTTCCCGATGGCTTCGTAAAGATCCATAGCCCCTCCTTATCCCTTGAATATTGCGGTCCTTGCTCCCTTCCCGCATTTGTCCCGAGAAACCCCTGCCTTCTCTCCTACCCTATCGATAGAGGCTAACGGCTGGCATGTCAAGGGAAAAGATCGAGGGCTCGGCAAAAGATATCCATCCAGGGCCGCCATGGCGCCTCCCATGTGGAATTGACAGCCCAACCGCGACTCTCATATAATGACGCTCCGGATAGGGGTTCTTACTCAATTGCCGGATCAACCCTAATCATCTGCGGGGAAGGGGAGAGATCATGAGCGAAAAGAGTGAGCTCAGGGACGGGATGAGGATCGACTGGGATGTTCCCATCAAAATGGACGACGGCCTGGTGCTGCGGGCCGACATTTTCCGCCCGCCGGAAGAAGGCCAATATCCCGTCATTCTAAGCTATGGCCCTTACGCCAAAGGCCTCGCCTTCCAGGAGGGGTATCCCGATCAGTGGCAGAGGATGGCCGAGCGACACCCGGATGTGACCGAGGGTTCTTCCAACAAGTACCAGAATTGGGAAGTGGCCGACCCGGAGAGATGGGTGCCCGACGGCTACGCCTGTGTGCGGGTCGATTCGCGCGGCTGCGGCCGCTCGCCGGGGTTTATCGACCCCTTTTCCCCGCGGGAGACCCGCGATTTCTATCTCTGCATCGAATGGGCGGGGACGCAGCCGTGGAGCAACGGCAAGGTGGGCCTGTCGGGCATCTCCTACTACGCCATCAATCAGTGGCACGTGGCCTCGCTGCAGCCCCCCCACCTGGCGGCCATGATTCCCTGGGAAGGGGCCGCCGACTGGTACCGGGACATGACCTACCACGGGGGGATCCGGTGCGTGTTCTTCGGAAACTGGTTCAAGAAGCAAGTCATGACCGTTCAGTCCGGACTGGGGAAAAGAGGGTATACCAATCCCAACACGGGCGAGCTGGCTTCCGGTCCGGAGACGTTTCCGGAAGAAGAACTGGCGCGGAACCGGACCGACCTCGCGGCGTCGGTCCAGGACCATCCCCTGGATGACCGCTACCACCGGGAGCGATCCCAAGTCTGGTCCAAGATCACCGTTCCGTTCCTCTCTTCAGCGAACTGGGGTGGCCAGGGGCTTCACCCCCGCGGAAATTTCGAGGGATTTACCCAGTCGGCCTCCAAACAAAAGTGGCTGGAGGTCCATGGGCTGGAACACTGGACTGAATACTACACCCGTTATGGAGTGACATTGCAGAAGCGGTTCTTTGATCATTTTTTAAAAGGGGTCGACAACGGCTGGAAGAATCAACCACTAGTGCAACTCCAGGTGCGGAAAGTAGACGGCTTTGTGCAGCGTTCAGAGAATGAGTGGCCTTTGGCCCGGAC
>PMCE01000444.1:5436-6463 GCA_003154025.1 Syntrophaceae bacterium
CGAGGGATGCGGACCTTTTCTTGGTCTTCCGCGTTTTCGCCCCCGGCGGAGAAGAAGTGGTCTTCCAGGGTGCGCTGGACCCTCACACGCCCATCGCTCAGGGGTGGCTCCGCGCTTCACACCGGAAACTGGACACCAAACTCAGCAAAGAGTACCGGCCCTATCATCCCCACGACCGGATCGAGCCCTTGACGCCCGAGGGACTTTACGAGCTGGATGTGGAAATCTGGCCTACCAGCATTGTCGTGCCGAAAGACTACCGCATCGCCCTGACGGTCAGGGGCAAAGATTACGAGCACCCGGGGAAAGGATCGCGGATCAAGTCCTTCGTGAATGAACTGAAAGGATGCGGTCCCTTCCTCCATAATGATCCCCAGGACAGACCGGAGGCCCTATTCGGCGGCCAAAACACGGTCCATGGGGGAGGAAAAAACCGATCTTTTGTGCTCGTACCCATCATTCCTAAACGGGAAGGCTGAGCCCAAGGAAAGAAAAATAAATAGAAGAAAAGCGTGCATTTTTGTTGCCCTCTCCACTTTTCACCAAGCAGTCGTAAGACGGATTGAATTTCAGGCCGTGCCCGGCCCGGAAGTCCCGCCTTTGGCGGGATGGCGCGCAAAAACCACGAGGCGCGCCTCGTTTCCTGGGCCGGGCGGGCAAGCCGTTCTTTTCCCGAGAACAGAGTGATTGCCTTGTAGGGNNCGCGCCACGTCCTTGCTTCCGGGCCACAACCTTGCCTTTGCCCAAGGAAGAGAATCTCAAAAGTGAAGAGGGCAAGATGCTTTTTCCATTGACAAAGTTTTACGGACATACTATGTATGGACCCAAATTGGTCCAACCATTGGATCATTCAATCACTGGAGGGAGCCTTCCCTCTCCGCCTCTTTATGATGAAGCGTTGATCCGCCCGGGAAAGAGCAGGTGCCCATTTGAGTCGAGCCATGGCCCATCGATCTCCTTCTCTCCCGCCCCTCCTTCCGCTGAAAAACCTTGAACTGGGGAACGGCCTGTTACTGAAGCCCATCCG
>PMCE01000444.1:6476-8392 GCA_003154025.1 Syntrophaceae bacterium
CGCATTCTGGATGTGATGGGCCTCATCGAAATCAAGGTGGGGGACGGGATCTACGTGAAAGAAGTAGATTTCCTCCCCTACATTGAATCTTTGAATCTTTCCATCAGCTCGCGGCTATCCCTGGAGCGGAACAGCTTCGTCAAGTTGTGGAGGGCGCGAAGAATCCTGGAAACGGGGATCGTGGACCTGGCGGCCAAAGAGGTCAACGAGTCCTTCTTGAAAAGCCTCTGGTGGTGCATCGGGGAAATGGAGAAAAACATCGATCATCAGGAGGCGTTCATCTCCGCGGGGATCCGGTTCCATCGGCTGATCGTCGAGATGGCCCAGAACGAGATCATGATCCTGATCTGGGACATGCTGGCCAACCTCATCCGTAAGAGCCAGAGCAAGATCTACGGCATCTCCTGGTCTCCCAAGAAGGCCCTCTCCGCTCATAAAAGAATCTATCTTGCCTTGAAAGCCAGGGACCCGCAAAAAGCGGTGGAAGCCATGAAGCAACACATGCTGGATGAGGAGAAGGCCCTGGTAGCCGCGCTGGAGAATGGAAAAAGCTGAAACGTCACCCCGCCCGGCGGGGGAAAAAAGACCGTCTCAGAGTCTTAACTACCACAAAAGGAGGAAGGGACTATGGCAAGGGATTTATCGTTTATCGGTCGGCCCCATGAGTATGACCCCCGGAGGGTATTCTCCCTCACCGGTGCCGATTGGCAGGATCGGGTCAATTTTGACCGGCTCCGCAAGGAACGCCTCGCTCGAGCCAGGAAGCAGATGGAGATCCACGACCTGGGCGCCGTGGTGGTTTACGACGGGGCGAACGTCCGTTACCTGACGAGTTCTTTTCAGGGTAACTGGAAGTATAACATCTTTATCCGTTACGCCGTCCTCTGCCGGGGCGCGGAGCCCATCTTATTCGAGACGGCCGGCTCCGACCTGGAGTGCGCGAAGATCGACCTGCCGTGGATGGANNTACATGGTGGACCGGATGGTGGACAGCGTGGTCGAAGTTCTTCGGGAGAATAAGGTGGAGAAGGAGAAGATCGGGATCGATTCCCTCGACATGGCTTCCCTGGCTGCTTTCCAGAAGAAGAAAATCAATGTGGTCAACGCCTGGCCGGCCATGTCCGCCGCCCGCGTCGTCAAGACCCAGGATGAGATCGAGCTGCTGAAACAGTCCGCAGCTATCGGAGACGCCTGCATGTACAAGGCCCGTTATGAATGGGCGAAGCCGGGGATCACCGAGAGGGAACTCTCCGGGAAGATGATCGAGTACATGTACGAGAAGGGATGCGAGATCGTCTACGAGATCATCGTCGCCTCCGGCGGGAATACGAGCCCCTACCGTCGCTGGCCGACGGACAAGATGATCCGCCAGGGGGACCTGGTGATCATCGACAACAACACCGTCGGGCCGTCCGGGTATTTCGTCGACTACGTGCGCTGTTTCAAGGTGGAAGCCAAGCCTACCCCCAAGGAGAAGGACCTCTACAAGGAGTGCTACGATTCTCTCATGGCGGCCATCGACATGATGAAACCCGGCAACACGAGCAAGGACGTGGCCGAAAAATTCCCGATCTATGACGACGACAAGTACGGGACGGTGACGCTCCAGCAGTTCGCCCATTCCATCGGCCTGACGCTGTATGAGGGGATGTGGATTTCCCGGGCCTATTCCATGAAATACCCGGCGGAGATCAAGCAAAACATGTACTTCGCGGTGGAGACCTTTGCCGGCCATCCGCTGCTGGAACAAACGGTCCGGCTGGAATGCGATCTGGTGATTACCGACAAGGGACACGAGATCTTCACCCTCTTCCCCTTCGAAGAAGAAATGCTTAAGTGAAAAGGCCCGGAAAAGCAAACTCAAGGCCAAACCTCATCCCGGCCGGCCGGATCATCGCTCTGGCGAAGAGAGCGGG
>PMCE01000444.1:8415-8628 GCA_003154025.1 Syntrophaceae bacterium
CCACCGGGTGTATGTGCGAAGCCCTGACGGCCGGCGTCCTCCTCCTGGGCGTCCTGTAAGGACGCACTGCTCCGGTAGACCCCAGGTTTGGATGCATCAGTCATCTGTCGGCCCATCTGCACACGCGGTTTCAGGACGAGTTCGGGGGCAAGTGTTGCGCCATGCTTCGGCCGTTCTACCAAAAGATGGACCGGGAGCATTCCTGCAGTCACT
>PMCE01000019.1 GCA_003154025.1 Syntrophaceae bacterium
GCTACGCAACATCGTGCAATATTCTCACGAGTGACGATACTTGCGTCGTTGATGATGTGTTCCCAGGTTGCCACAGCTTTCCGGGGGCCACGTGGAGGCATCTGCTCGATCATTTGGGTGCCACAGTAGACGCAGGTCTTGTCCCGCTCTTTCACCTTTCTTTCTAGCCAGTCAGGGATGCCCCACTGGTTCATCTGCTCTCCGGATATGCGCCTAATATCTATTATCGCCGGGGCAAAGGTCTCCGTTTATACGGACTGTATAAGACGGCTCAAATGCTGGATTATTAGGTGAAATATACAGATTTGATTCAAAGCAGTCAAGCCAGACTTTCAGGAAGAAGTCGATGAGTATCGAAGAGAAGAGATCCACTGTACTGCCTAATCCTCAACCTTCATTCTGACAAGCGGAACATATCTACAGTTTTGGGAAATGTCAAGAAGCAGGAAAAAGCCACTCCTGGGGGGAGGGGTTAAGGGCAAGAGGAAGGATTGCTTTCCTCCTCCACCTTATGGCATATTCGACATCACGAGACTAGATTGGGAGTAGGCCTTGAAATAGATTTTGCATCCATCCATGAATGAATAAAATCAAATGAATCAAAACCAAAGGTATCTGAACCTGATGGCCTCGCAAAAAGTCTTTCGGGCCGTCGATCAGGCCGGCCAGCATTGCGTGCCCCCGTCGGCCCGGATCACCTGGCCGGTGATGTAGGAAGCCGCGTCGGAGACGAGGAATTCGACGACCCGGGCGATTTCCACGGGCCTGCCGTAACGGTTAAGGGTTCCCTCCTCGACCGCCATTCGGGGGTCATAGGACCGGGAGGCCTTCCATCGGGGGGTCATCACTTCCCCGGGGGCAATGGCATTCACCCGGACGTTATGGGGCTTCAGCAGGAGGGCCAGGCAGCGGGTGTATTCATGGACGGCGGCTTTGGCCGTGGCGTAGATGGCCGATTTTTCCTGCCCCCAGAGACCGTCGACGCTGCCGATGTTGACGATGCTTCCCGACTTTCGCGGGATCATTTCCGGGGCGACTTCCCGGCATACCAGGATGCAGGTCATCAGGTTTCGCTCGAGCACGGTCCTGAGGTCTTCGAGGGGGATGAAGAGGGCGTCGTTGTTCGCGGGTTTGCCCCCCCGAGGTCCGAAGGTTCCCGCGGTTCCGATGTCGCCGCCGGCGCTGTTCACCAGGATGTCGATGCGCCCGAACCGGGACCGGATCTCGCCAGCCAGCGCCCTCACCGTTTTTTCATCGGTAAGGTCGCCGTGCACCGGGAGAACCGTGGTCCCATATTCAGCGGAAATGGCCTGGGCTACCGCTTCGAGGGATTCCGCCTCGTTAAAAGCACGGGAGGAATAGGGGCCCGTACCGTGCACGACCACCGAGGCTCCCAGACTGGCCATGTGGGCGGCGATGACCCGGCCGATGCCGCGGGAAGAACCCGTGACCCAGACGACTTTTTCATGGAAGGGCTGGTCCGTTATTTGCATGGACACACCTCGACCTTGATTTTTTTGACAAGGTAACCCAGGACGCCTTGTTTGTCAAATTGCACCCGATTGCACCCGACATTTACCGGACATTTGCATCGGGAAAGCAGATGTTGCTGATTTTGTTTGACATGGGGCGAGGCCTTAATTATTCAGATAACATGGCCATTCGGGCCGGGTTGCCCGCCTATTAAGGCATTCATCTGAGCACCAGATGGGGCCCAGAAACGGGCGATGAAACGGCGAAACGGAAAGGGGAGAGACGACGAAAAAATGAAGGCTTTGAACCCGGCGCGGAATTATTCTCAACCACTCCTTCGGGAATCGAGGATTTTCCCCGCCCTTTTGGTTTTCTTGATCTTCTATGGCCATCTGGCCCTTGGCCTAGCCCTGGCTCAGACCGGGCCGAACCTGGAAGGATGTCCCGTATTGCCCGCGGACAATATCTGGAATTCGTCGGTTGAAAACCTCCCGGTGGACCCGAATTCATCAACCTATATTTCTACCATCGGGGCGACGACCGGCCTCCACCCGGATTTCGGTTCGGGGACCTGGAACGGCGGCCCCATCGGGATCCCCTACACGGTCGTGGGCGGGTCCCAGTCCAGAGTGAGCATTACCTTCGATTATGCCGACGAAAGCGATCCCGGCCCCTATCCGATTCCCTCCGACGCGGCCATTGAGGGGGGGAGCCAATCGACGGGGGACCGCCATGTGCTCGTACTGGATCGGGATAACTGTATCCTTTACGAAATCTTTTCCGCCTATCCCCAACCGGACGGAAGCTGGCAGGCCGGGTCCGGAGCCGTATTCAACCTGCGCTCCAATGCGCTGCGTCCCCGGGGGTGGACCTCCGCCGATGCGGCGGGCCTCCCGATCCTGCCCGGGTTGACGCGTTACGACGAGATGGCCACCGGCGAAATTCGCCATGCGCTGCGCTTCACTGCGCCGCAGACCAGAAAGGAATTCATCTGGCCCGCCCGTCATTATGCTTCCAGTCTTACGGC
>PMCE01000529.1 GCA_003154025.1 Syntrophaceae bacterium
GGGGGAGGGTTAGGGTGGGGGGGATGAAAATCTGTCCTACGCAGTCCCTTGACGATTCTTCCATTCAGCCAGATATTCACGTTCTTCTTCGGACAACTCCGCCCGTTCCAGAAGGTCGGGTCTGCGAAGGCATGTCCGTTTCAGCGACTCTTTCCGTCTCCACCGTTTGATCTCGGCATGATTGCCGGAGAGAAGAACCTCGGGAACTTCCATCCCGCGAAAGCTCGGCGGCCTAGTATACTGGGGGTATTCCAGGAGCCCGTCCGAAAAAGATTCCTCTTCCACCGATTGCTCACTGCCCAAGAACCCGGGGACATACCGGCTGATGACTTCCATGAAGACCAACGCGGGAATCTCGCCCCCATTGAGGATGTAATCGCCGACAGAAATTTCCCGGTCCACCAAGTCCTGCCGGACTCGTTCGTCCAGCCCTTCATACCGCCCGCAGATCAGAATCCAATGCTTCTGCCCGCTCAGCTCCTTGGCCAAGGTCTGGTGAAACCGCTCCCCCTGAGGGGTGAGCAGGACCGACTGAGCCTCCGGGCTTTGGGATTTAATCTCCTCCACCGCACGGAAAATGGGCTCGGCCTTCATCACCATGCCGGCCCCTCCGCCGTATGGGTAATCATCCGTCGTCCGGTGCCGGTCCTCGGTAAAGTCCCGCAGGTTCCAGATCCGAGCCTGAAGGAGGCCCTTGTCCAGCGCCTTTTTGATCAGGCTCTCCGACAGGAAAGACCGGAATATCTCCGGGAAGATCGTTAGAATATCAAAGATCATCTTCCGGCAGTAGCCCTTCCAGGGGATGGATAACCATGACCCTGTCTTGCAGGTTCACGCGGGTGATGACTTCCTCCGTGGCCGGGATGAGAATTTCTTTTCCCTCCTTCCGGACCACGAAAACATCATTACTGCCCGTAGGAAAAACTTCCTCAAGAGTGCCCAAAAACCTTCCGTCTTCGGTCTGAACCCGAAGCCCATGGAGCTGGTGCCAGTAGAATTCATCCGGGGGCAAAGGCTCCAGCCTCGTTTTGTCCATGTATACGGAACAGCCGATTAGTTTTTCGGCCTCCTCGATGCTCTTGACCTCGCGGAAGGCGAGAACGGTCAAACCTCTCAAGGGCCGGGAAGACTCTACGGTGACCGCCATTTTCTTTCCGCCGGAATCCTCAAGGTAAAGGACTTTTCCTCGGGATTGGGCCAGGGCCTCTCTTCCCGGGGAGGAGACCCTTACCTCTCCTTTGATGCCTTGGGTCTTGACTACGCGGCCGACCAGGAGGTGTCGATCTTCCATGGGAGAATCACTCGATGATCTCCAGCACGGCCCGTTTCTTGATCTTGGTCGAGGCTGCGTTCAGGATGGTCCGCATGGCTCGAGCCGTCCGTCCCTGCTTCCCGATCACCTTACCTAGGTCGCTTTTGGAAACTTTTAACTCAATGACAGAGGTCTGCTCACCTTCAACCTCCGAGACCTCCACGGCCTCAGGGCTGTCCACCAGGGCTTTGGCAATGTACGCGATCAACTCTTTCATCTCCATGGAACTTCGCCCCCCTTTCCCTGTGAGTTAGGTCCTCTGGTCAGCTCTATCTCAGGCGCACCCGGTCAGGCAAACAATTCCCGCAGGTAAGATGGACATCTCCTAATTCAGGCCGGCGAATCCACCGGGGACCCGCCCGCCTTGGCCGCGGGGGCGGCCTTCTTGACCGGCTGGATGGAGATCCCGCCTTTTTTCAAAAGGCTCTTCACCGTGGGGGAGAGATGGGCCCCGCGATTGACCCAGGTTTCCACTTTCTCCCGATTCAGTTTGATGGCCGGGGGATTCAGGTTAGGATTATAGGTCCCCAGTACTTCGATAAAGCGCCCGTCCCGGGGAAACCGTGAATCTGCGGCCACCAGCCGGTAAAAAGATTTTTTCTTGGCACCCATGCGGGTTAAACGAATGGTAACGGACATACGACTCCTTCCTTTCTCCTGATAAGAATTCGCCTAAAAAAATAAATGCCTTTACGGTTGAAAAAGAGCCCAAACACGTATCTGGCTGGCTAGTCCAGGTTATCACCCTTGATTCGAAAAAGCATCAGGCAACCAAAAGAATTGGCTGAAAGGGGTTTGGCTCCCCCCCTCACCCCGGTTCCCGCGGTCAGGAAAAGAGCCCTCGGGCGAGCCCTCTCATTCCACCCTTCCTGAATTGCCGGAGCATCTTCTTGGTCTGAAGGTACTGCTTGAGCAACTGATTTACATCCTGAACGGTCGTTCCGCTCCCCTTGGCGATGCGCATGCGGCGGCTTCCGTTTAAAATCTCCGGGTGTCGCCTCTCCTCCCGAGTCATGGAATCGATGATCGCCTCTACCCTCACCAGATCTTTTTCGTTCGCCTGGAGATCCTTGGGGAGCTTGAGCTTGCCTATCCCCGGGATCATAGACAGGATCTGGTCGAGGGACCCCATCTTTTTAACCTGCTGAAGCTGCTCCCGGAAATCCTCCAGCGTGAAAGAGTCTTTGAGCAGCTTCTTCTGCAGCTCCTCGGCCTTCTTCTCATCGATGGTCTCCTGAGCCTTCTCGATCAGGGAAAGGACATCGCCCATTCCCAGGATCCGGGAGGCCATCCGGTCGGGATGGAAGAGTTCCAGGGCCTCCAGTTTCTCTCCCACTCCCATGAATTTGATGGGTTTTCCGGTTACTGCCTTGATGGAAAGAGCCGCGCCTCCCCGAGCATCGCCGTCGAGTTTGGTGAGGATCACGCCATGAATGTCGAGGGTTTCATTGAATTTCTTGGCCACATTGACGGCATCCTGTCCGGTCATGGCATCAGCCACCAGCAGGATCTCCCGGGGAGTGACCTCCCTCTTGATCTCTTCNNCGGCAGATCTTCACGGGGCTTTCTTTGGGGTCGGAATTGTAAACCGGGATGCCGAGTTGTTCTCCCAGCTTCTTCAACTGTTCGATCGCCGCCGGGCGGCGAACATCGGCAGGGACCAGGCAAGCCTTTCGGCCCTTGTCCTTTAGAAATTTCCCCAGCTTGGCCGCCGTAGTGGTCTTTCC
>PMCE01000338.1 GCA_003154025.1 Syntrophaceae bacterium
TTGCCCATCTTGCGGGCGGCCATCCCGCCAAGGGCGGGACCCCCGCAACATCCTGTTTGCTTCCGGCCTGGCCGGGTCAGGAAATCAGGAAAACGCCCCGAGGGGATGGATGGTTCCCCGGTAAAGATTGGCACCGCAGCTGGGGAACTCGGCCCCATTCCAGCCTCATCTACCCCGGGGTCATTTTTTAAAAGCTAGGGCATCAATGACGATGGAAGCGGAATCCTTCACGCTGAGATTCTCCGTATTGATCACCAGGTCATACTGTACCGGGTCCTCCCAGGATACCTGAAAGTATCGTTTGATGAACTCGCGGCTCCCCTTGTCAAATCGCGCGATCTCCTGCCTGGCGGCCGCCGCCTCGAGGTTCTGGCTTTCCATGACGCGTTTCACCCGCAATTCGACCGGCGCCACCGTCAGGACGTGAAGGGCCTGGGGATGATTCTTCAGGATGAACTGGCTTCCCCTTCCTTGAATGACCATCGACGGACTGCGGGCCAGTTCCTTCACCACCGACTCCAGGGCCTGAAGATACCGGCGATCATCCAGCGGGATTTCCCAGGTGGGTAAATAGGTACCCTCGAACCCCACGCCGGAGGACATGCTGAGATCCAGTGCTTCGGCGATCCGGCCGAGGAGACTGCTCGGCGGCATCTCTTTGGCGCTCACCTCTTCTTCCTGCCGGCGAAGCCGGGCGGCCACTTCAGCGATGATCCGCCGGTCCACGTAATCGACGTGGAGCAAATCGGCGACCTGCCTTCCGATCTCCAGCGCCCAACTTCCCAAAGTCCCTCGAATGGTTACGATCGGCATTTCCCCCTCCCCTTTTTCGAACGATCAACCGAATGCGGANNACTTTCACTTGCACTGTTTCATTTCCCGCTCAGGACCTTGCCGCCGTCGACCGGTAAGGCAACCCCGGTGATGAAACCTGCTTCGTCGGAAGCCAGGAACAGGGCGGCATAGGCCACATCCCAGGCCGTGCCCATTCTCCCCATGGGCACCTTGGCGCTGCGCTCCGCCGCGACTTCCTCCCGGCTCTTTCCCCCCCCAACCTCGACGCGGGTGTCGACGGCCATGGGGGTGTCGATCAGCCCGGGGAGGATGGCGTTCGCTCGGATGCCGTATTTGGCGTTCTGGATGGCGATCTGCCGGGTTAAGGCGATGACTCCAGCCTTGGTCGTCTTATAGGTGACATACGGATAATCGGAATAGACGGACATGGAAGAAATATTGATGATCACGCCGCTCCCCTGCTTGCGCATCACCGGCAAAACGTGCTTGCAGGCCAGAACCATCCCGCGCAGGTTGATCGCCACGATGCGATCGAAGGCTTCGACGGTGATCTCCGTGACCGGAGCATCACCGCCGGCGATGCTGACGCCCACATTGTTGTGCAGAATGTCGACGCGTTTCCAGCGGTCGAGGCAGGCTTTTAATGCCGCCTGGAGCGAAGATTCGTCGGTGACGTCGGCGGTCCAGGCGCTCGCTTCCCCCCCCTCTTTTTGGATTAAAGAGACGGTTTCTTCCGCCGATTCAAGATAACGGTCGACGGCCAGCACGCGCGCCCCTTCCCGCGCGAACAGCACCGCCGTGGCCCGCCCGTTCCCCATGGTCATGCCGGGTTTCTGCCCGGCTCCTATGACCATGGCAATCTTGTCTTTCAGCCTCATGCAACCTCCTTCTTCAGTTTTTTCTGCTTTTTTTAATTTTCCGCGGCCTATCCTCCGGGAGCGCCCGGGCCGGGAAAACAGGAACCGTTCACCCTGGATTCTTACTCGAGCCCCAGGCTGGATGGAGATGTCCTCCCGGCGGCCATCCCCTTTTCCTTACAGGCCGGCGATCTTCGCCGTGCGCCGGACCACGTCGAACAGGCTGTCCTCGGCGATCACGTGCCCCGTCAGTTTCTTTTTGCTGTTGGCCACGGCCCGGCGTCCGGCCTCGGTTTTATCGAGGTCCACCAGGGCAGCCTGGATCTTCCTGCTCAACGCCTCATCCATTCCCATTCGGACGGCAATGGCGTCGTGGGGGATGGGATCGGTGCTGGCCAGGGTCTGCAGGTTTTCGGTCGCCGCCCCCATGGCCTTGGCGACCCCCAGGGCGCCGTCATAAATGGCGCCGCCATCCGCCCGCCTCTCCAGCACAGCGGCAATCACTTTGTCGTGGCCGCCGGCAAAGATGGTCTCCTTGAAATATTGCTCGGGCGTGAAACCCTTCTCGATGAGCATGGCGCGGGGGTAAACATACCCGGATGCCGATTTGGGGTCCACAAAGGCGAATCGCTTGCCCTCCAGGTCGGCCAAAGTTTTCAGCCCGCTGTCCTTCCGGGCGACGATGAGGCCTCGATAGGTGGCCGCTCCGTCGAGGATGGACTGGGCGATAATCCGGATCTTCCCTCCCCGGGCCGCGTCCACGTAGGCAAAGGGGGAGAAGCTCCCGATGTCCACGGTTCCCGTTTCCATCTGGGTGCGGAGGTCTCCGTAGCTCTTGGCGATGTAGAGAACCACCTTCTGCCCCACGGCATCGGAAAGGTAAGCCATCAGCGGTTCGAATTCGGCTCGCATATCCGCCTCGTTCAAGACCGGGGTGAACCCGAACTTCAGCTCCTGCGCGGCCGCGGGCCCGGCGGGCAGAAGCCCGGCAACCAGGGATAGGAAAAGGGCCCCCAGGACGAATGGATGGCGGAGCATTTTCTGCGCTCTGAATGATTCCTCACCGACGATGGATAAATTATTGATTCTTTTCATTTCGCCCCTCCTCTTATCGATGAAATGCAATAAGACCCCATCTCTGTTCAAGAAATGGGGTCTCTCATCCCTTTTGACCACATAACGCTCGCCTTGGGGAAAAAGGGGTCGGAATCAGTTCAGGCGGAAGGCCCAAAGGCCTGCGCCCGGATTTGGTAAGGGAACTATATGAAATTATGCCCAGGTTGTCAATAAAGCAAAAAAACGCTCGGGGGACTGGAGGGAAGTGAAAGGAAAAGACGCTCTTTCTGAAGCGCGGGTTTCAATTTGTAGGGGCGATTCATGAATCGCCCCTACGAGCCCTTTCCCCCGAATGCAGGGCGCGAGGCGAATCGGCTATAGTCTAAGAGCCTAGCTCCAGCTTCTTCAGGACATCCGGATTGAGCACGTTCTGCGGGACCTTCCCCCGGAAGAAGATGATGACCTTGTTGACCGTCTCCATGGCCATGCCGTAGCTGGCCTGATTGCTCAAACCGGCGCTGTGCGGGGTGGAGACGACATTCTCCAGCAGGATGTGGTCCCGGAAAACGGGGGGCTCGGTCTCGAAGACATCGAGTCCCGCCCCGGCGATCCAGCCCTCCTTCAGAGCGCGGTAGAGAGCCCTTTCATCGACGATCGGACCCCGTGCCGTGTTGATCAGGAAGGCGGTCTTTTTCATCAGCCGCAAGCGGTCTTCATTGATCATCCCCCGGGTCGAGTCATCCAGCGGGACATGAACGGTCACAAAATCGGCCGCTTTCAGGAGTTCTTCCTTGGAACAATAGCGAATGTTGTATTGCTTCTGGAACTCCGGGTATTCCACGAGGTCGTTGGCGATGACCTTGGTTTCAAACCCCTGAACCCGCCTGGCCACCCGTTTGCCGATGTTTCCCAGGCCGATGATCCCCACGGTCTTCCGGAAGAGGTCTTCCCCCCCGCTTCCCCGCGGGTACAGCCCCTGGCGCATCTCCCGGTCCTTTCGGGCGATCTGTCGGGAAACGGAAAGCATCAGGCCGACGGCCATGTCGGCCACGGCATCGGAGTTCGACCCGGGGTTATTCGTCACCACCACCCCCTTATCGGTGGCGGCTTTCAAATCCGCTCCTTCGAACCCCGCGCTGCGGATGGCGATCATCTTCAGATGGCTGGTGCTCTCGATGACCTTGCGAGTTGCGGGGAACATGGCGGTCACGATGATCGCGTCCGCCCCTTGAATGGCCCGGCAGACCTCGTCTTCCTGCGAGGGCTGGACCCGGTCATAGTCCTTTTCCTCCACCGTAAACCCGGCCTGCTCCAGGGTCGTGATGGGATCGCGGGAAACTTCGGCGAACTTCTTGGTCATGATCATTACTTTGGGCATTTTATCTTCCTTCGAAGCGAGGGATCATATCGGATCCGTTTTTCAGGAGAATGATCTGGGCATTCTCCCCATGCTTGGCCAGGGCCATCTGGATGGCCCGGTCAAAGGTATCGGCTCTCTGGGTAAACATTTCTTTCAAGGTCTTCACGTCAATATGCTTGCTCACTACGATCAGGTCCGACCTTTTCAGGCAGCGGGAAAACAACCAGGCCTTGGAGGCCCCGATGCTGTAACCTTCGCGGATGAATCGGTCGATCACGTCCTGGGGACAGGTGGCCGCGGACATCCATTCATAGAACCCCCGCGCCCCTACCCCATCCTTGCATTCCGCCAGGAGGATGACCGTACCTCCTTCCTTCACCACCAGTTCGGACGAGGCCATGGACTTCTGCGACTGGTATAAATCGATGTCTTTGGGAAACCCTCCCGGCGTGGTAATAACGATGTCCACCGGGTGGGGAACCCTCACTTCAAAGATTTCGCGGCTCGCCTTCACCCCTTCCAGCCAGGCTTTTTCCACGTCCCCGGCCACGACCTGGGTGATTTCCTTGCGGTGATTCTGGACCGTGTTGATGATGAAGTCCGTCTTGGCCATCTTGGCGGCTTCCAGGGCGTTCTCGTGGAATTTATTCCCCTCCACCCATCCCATGGCCGGTTTGTCCGAACGCATGCTGAAACCGTGGTGCTGCTTCAGGGTGGCCAGGCTGGCGATTCCCGGAAGAACGCTCTTTCGCCCGCCGGAAAACCCCGCTCCCTGGTGGGGAGCGATGGTGGCCGTCGTGATCTTCAACTCCGCTTCCCAGAAAAGGCGGTTGATCACCACCGGGATCCCGCCGCTGGTCTTTCCCAAATCCACCATGATCTCGTCGTCCTGGCAGTGGTGGTTCACCACTTTGAACCTGTCCATGATTTCTTTTCCCAGCATGCCCGCCAGCTCTTCCTTCGTGTTGTCGCGGTGGGTGCCGGTGGCCACCAGGAACTGAATCTGGTCCTCCTTCATCCCCCCCTCTTTGAGCTCCTGGATCAGATGGGGAAGAAGTTTATGGGTGGCCGTGGGTCGGGTGATATCGTTGACCACGATGACCGCGTTCTTCCTCCCCCGGGCGATCTCCTTGAGTCTCTTCGTCCCGATGGGGTTCTCCAGCGCTTTTCTGACCGCTCCGGCTTCGTCTTTAAGCCCCGGCTTATACTGGGGCATGAGCGCCGCCACGAAGTTCTTCTTGGGAATTTGAATCTCGATCTCTCCCTTTCCGTAAGGGATCCGCTCCACGTGAAACTCTTTATCGGCAGCCATNNCGATGCGAAAGGGATACTTGAATTATGCCCGAAAGCCAAAATCAACTCAACAGCGAAGACCTTTTCCCGGATGGGATAAGAAAAGTTGCTCCCCTCTTCCCAACGAGATGAATCATATATTCTTCGGAAACGAGGTGTCAAGAAAAATGCCCCCCGCAAAAGTTGTGGATTCCCGCTTTTTCCCATAGTATAAGGAAGCCATGAATTTAAATTCCGGAGCCGATCTCCGGAGGCGGAAAGAACCAAGGAGGACCCATGGCGGAGTATGAGATTTATGCCTTGAAGTATGCCGGGCCGTTTACCAGCTCGGGGGCTTTCCTCATGTGGAGGAAAGACTGGGAGAAGCAGGTCCAGAGGAATTATTATTTCTGGTGCGTGCGCGGGGAGAAAGAAACGGTGATCGTCGATGCCGGGATCCCCCCCGAATTGGCCAGGGAGAAGAAGCTGGCCGGATACGTGAACCCGGTGGAAGTTCTTTCCCGAATCGGGGTAAAAGCCGAGGAGGTCCGCCATCTGATTCTCACCCACATCCACTGGGACCATTCCAGCGGAGTCGGCCTCTTCCCCAACGCCGCCTTTTACGTACAGGAAGACGAATTCAATTTTGCCATCAAGGACCCCATCGCCAGCCGTCCCGCCTTCTCGGCCACGGCCGACCCAAAGTCCAAGGCTTATATCGCCTCCCTCGAAGGGACGAAACGAATGATCCTGGTGAAGGGGGACCGGGAGATTCTTCCGGGGATCGAATGCCTTCTGGCCCCCGGCCACACGGTCGCCCTCCAGGCGGTGGCCGTGAAAACCCAAAAGGGGACCGCGATTGTAGGATCCGATTGCGCCCATACCTTCCGGAACTACCGGGAGGACTGGCCCAGCTGCCTGATCGTGGACCTGATCGGGTGGATGAAATCCTACGACAAGCTCCGGAAGAAGGCCTCCTCTCCCGACCTGCTCTTCCCCGGCCATGACTCCCTGATGAGTTCCAACTACCCGGAGGTGGCGAAGGATGTGACCCGTTTGGTCTGAGCATCATTCTTCCGAACGAGCATGGGAATCGCGCGAATAAATGCAGGGGCGTTTCATTGATCAGGGTCTTATTGCCCGACTGAATCAAACATCTTGGTACGAAGGAAATATCATTCACGGGGGGCCGTAGGGGCACGATGCATCGTGCCCCTACATTTCCCTTGTTGATTCCCCCAAAGGGGGCCGCCCCCACATTATCCTGCTTCGATCTCGCTTTGCCGGATTAGGAATAGGGAAAATTACTCTAGTCAAAAGGAGGAAGGCCATGGCTCTCAATGTGGACACCCGTTCTAAAGCATTACTGAAGGGCGCGATCGACACCCACATCCATACCGC
Organism: Syntrophaceae bacterium; assembly: GCA_003154025.1. Next base: position 6,742 of record PMCE01000338.1, read on the forward strand.
CCCCGACATTTACCCGCGTTCGGTAACCGTGTACGAGGCCGCCCAAAATGCCAAAGCCGCAGGCATGCGGGCCATCCTGGTGAAGAGCCACTGCACCGACACCTCCGACCGGGCCGAGCTGACCCGCCAGTTGACCGGTTTTCCGGTTTATGGGGGGGTTACCCTCAACTACCCGGTCGGCGGTTTGAATATCCACGCGGTGCGCGAGTCCATTCGCCAGGGGGGCAAACAAATCTGGATGCCCAGCACCAGCGCCATCCCCTTTCTGCGGGAGGCGGAGACGGTGCCCCATCTGGCCAAGACCCTTCCGCTCGGGGTGGAAGGCCTGACCATTGTGCAGAAAAACGGGCAGCTCGTGCCGGAAATCAAGCCCATCCTGGCGCTGATTGCCGAGCACGACATTTCCCTGGCTGCTTCGCATGTCTCTCCCCCGGAAGGCCTTCTCCTCGTGAAGGCGGCGCGCCAAGCGGGAGTAAAGCGGATCACCATCACTCACCCCCATGCCAGCTTCCTGGGCTATACCGTGGATCAGATGATCGAATTGGGCCGCCTGGGAGCCATGCTGGAATTTCACTATGCCTTCGCCACCCCCATCGTTCGCGACCCCACCCCCGTAGCCGAATTGGCTAAAATGATCCGCGCCATCGGCCCCCAGTACTGTATTGTAGCGACCGACGGAGGGCAGGCGGGTAATCCTCCCCCCCATGAAATGCTGCGTCTATTCATTGCCGGAATACTGGAAGCGGGTTTCTCGGAGGATGAAATCCAGACCATGACCATCCGCAACCCGGGCTGGATTTTGGGGTTGAATTGAGGTTGGGGGACGAAGGCCTTCCTGCTTTACGGAACTCGATGAAGGGGGATGGAGGCGGTCCCCAAAGAAAATCCGCTCCTATCTTTCATGGGAGCGGCTTCAGGATTTATAGGCCTCCGGCAGAGCCGGGGGGGGCATAAAGTAATTTATTATGGTTCTCTGCTAAACCCCCAGCAAGGTCTTCGGATTCTTAATCGCCATCGTTTCGATTTCCGTATCCTTGAAGCCGGCCTCCTGCAGGCGCTGGATGTATTCCTGCATGGCCGGTACAGGATGTATATTCGAGGCTTGGCCGAAGTCCGTCCCCAGAACCGTCGACTCCACCCCGATGGCCCGGATATTTTTTACGATCACCTCAAAGGGCAAAAATCCCCCCACCGCTTTCGTAGCCGGGGTGATCATCACGTAGCACCTTTCGAAGAATACCCCTTTCCCGGCCAAAACGCGCTGGTCCTCCACCGCCAGAGGAGCCATATACTCCGGATGGGTGGCCAGGATGCGTCTGACCCCCATCTGTTTTGCCGCGTCCACCAAAGCGTGGGTCTCGGGAACGGAAAGATGGGCGGTTCCGAGAATCACGTCCGCCGGAGCCAAAATCTCGAGGATGGTCCACACCTCGGGCACAATTTTACCCGCTTCATCCAAGATGGAGATCCCCCGCCCGTTCTTCGACCACGGCCAGGGATCCCCCGGTTGGACCTTCATGCTCGGGGGGATGGAAGCACCTCCGTGGGCCTGATTGAACGCGATCCGGTCGGCAAGGGGGACATGGGCTTTTTGAAAACTCAGCGTATACTCCGCCGATAGGGTGGGCATCCAAACTTCCTTGGCGCCCATGCGCACGTAGGAATCGACGGCAAAGGGGTTCAACCCCCCCACCGGAAAATTCAGGGCCAGACCTCCGAAGACCCGGATGTTC
>PMCE01000442.1 GCA_003154025.1 Syntrophaceae bacterium
GCCCGCCCCATTCTGCGGAAGCACGGAGGGCCTCCGGGTGAGATTTCTTTCCCGCCGGTGATATTTGCGCGCAACGCCCTTGCTCCCGGGCCACAAGCTTGCTTTTGCCCAGGAAACAAAGTCCCGAGAGTGAAGGTAGGCAGGTTGTTTTTGCCGGCAGCCCGGCCGAAAATCGGTCTTCCCGCGGGTTTACGAATCCATGAAAAATTTCAAAAATTGGGGGAGGACTTTATGCTTCTCTTCCAGATCCGCCGTTAGGACGGGTGAAAGGAATCCCTCGCCCTGGCGGATGGTTTCAATGGCGGCAAGAAGTTCTTTTTCCGCATCCTCCTTCAGGAGATACCCTTCCACGCCGGCGGATATAGCCTCGTAGAGGTATTCCCTTTCTCGATGCATGGTAAGGATCAATATTTTCATCTGCGGGTACTTCATTTTAATCTGGCGTGCGGTTTCAATCCCCCGGAGGTTGGGCATGGAGATGTCGAGAATCGCCAGGTGAGGCTTCAATTGATCCAGGAGTAGAAGGAGTTTCAGGCCGTCGGAGGCTTCCCCTACAACATGAAAATCGCCTTTTTCCTCCAGGATACTCCTGAGTCCCTCGCGAATGAGGTAGTGATCATCGGCCAGAACGATGCGGTAGTCATCCATTGAAGGCTTCCTTCTTTCGAGGCATGGTCGGGCCCCTCCTCTTTTAGGGGAGCCACCCCAGGCTTCCATTCATGCCCCAGGGAACAGATCCAGAAAGAACAACAAGCTAAAGAGAGAAATATATTTTATTTTTGCTTAAAGGTGGGAGTAATAAAATGGGGGGAATTATGTATTTTCTGGTTTAAATACATGTATATTCTCCATTATGCCAAAACCCCTGATGAATCGCCCCCTCCACTGGGTAGAAGTTTTTCCCATTCCTTCCTGCCGGCCGGACGGATCCAGGGTCCCCTCCCGAAGGCCTGTTGCCCGTCCTTGCGCGCGACGTCCCCGAGAATATCCGCAACGGGCGGGGAACCCTACGACTGAGGCCCTAAACACGGTCTTCCATTTTGTGAGCTTCTCGTCTCCCGCCGGGGATCGGAACCGTCCATGAAAAATTTCATATCCGTCTGCCTTCCACGAAGTCTTTCAGGGCCGCCGCGTTATTCAGTTTTTCTTCTTTGGAGGAGAAGAGAAAAGTAACGGTTCCCACCTTGGCCTTCTGGTGAAGGGTGGCAAATTCCTGCTTTTTCCCTTCAATCTCTCCCCAATACTTTCTTTTGAATTCGGTCCACTTCTGGGGGTCATGGGCATACCATTTCCGCAGCTCATTGCTGGGGGAGATCTCCTTGAGCCACAAATCCACCCGGGCTTTTTCCTTGCTGAGCTCTCGAGGCCACAGCCGGTCGACCAGGATGCGGAAGCCATCCTCCGCTGCGGGTGGGTCGTAAATTCTTTTGACTTTGATCATGGCAACTGCCTCTCTTTCCTCGGGTAGGGCAAAGGGCGGGAATGAGGATCCTTAATGGCAATCTATGAATTACCCCTTTCCCTGCGGGGAAGCCGTGAAAAAATTCAACCGAGCGAGGGAAAAGCTTCTCCCGGTTAGGCTCCCCAATTTCCCAGTCCCTGAATTTTTCCACAGCTTCGGGGGCATGAAAGGGGATAAGCTTTCCGGAAAAGGACGACCCGCGGGTCTGGAATCCCGTGGCCCCCTATTTCAGGTAAACTTCCTGCAGGTGATGCAGGAGTCGGTGAAACTCTTCGTGGGTTCCCTCCCCAATCCTCTCCACCTCGATCTTCTCGAATCCTTCCAGCAACCCCTCCTGAATCTCCTTGGAAAGGACCTTTTCTCCCATGGGGAAGAGGACATTGTCTTCCTTCTTAATGTGCTGGGTCAGGAGAACGACATAATTGCGGGCATTCTCCGCAAAGTCAGCCAAAGCTTTCGGATCCTTTTTCCGATTCCGGTCGATGGCCTCCGCCATTCCCCGGATGTAACCCCGGCCCTGCTGATGCTCGGCCAGCATGACCCCGATGGGCCCCCGTTCCCTCGGAATCCCGGCTTTTTCCATAGCGGGGAAGAGGAGGTCCTCCTCCTTCCCGTGATGACATTTGTCGGCAAAGACGCGTAAGAATTCGACGATCCGTTCCAGATGAGCCGGGTCCACTCTTTCCTTTTCTTCCAGTTTGGAGACCACCTTTTCCAGAATCCTCAGCATCAGGAGAATGCCCTGGTGCTCCTCCCTCAATTGTTCCGCTGGTGTCATGAGAAGATCTCCCGTCTCGTGAAGCTGAATGAAATGATTATTCCCTGCTTCCTGGGCGTTCGAGATTGCTTAGAAGGCTCCCCGAAAAAATCTCGAATAAGAAATCTTGCGCCGAAAGGGCTGCGAAACGCATTCTTTGAGCGCCGGGCCTGGCAACCGGCAAAAGGAATGGATCGGCTATAAGATTCATTCTAACGAACCAAGAATCAAAGTCAAACGATTCGCAAGATATATTTTTCGGGGCCCCCCCGTGGCCATTCCGATGGATGCGGGGCCCGGGAGACTGGGAAATGCAACCTTACCTTTTTTGCCGGGGAATAGAGGAATGGCGCTAAGGAGAAGGCGGGAAGGGAGCAGAAAAAGGCAGGGAAAGGGCGGGGTGTACAGCCCCGCCCGGAGAAGAAGACCCTCTTTTCTTCTTTGTCCCGGCCCGGCTTGCAAGGGAATAGATTTTCATCATTCTTCCTCCTAAAAAGGGGGCGTTTCCGGGTATAATAAAAGAGTCGGGTGGAGAAAGAGAGAGCTGTCGAAGGAGGAATAAGAATGGTCAGTCAGAAGAGCAAGGTCATCTTTTTGCAGACGGAAGACCGGAAACAGGGAATGAAGACGCTTTTTAAGGCCCTCAAGGGGGGTTCCATAAAAGGGAAAAATGTGCTCATCAAGCCCAACTTCAACACCGCCGACCCGACGCCGGGGTCTACGCACAACGAAACTCTGACGGCGCTGGCGGAAGAGGTCTGGAAGGCTGGGGCCAAATCGGTGAGCGTGGGGGAGCGAAGTTTTCCTCCCACCCAAGAGGTTATGGAAAAAAAAGGGATCGGGCCCATCCTGGAAAAGCTGGAGGTCAAAGTCATCCCCTTCGACGACCTGAAGGAAAAGGACTGGGTGGAGTTCAACCCCCGGGAAAGCCATTGGCCGAACGGTTTCCGGATTGCCCGCCCGGTGCTGGAATCGGAATACCTCATCTCCACCGGGTGCCTGAAGACCCACCAGTACGGGGGGATTTTCTCGTTGTCCCTGAAGCTCCATGTGGGAGTGGTCCCCACTTCGCGCCAGGGGTTTGAGTACATGCGCCAGCTCCACAGCTCGCCCCATCAACGGAAGATGATCGCCGAGATCAACGAGCCCTTCAAACCCAATTTGATCATCATGGACGGGATCGAGGCCTTTGTGGACGGGGGGCCGGCCACGGGGAAGCGCGCGCGGGGGAACGTTTTCTGGGCTTCTTCCGACCGGGTGGCGGCGGATGCGGTAGGGGTGGCGCTCCTCAAATACCTGGGAAGCAACGACGCGGTCATGAACCGGAATATCTTCGAACAGGAGCAGATTGCCCGGGCGGTGGAACTGGGCCTGGGAGCGTCTTCACCCGGGGAGATCGAGCTGACCGCGGCCAACTCCGAGAGTCGAGAATACCGGGATAAAATCGTGGAGGTCTTGAATCACGGGTAACACTTGGGCGCTTTGAAAAGGCCTTGCCAGAAATCCCTCCCGTCCTCCCTGTTTCAAAGGGAGGAGAGCTTTTAGGGGACTCGATGGAGAATACCTTTTGCTTTTCCCCCTTTGGAAGGGAAGCTTTAAAAAAAATCAATGGGGGGAGGCATAGGCCTTTCTCGTTGCCCCTCCCCCGGACATCCCAGGGCCCCCCAAATTCCCGCTGCCTGAATTTTTTCACAGCTTCAGGGGGATGAAGGGGGATTTGACGGCTTTTCAAGAGGCTGAACTCCTGCAATCAAGGCTGATGACTGACCAAAAATCCCCCGTTCATCAATCCGCAATCGAGCCTTACCCTCTTTGCCAGCCGGACCCGGCCAAATCCTGCGGGGCCTGCTGTGGCCTCTACAACTGGGAGGATCACTCGCGCGGAACGCTCACCCCCCTGCTGGAAAAGAGGACCGGTTTATTCTTTGCTGCGGGACAGGATCCGGAGGTTTTCCAGCGGGCCGTTGCCCGGGAATTGTCTCCCTCCAACCCCAAGCTCTTGGAGACGATCTACAACTGTGAATTCCTGGGCTTCCTGGATGAGGAGAAGAGAAGGGTGGGATGCCTGCTCCACCCATCGGTGAACCGGGGGCGGGACCTGCGGGATCAATGCTTCTACGGGGCGGAAATCTGCGCCGGCCATTTGTGCCCCAGTCATACCTACCTGACCAGGGCGGAACAAAAATCGGTCCTGGCGGCTCTGAAAGATTGGTACCTCTACGGCCTGGTCATTACCGACATCGACTTGGTCAAGGAGTTCTTCCGTCACGTTCAAACCCGTCTGGGAGACAGCCTGCGGGAGGCACGGCTGGAAGGCGGGAAGACCCGTGAAGCGTTGAGAGACTTTTTTTCTCTCAAGGAATCCTGGAAATTTGCCTCCGCCCGAAATCGTCTGGGAAAGTATTACTTTTCCCATTCGGAATACCGGATCGCCCGGGTCGAGTATGAAAAGAATTGGAAGTTGAAGGCTTCCCGCTTCGACAAGATCCTGGTCAGTCTTTGTTCGGATTTCCGGACCCCGGAGGAGGTGCGGGAGGCCGAATCCATCGTGGAAGGGGAGATCGCGGGTTTCATTAAGGCTTACGAGGATTCCTCCCTTTAGACGCCTAGCGCAAGATTAAATCCAGCCTGTCGGTAGGGAGGAAATACCTTCCGGCGGCGGATGTAGGGGCACGAGGTCCCGCGAAACGCGGGACGCCCCTGCGGGTAAATCGGGGCAGCGCGGACGGGGCCGCATTTCCCACGCTCTTTGGCGGCCAAACCCTTTGCTTCGGTGCCATTTTTTCTCATAGTTTTTGCCCGATCTTTTCATTATAATATTTGTAAAGATGAGTGGGTTCGCAGGAGAGAGGAGAGACGATGGCTAACACGACCGAAGAACGGGTTCAGGCTCTGGAAGTGGCTTTGGCGAATGAAAGGCGGGAAAAAGAATTTTATCTGAAGAACGCCGAACGGACGACCAATCCCCTGGGGAAGCTGATGTTTACCTCCATCGCCAGCGATGAAGACGAGCACTACCGCAGGATTCTGGGTCTCCATAAGACGCTCCGGGAGGAAGGAAAGTGGCCCGAGACGATCCCCCTGGAGGTGAAAGGGACCGCGGTCAAGGATGTGCTGAAGAAGTTCTTGGATGCGGTGAACACCTCCTCCAAGGCGGATAGGAACGATATGGAGGCGGTAAAGATCGCCATCGACTTTGAGACCAAAGGGGAGAAGTTCTACCTCGATCTAGCCAAGAACGTCGCCAACCCAGTGGAGAAAAAGTTTTACGATTTTCTGGCCTCCATCGAAGGGGAGCACCGCCTTTCTCTCGTGGACACCATGGAGTATTTCCAGGACCCGGCCGGATGGTTCCGGATCAAGGAGAGGCACCACATCGACGGGGCTTGAAAGACAGGGTCAGGAGAGAGCAATACTACTGGGATTTCAGAATAGGGGCCGGTTGAAAGGCTGATCGGCGGACGGTAAACCTGCAAACCCGTTAACTGAAGGGCACGTTAACGGGTTTGTTTTTTGGACCTCGGGTCGAATCCATCGGACAAAAGCTTTCCGGCGACGATGGGGAGAATTCAGGAAGGAGCCGATCAGGCTGGGGAAAGGGGAACGAGATGGGAAAAAGAAAAATATGGAATCGGATGAGATCGACCGTTTGGCAGAGAGACCTGTGGCTGCCCCTCCCTTCCATTGTCTTGGGAGCGCTCTTATGGGCCATTTCCATCAACGCAATCCTGGTTCATCACAAACTCCTCAGCGGAGGGATTTCGGGCCTGGCCCTGGTCATCTATTACCTGGTCCCCAAACTATCTGTCGGGTTGATGGTCTTCTTGATCAACATTCCCCTGTTCATCGTGGGCTGGACCATGATCTCGGGAAAGTTCCTGGCCTTCAGCCTCGTGGGGATGGGGTCCTTCTCCCTGTTCCTCACCCTGACCACCCGGCTGCATATCACCGTCGAAAACCCCCTCCTGGCCTGTCTTTTTGCCGGGGTGATTTCGGGGGTTGGCTCGGGGATGATTTTCCGCGCGGGAAGTTCGGGGGGAGGGACCGGGATCATCGCCATGGTGTTGAACCGCAGGTTCTCGGTCCGGGTGGGCCTCGTCTCCTTTTTATTGAATTCCATACCCCTGATCCTGGGAGCGGTGATGATCGACCTGGATGCGGCTCTCTATTCCATCATCTACGTCTATGCCTCCGGGTCGGTGATGGACCAGATCATCGCCAGCTTCAGCGAGAGAAAGAGCGTCTGGATCATCTCTTCCCGGTCGCCGGAGATTTGCGGCCAGATCCTAACCCGTCTGCGCCGGGGGGCTACCCTCTTCAACGCCAAGGGAGCCTTCTCTCAATCGCCGGTGGAAGTCATCTACAGCGTGATCTCCCCCTTTGAACTGGCCAAGCTGAAGGACCTGGTGATATCCGTGGACCCCAAGGCTTTCCTGATTATCAACGAGACTCAGCAGGTGATCGGAAAGGGATTCGATCCGCCGAAGGCGGATTGACAATTGCGCATTGCGCATTGGGAATTAAGAATTAAAAGAACAGAAATTAGGAGCATGATTCGTGGGGGTCGAAAATCCGCAATCCGAAAACCGTCAAGGGGCAACAGGCCTTCTTGTTTTTTAATTCGCAATTCGCAATGCGAAATACGCAACCGGAAGACTGGCCGACCGGCTGACAGGCGAACACGCGAACGAAACGCATAACTATGGATGAAAAGAAGAAAGAGAATCTGATCCTGCGGGGCAAGATCCTTCATGGCATCCGCCAGTATTTCCTGAAGGAAGGGTTCGTGGAAGTTGAGACGCCCTACCTCGTTTCTTCCCCGGGCATGGAACCTCACCTCCTGGCCCTGGAAGTAACCATCCATCCTCCCGGGCGCGGGCCCAAGGGGATGTATCTTCATACTTCTCCCGAGTACGCCATGAAAAAACTCCTGGGGCAGGGATGGGACAAGATCTTCCAAATATGCCGGGTCTATCGGGACGAAGAGGCCGGCCCGACGCACCAGATCGAATTTACCATGCTGGAATGGTACCGGGCCCGCGCCGATTACCGGAAGATCATGGAAGATTGCGAAGGGCTGCTGTATTTCCTCTCCCAAGAGTTGCGGAATGGGACGGAGCTTGCGTATCAGGGCAAGAAGATAGATCTCTCCCCGCCGGCGGAGCGCCTGAAGGTTTCCCGGGCCATGCGGATGTATGGAAGGGTGGACATTGAGAAAAATGGCGATGGCGCCTCTCTCTTGGAAGAGGCCAAATCGCGGGGTTACCGTTTCGAACCGGGGGCGGTCTATTCCTTCGATGAGGTCTTTTTCAAAATTTTCCTGGAGTCGGTCGAACCCCGTCTCGGGCAACCCAAACCCACCATCCTGTATGATTACCCGGTCTCCATGGCCGCACTGGCTCGACGCAAGCCGGGAAACCCTCTATGGGCCGAGCGTTTCGAACTGTACATCGCCGGCCTGGAACTGGCCAATGCCTTCTCCGAGCTGACCGACCCGACCGAACAGAGGAAACGGTTCGAGTCCGAGCAGCGGCTCCGAGCGGTCCTCGAAAGGCCCCTGTATCCGATCGACGAAGACCTCCTGGCGGCCCTCTCCCGCATGCCCCCTTCTGCCGGCATCGCCCTGGGAGTCGATCGGCTGGCCATGCTCTTCTGCGACGCTCCTGCGATCCAGGAAGTGGTGGCGTTTTCGGAATATTAGTGAAAGTGTAAGTGAAAGGGAAAGGGAAAACAGTGACCTTCATTGCCTTTTTACTTACACTTACACTTACACTTTCACTCGTTTACTTTTTCCTCGACCTTCCCCCCTTTCGATCTTATAATTAGCCAGGAAATAAAGGGGCCGAACTCGACTGATAAAAATGACTCGCGAAAAGATTCTCGATCTGTTGGAAAGACACCATCAGGACCATGTCCTGGACCATTACCGACGCTTGAGCCCGGGGAAGCAGGATCTTTTCCACCGTGGTTTTTCAGGGATGGATCTGGGGTTGGCCTTTCAGCTTTACGGAAAATTTCCCCAACAAGGAGATTCGCGCCCGTTCCCCGGGGGCATCAGCCCGGCTCCGGTCATACCGATTCCCAAGGCTCTGGAAGAGATCCGGCGCTGGAAGGAGGCCTACCGAACGGGCGAATCGCTGCTCCGCCGGAACCAGGTCGCCGTTTTGATCGTGGCCGGAGGGCAGGGGACCCGACTCGGGTTTCCCGGGCCCAAGGGAAGTTTTCCCATCTCCCCGGTGAAGAGAAAGCCTTTGTTTCAGCTCTTTGCCGAATCGATCCAGGCTCTCTCCGTACGCTACCGGACGGACCTGCCGCTGCTGATCATGACCAGCCAGGAGAATCACGAGGAGACTCAAGGCTTTTTCGAATCCCACGGGTTCTTCGGACTGAAAAGGGAGGCGGTTCACTTTTTCAGCCAGGGCCTATTGCCCACCCTGACTCCCGAGGGCCGGCTGATCCTGAAGGACGAAGTGAACCTCCTGGCCAATCCGGACGGCCACGGAGGCTCGATGAAAGCCCTGTATGAGTCCGGAATGGCCGCCCGGTTGAAAGAGCGGGGCATTTTGGAGATTTTCTATTGCCAGGTGGACAACCCCCTCGCCAGGATCGCCGACCCTGCCTTTATCGGGTATCATCGGGAGGAAGGCGCGGATATTTCCACCAAAGTGGTCCGGCGTCAGAACCTGGAGGAAAAAGTGGGGATCTATGGCCTGGTGAACGGCAAGCCGGCCATCGTCGAATACAGCGATTTTTCTCCTCAGGAGTATCGGTCTCTGGATGAAAAAGGAAATATCCGCTACTGGGCGGGAAACATCGCCATTCACATGATCTCCCTTTCTTTCGTGGAGCGACTGAACCGGCAGGGTTTTGCCCTTCCCTATCACCGGGCCGTCAAGGAAGTGGAGGGGCTCGGGTTGGACGGAGAAGCGGCGAAGATGAAGGGCTGGAAATTTGAAACCTTTATCTTCGATGCCATTCCCCTGGCGCAAAAGAGCTGCTGTGTGGAAGTCATCCGGGAGGAGGAATTCTCCCCGGTGAAGAACCATACGGGCATCGATTCTCCGGAAACCGCCCGGCGGGCCATGACGAACCTTTTCAGGAATTGGCTTTTTGAGGCGGGCGCCGAAGTCCCACCCGAAGCCCAGGTCGAAATCAGCCCGCTCTTTGCCATGGACAAAGAGGAGGTGATCGATAAACTGAGGGGGAAGAAGGTGACGGTGCGGGAGGATATGTATTTCGGGTAACGAGCCCGGCACCTCAAATATCCCCCCTTTGAAAAAGGGGGGTGGGGGGATTTCTGGCAAGGATGCTTCGATATGGCAACGGCTTGAAATCGAATGCCCGGGATCTCCGCAGCAAGTTAACCGAAGCCGAACAAATCCTCTGGAGTCGGCTTCGTAGGAAGCAACTATGGGGAGTGCAATTTAACCTCCAAAGGCCAATCGGAAATTACATCGTTGACTTCTACGCAGCGAGGGCCAAGCTGGTGGTCGAAGGATACGGCTCGGGGCATTTGTCATTCTCCGGAATTAAGAAAAATAAAAAAAAGACGACTATTTGGAAAGCCTTGGACTCTTGGTGCTTCATTTTGATGATTCCGAAATATTACGGGATACTGAAGAGGTTCTCGAGGTGATATTTCGAAAGTTATCCGAACGGCTAAATCCGGAAGTCCCCCCGTTCCCCCCTTTTTCAAAGGGGGGTAAATAAGGTTAGGACTGTAAGCGATGCCCCACCGCATCGAAAAAGATTTCCTGGGCGAAAAACAGGTCCCCGAAGAGGCCTACTGGGGGATCCATACCCAGCGCGCCCTGGAGAACTTTCCCATCAGCGGGTATAAAATAAACCCCTCGCTGGTAAAAGCTCTGGCCATGGTGAAGAAGGCCTGCGGCCGGGCCAACCTCGAGCTGGGGTATTTGGATGAGGCCAAGGGAAAGGCCATCCTTTCGGCCTGCGACGAGGTGATCGAGGGAAAGCTCTACGACCAGTTTCTCCTGGACGCCCTCCAGGGCGGGGCCGGGACCTCCAGCAACATGAACGTCAACGAAGTCCTGGCCAACCGCGCCATCGAATTACTGGGGGGGAAAAAAGGCGACTACGCCATAGTCCACCCCATTGAAGACGTGAACCTGCACCAGTCCACCAACGACGTCTATCCCACGGCCATAAAGGTTTCGGCCATCTTCCTGCTGAGAGATTTGAGCCCGGCCGTCGCCCGTGTTCAGGGCGCCTTCCAGAAGAAGGAGAAAGAATTTGCCAAGATCGTCAAGGTAGGAAGGACCGAGCTCCAGGAGGCGGTTCCCATCACCCTGGGAGGGGAATTCAGCGCCTTCGGCGAGGCGCTGGCCCGGGACCGGTGGAGGACGTTCAAATGCGAGGAGCGCCTCCGGGTCGTCAACCTCGGGGGGACGGCGGTGGGGACGGGGCTGAGCGCGCCCCGGAGCTACATCTTTCTGGCCGTCGAGAAGCTGAGGGAGATTACCGGCCTGGGCCTCTCCCGGGGAGAAGACCTCCTGGACGCCACGGCCAACACCGACGCCTTCGTCGAGGTCTCGGGGATTCTCAAGGCCCATGCCAGTTCCTTGACCAAGATCGCCAATGACCTGAGGCTTCTCCATCTCCTCGGGGAGATCGAGCTCCCCAAACTCCAGCCCGGCTCCTCGATCATGCCCGGAAAGGTCAACCCGGTCATGCTGGAGGCTGCCATCCAGGTAGGATTGAAGGTCATGGCCAACGACTCCCTGGTCACCGCGGCCTGTTCTCGGAGCACCCTGCAGATCAACGAATTCCTGCCCCTCCTGGCCCATTCGCTCCTGGAATCCATGGACCTCCTGATCCGGACGGACGGGATCCTGGCCGAACATATTGGCGGGATCACGGCGAATGAAGCCAAGTGCCGGGAGATCTTTGACGCCAGCCCGATGATCGTCACCGCCTTCCTTCCCCGCATCGGCTACGAGCGCGCGAGCGCACTCCTGGCGGAGTTTTTCGCCTCGGGAAGAAAGAACGTCCGGGAATTTTTGCGGGAGAAACTGGGGGCGGACCTGGTGGAAAGGGTCCTTTCCGCCGAGAGCCTGATTTCCTTGGGGTACCGGGAAGATGGAAAAAACACCTAAATCGCTGCGGCTCCAGATCGGCCTCTTCGGCCGGACCAACGTGGGCAAGTCCAGCTTCCTGAACCTGGTAGCCGGACAGGATGTGGCCATCACCTCGCCCGTCGCCGGGACCACCACGGACGTGGTGGAAAAATCAATGGAGCTTCTGCCCCTGGGCCCGGTGGTATTCCTGGACACGGCGGGCCTGGACGACCGGTCGGTCCTGGCGGAGGCCCGCCTCAAGAAGACAGTCAAGATCTTCGACCGGTCCGACGTCATCACCCTGGTTGTGGAACCGAATGTCTGGACGGACTACGAAGAGAAGATTCTCGAAGAGGCCAAGAAGAGAGAGGTGCCCCCGGTCGTAGTCGTGAATAAAATAGACCTGGATCCCCCCTCTGCCGATTTCCTCCGGGAGGTCAACTCCAAGACTTCGCGGGTCCTCCTGTGTTCCAGCGTGGACTTCGACCGCCGGGACCCGGTTATCAACCAGTACAAAAAATTTCTCATCGAAGTCTGCCCGGAGGATTTCCTGAAACCGCCTCCTCTGGTGGGAGACCTCCTGCCGGAGGCCGGAATGGCGGTGCTGATCGTGCCCATCGACCTCCAGGCGCCCAAGGGGCGGTTGATCCTTCCCCAGGTGCAGACCATCCGGGAGGCTCTGGATTTTGACGCCTCGGTGATGGTGGTCAAGGAGAGGGAGTATGCCCATGCCCTCACCAATCTGAAGACCCTCCCCAATCTGGTCGTTTGTGACTCCCAGGTGGTGCTCAAGATGGTGGCCGACACCCCCGAGGGGGTTCCCTGCACCACCTTCTCCATCCTTTTTGCCCGAAACAAGGGAGATCTGGTTGAGCTGGCCCGGGGAGCGGCGGTCATCGAAACTCTGAAGCCCGGGGATAAGGTGCTGATTGCCGAGGCCTGCAGCCATCACGCTATTGAAGACGATATCGGGCGAGTCAAAATCCCGAGGTGGGTAAGGCAATATGTTGGCGGTGACCTCCAAATCGACGTGTTCTCCGGAAGGGATTACCCGGACAATTTGAAGGACTACCGGCTGATCATCCATTGCGGCGGTTGCATGCTGACCCGCAGGGAGATGCTGGCGCGGATCCAAAAAGCCAAGGAAGAAAAGGTTCCGATCACCAACTACGGCCTCTCCATCTCCTTCTCCCAGGGAGTGATCCGGAGGGCCCTGTCTCCCTTCCCTGCCGCCTTGGATGCCTTCCAAAGGGAGATCGGAAGAATTCGGAAGACCGAAAAGGGGGATCGCCGCCCCGCCGCATGATTTTTCATCCGAACTACTGGCATAAAGCTTGCATAATTCTCAATTTTATCAGAAGATCTTTAAAAATTAATAAACACCAGTAGTTAGGCCCAGCCAAAAAAGCAAAGGGAAATCATGCCGTCTTTCTGCCAAAATGCAGGGGTGAGCGGCCGCTCATCCTTACGAGGCACGGAACCGGAAGAGAAGGAATACTTGTAATGGGATTTGATTCCCCCAGTCACCCCTGTCGATACCAGCGGACAACTTCACTTATTTTGTTATCCTTTATTATTATGGCCACCCTCGGGGCCGGAAGCCTGAAAGGGGGTAGGGAAGAGATGGAGATAACCGGAAAAATTTCTGTCATCGGCAACGAGCCTTTCACCCAGGTGGCCATCCGTTCCGAGGACGGACAGGTCTACGTCTTGGTGGGGGAGCACTCCCTGGAACTCGGCCGTCTTCAGGGAAGGCGGGTGACGATAACCGGCAAACCGAGCGAGGAAAAGCCGCGAGGGACTCAGGCCGTTGAGGTGAAATCGTTTCGAGTTTTGGAAGATAAGTGATATTAGTTTTCTCTTCTGTACTAGAAATCCCCGCTCGCCCCCTTTTAATAAAGGGGGGGAATGAGGGATGAACCCGGCTTTCCTTAATGAAGCAGGAGACGGGCGTCTNNTAAAGAAATATTCCCAAAGAGAGGTCAGAATGAAAAAGATTTTTTCCATCAACTTGGCCCTGGCAGCCATCTTTATTTTGACCCTGGGATGGGCCGATGTCATCTGCGCCGCTTCCGACAGGGCGCCGATCAGCGGCACTCCGCTGCTCCGGGAGCAAAAACGATTGCTCCTCAGGGACTACGGCCCTGCCGCCCGGATCCAAGCCGAGCGGGCAGCGACTTCCACCATCCGAGCCGACACCGAGGGGCAGCAGCAATCATTCTGGGCTCACGATTTCGGGACCAGCCAGTATTACAAGACGACGGCGACCTGCAAAAGAGTGACTGCGCTCAGCTCGGGCTCATCTTTGTTTATATATGTGGAGAACGACCAATTGACCAACGACCCCAATCGATATACTTCCACCCTGTACGACAACATCAGCAGCCAATACGCCAATACCATCCTCCCCACGGAGACCCAGTATTTCGGTACTCCTCCCAACGGGAATTTCACCATTCTCCTGCTGGACATCAAGGACGGCGGGGGAACTACCTTCGTATCCGGGTATTTTGACACCCTGAACGAACTTACGGGACAAGCCAACAGTAATGGACGCCACATGATCTACATGGATTCGAAGGATGGGGACCCCTCCAACACTTCTTCTTTCTTCGGCACCCTCGCCCATGAATTCCAGCATTTCATCCACTACAACTACGATCCGAACGAAGATACCTGGGTGGATGAGGGGATGGCCGGCCTGGCGCGCTATGTTTGCGGATACGGTCCTCAGATCAGCCATGTCACCGCCTTTTCCCAGGCCCCCACCACCAGCCTGACCACCTGGCAGGACGACTTGAGCAATTACGGGGCGACGTTCTTGTTCATGCTCTACTTGAATGAAAAGTATGGAGGAGCTGCCACCACCAAGGCGATTGTCGCCAATCAGGGAACCGGAGTCGACGGGATCAACAGCGCCATATTCGGCAGAGGGCTAACGGGCACGGTGAACGATATCGTAAAGAACTGGGTAGTGGCAAACTATTTAAACAACTCATCCGTTGCCGCCGCGTACGGATACGCAGCCAGTTTCTCCGGCATCACCAGTGCGCCGGGAAACATTACCGTTACCACTACGGTCAGTAGTTACCCTGCATCAGGAACCGGGACGCTGAACGAATATGCGGCTGATTATGTCAAGTTTACCAACCTGGGGGGAACATATGATACTTTTGTATTAATTTCCTACAACCTGAGCGATAGCGCGACCCCATCCTATTCCTACACGGCCCGTTTAGGTTCTCTCATTCTCGGCCTGACCGGGCTCAGCACCACCGTGGGAGCGGAAGGGGTCAAGCAGGGANNTCCACCGGCTCCAGCGGCGGGGGGGGAAGCAGCGGGGGCGGGGGCGGGGGCGGGAGCGGGGGAGGGGGCGGCGGCGGGTGTTTCATCGCCACCTCGGCGTATGGGTCTCCCCTGAAGGAGGAAGTGGCCATTCTGCGGGAATTTCGGGACCGGTACCTCCTGACCCACCCGCCGGGAAGGTTCCTGGTGGAAGTCTATTACACCCTCAGCCCTCCGCTGGCGGATATCATCGCCCGGCACGAGAGCCTGAAGGCCCTGACCCGCGGAGCCCTCTATCCGGTGGTCGGGGCTTCCCGTTACCTCCTGAAAGACCCGGCCGGATTCGTTCTATGGGGGGGCGGTCTATTCCTCCTCGTGGGACTGTTGCTGGTGCGAAGAAAAAATGAAGAGGACGCAGATAGCCATTGATTAACTAAAAAACAAAGAAAAAATTAATGAGACGCGGATGAACGCGGATTTAACGAATATAAAACAACAGGAAATAAATGACAAAGTAATCAAAATCTTCTACAAAATTTATGGACAGCCGGGTATGGTTTTTTGGAGAAAGTCTATGAGAATGCGGTAATGATCGAACTTAGCAAGGAAGGGATTCCGGCTATTCCACAGGCGCCGATAAAAGTTTTTACGAAAAAGAAGTCGTGGGGGAGTATTTTGCTGATATATTGGTGGACAAGAAAGTCATAGTTGAAATCAAGGCCGCAAAAGCCTTAGCATCTGAGAACGAAGCGCAGTTGCTGAATTACCTTAAAGCGACTGACGTTGAAGTGGGACTTCTCCTCAATTTCGGCCCCAAGCCAGAGGTCAGACGGAAGCTTTTTGATAATTCGAAAAAATGAGGTCACGGTACATTCGAGTCTGATCATAAGTCGCAAAGTTACCTAGCCGTGTAGGCGCAAAGTCTTTTATTTCGTTCTTTTCAGCCGTGAATTTATATCCGTGTTCATCCGCGTCCCATTAAAATTGTTTTAAGGATAATAGACAATTATGTTAATCTGTGTCCGATAAAGAAAGATGATAAGAATCCTTACCAAGCATTTCTGGGTCGTTCATCTGGTCTTTGTAGCCTGCGCCGCCTGGCTCATCTCCTGCCTCTTTATCCTGTTCATCCAGGAACGCATCATCACCTTTCCCAAGGCGGGGGCCCTCAGGAAAACCTCTCCTATTGCCGCGGCTTCATCCGAGCCGTACGAGAAATATTCCTCCGTCCCGGAGCGGAATATTTTCAGTCCGGCCGACCGAGGCCAGAGACTTCTCCCCGTGGAGGAACGAAAATTTTCATCCCCGGCGGGAGGGGCTGCTGAGGGAAGCCGGCCATCTTCGCCGGGCAACTACCTCCTCGTTGGAACCATAACCGGGCCGGGAGGGCATTCCTGGGCCGTTCTCCAGGAAAAGGGGACCCGAAAGCAGCAGATCTTCCGCGTCCAGGGAAATATCGACGGCGGCAAGATCATTCAGGTCTCCCGGAATCGGATCGAGATCGAACGGGACGGGAAGAAGGAGACCCTGAGGCTTTCCGAGGAAGAAGTCCGGCCCAGCCCCGCGGCCAAGGCGCTCCCGTCGCCGGGTCCCGCCCCCTCCAAAGGGGAAGAGGTGAAGAAGCTTTCCGCCAACCGCTTTCTGGTAAACCGGGAGGATGTGAACACTGCGGTTGGGGATATAAACCAGTTCATGACCCAGGCCCGCCTCCGGCCGCATTTTGAGATGGGAAAACCTTCGGGCTATTCGGTCTCCGAAGTCGTGCCGGGCAGTCTGATGGAAAAACTCGGCCTGAGGAACGACGACGTCATTAAAAAGGTGAACGGAATGGCTGTCACCCGCCCGGAAGAGATCATGCAGGCGTACGCCCAGCTTCAGCGCGACTCCAACATCGAAGTGGAGGTCGAGCGGGGCGGCCGATCCGAAATCCTCCGGTACGAAATCCGGTAATTTTCGTCCCCGCTCAGCCATCCCCTCTCGAGGGGAAGGCGGGGTGGGGGGGATTGGGGAAAAAGGGGAAAACCCCCATGAGAGATTTAATCAGACGTTTGATCCTGGCTTTCTTCTGTCTGGGAGTGATGATCCTGGCTCTCGGCCTGGTTTGGAACGCCCAGGGACAGGAGAGGAAGGGGGCGGAAGTCCAGATGCCCCCCAGGCCTCTTTCCGATGACGCCCTGATCACCATGGACTTCCAGGACGCGGACCTTGGCGTGGTCATCAAGTTCATGGGGGAGCTCACGGGTAAGAATTTCCTGGTGGGCGATCAAGTGCGGGGGAAAGTGACCATCATCTCCCCCAAGAAGATCACCGTCCGCGAAGCGTACAAGATCTTCGAGTCCGTCCTGGAGATGAACGGCTATTCGGCGGTGCAGGGGGACGACGCGACCAAGATCATTCCTTCCGCCGCCGCCCGCCAGTCGGGCCTGGAGATTCGGGAAGGAAAAGAAGTTCAACCAGGCGAGTCCGAAGACCGGATGATCACCCAGGTCATTCCCCTGGAACATGCTTCGGCCGATGATGTGCGCAACCTATTCGCTTCTTCGGTTTCCAAAGAGGGGATGATCATCTCTTACAAACCGACCAACCACCTCATCATTACCGACCGGGCCTCCAACATTCACCGCCTCCTTAAGATCATCGAGCAGATCGACGTTCGGATCGTGGAGGAGAAGATCAGCGTCTTCCACCTCGAGTACGCGTCGGCCAGGAGTCTGGCGGATAAACTGAACCAGCTCATGGCCGCGGACCAGCGGCAGCCCGCCGCCGCGGGGAGACCGCCGGCCACTCCCGGCTATCCCCGGCTGGTCAAGATCATCCCCGATGAGCGGACCAACATCCTGGTGGTTCTGGCCAGCGAGCAGGATACCCAGGAGATACGCAAACTCGTCTCCCAACTGGACACGATAGCCCCCAGGGGAAAGAGCCAGCTCCACGTCCGGTACCTGGAGCATGCGCGGGCGGAAGACCTGGCCAAGGTATTATCCACCATCGTGGCGGCCAAGACGAGAGCCGCCACCCGGACCCAAACGCCCCAGGCGGGGACGACGCCGCAGGTGGAAGAGGCGTCGATCACCGCGGACAAAGCCACCAATTCCCTGGTCATCACCGCCTCTCCCCAGGAGTTCAACGAGTTGGAAGAGGTGATCAGCCAGCTGGACAGCATTCGCTCCCAAGTCCTGGTGGAAGCCTTGATTACGGAAGTCTCTTTGGAGAAAACCCTGCAGATCGGAGCGGATTGGCGGATCATGGACCAGCCGGTGGCGGACAGCGTGCGGGGGTTCGGCGGGTCGGATTTGGGGCTGATCAGCGGGGTGCAGCAGGGGACCCTTCCCAGCAGCACGGGAGACACGGGACTCTTGTTGGGGCTAGCCAAGGGGTTTATCACTATAGGCGGGGTGCAGGTTCCCAACATCGGGGCTCTGGTTCGGGCATTCCAGAGGGACACGGATGCGAATGTCCTCTCTACTCCTCATATATTAACCATGGACAACGAAAAGGCCAAGATCATCGTGGCGGATAACGTTCCTATCATAAAATCGGACGTAGCCGCTCCCCTGGTTTCCACCACGACGACGACCAGCGTCGCCATCTCCCGTACCTTTGATTACAAAGACATCGGCATCCAGCTGGAGATCACCCCGCATATCAGCAAAGGAAACATGGTCCGCCTGGAGATTTCCGCCGAAGTGAGCAACATCCTTTCCAGCGATCCGTCCAACCCGGGTTTCGTGACCACCCGAAAGCGGCAGGCCACGACGACGGTTTCGGTGGAAAGCGGACAGATTGTCGTGATCGGGGGGTTGATGCAGGACCAAAGCTCGGAAACGAACAAGAAAGTCCCCTGCGTGGGGAATATTCCCATTCTGGGCTGGATGTTCAGGAACCTGGCGGGGACCAAGACCAAGACCAACCTTTTGATCTTTATCACTCCCCAGATTGTCCGCACGGCCGAAGACCTGGAGAAGGCCACGGCCAAGAAGAAAAAGGAATCCGAGGAGAACCTGCAGAAGCTGAAGAAGGAGCGGGAGAGCGAGGTCAAGGATACCTTCGACAAGCTGGTTAAGTGAGGAAGGAAGTGCCTAAAGTTCGAAGTGCCNNCAGCAGGTTGCTGAAAAACTCGATTCCGGCAGTCATTGCGAGGAGCTGAAGCGACGCGGCAATCTAATTATCTTTGATTTTATTATGAATTAGATTGCTTCGCTTCGCTCGCAATGACACCTAAAAGATTTTTTCAGCAACCTGCTAGAGTTAAGGCCGGTCCTTGGTCGCCTTTGATTGACACTCATCACTGACCCTGTATTTAATCTGCCATGCTAGACAGAATCATCGCCGACATCGTCCGGGAAAAGAGAGGGGTGGAGGCTGGAGCGGTGGAGGAGCTCCGGCAGAAACAGGATGGGAAGCCTCTATCCGCTCTCGTGGTCCAGAAGGGATGGATGACCGAGGAGGAACTCCTGTCCGCCCTGGGGGGCCGACTGGGCATTCCTTACTGGGGCGATTTAGAGAGCCATGGGTTGGACCCCTCGCTGGTTTCCCAGGTGCCCATATCCTTTTCCAAGAAGCACAAGATCGTTCCCGTCAAAATGGAAGGGAGCGCCCTGACCGCGGCGGCGGTTGACCCGCTGGACCATGACCCCCTGGACGATCTGCGACTCATCCTGGGATGCCGGGAAATTCGGGTGGTCCTCAGCAGCGAACGGGAGGTCGGCCGGGCGATCAACCGCTTCTACGAGCAGAGCGCCGATACCCCCGAGGAGATGGTTCATTCCCTGGACACGGAGAGCAGCGACCGGATTCTTCATGAGCTGGAAGAGACCGAAGACCTCCTGGACGTGAGTGATGAAGCGCCGGTGATCCGGCTGGTCAACCTCGTCCTCTTCCAGGCGGTGAAAGAACGGGCGAGCGACATCCACATCGAACCTTTCCAGAAGGAATTGAAAGTCCGGTACCGGATCGACGGGATCCTCTACAACCGCCTGACCCCTCCCAAACGATACCAGGCAGCCATTGTGTCGCGGCTCAAAGTCATGGCCAAGCTGGACATCGCCGAGAAGCGTCTTCCCCAGGATGGGCGGATCCCCATCAAGATCGCCGATCAGGACATCGACATCCGGGTCTCGATCATCCCCACCACCTTCGGAGAACGGGTGGTCCTCCGTCTACTGGATAAGAGCAGCATTCACTTCGAATTGGCGGAGATCGGCTTGTCTCCGGACCAGCTCACGACCCTGGAGGAATTGATTCGTCGTCCCAACGGGATCCTCTTCGTCACCGGCCCAACCGGCAGCGGCAAGACCACCACCCTCTACGCGGCCCTGAGCCGAATCAATTCGCCGGACAAGAACATCGTGACCATCGAGGACCCGGTGGAGTACCAACTCTTCGGGATCGCCCAGATTCAGGTGAACCCCAAGATCGGACTCACCTTCGCTCATGGCCTGCGGTCCATCCTGCGCCATGACCCGGACGTCATCCTGGTGGGAGAGGTGCGGGACGTGGAGACGGCGGAGATCGCCATCCAGGCGGCCATGACCGGGCATCTGGTCTTCAGCACCCTCCATACCAACGATGCCGCCAGCGCCGTGACCCGCCTCATCGATATGGGAATCGAGCCCTTCCGGATCGCTTCCGTGATCCGGGCCATCGCGGCCCAACGCCTGGTCCGCGTCCTCTGCCCCGAATGCAAGGAAGAGTATGCTCCTGAACCGGAAGCGCTGCGGGCCGCGGGCATGGATCCGGGGCAGATTCAGGGGAAAAGGGTGTACCAGGGGACGGGCTGCCCGGCCTGCGCGGGCACCGGGTACCGGGGAAGGACGGCCATTTATGAGATCCTACGGGTCTCGGAGACCATCCGCCAGCTGATCATGAAGAAGGCCGACTCCTCCACCCTCGCCCGGAAAGCCCTGGAAGAGGGGATGAGGGGCTTGCATGAGGACGGGGTGGGAAAGGTGTTAGCCGGGATCACCACGCTCGAAGAGATTGTCAGGGTTACGCAGGAATAATACCGCAAGTCGCAAGTCGCGAGTCGCGAGGGGGAAAAGACAAGACAAAAGACGGAAGCCTTAAGGTAAGGGGCGGGCAGAGAGCGGTGGATAAACCTCACAAAAAATTGGATGTTTGGCAGGCAGCCATGACTGCGGCACAAATCGTGTACAAGTTAACTGCGCCATTTCCGATGGAAGAGAAATTTGGACTTGTTTCTCAAATGCGTCGGGCAGTGGTGGGCATTGCCAGCGATATCGCCGAAGGGGCGGCTAGGCAGGGGAAGGGGGAGTTCAGAAATTTTCTCAGTATGGCGCAGGGATCGCTGAGTGAGCTAGATACCCAATTGGAGATCGCATTGAGGCTCGGGTATCTGAAGGCCAAAGAGATCGAGGAATTGTCAGCCCTTTTAATAAGGATTGATAAAATGCTCACCGCTCTAATACGGAGTCTGTCGAAGAATAATCGGAATGATAAGGACTGATTGCCTATCAAGCCGAGTCGGGCTTACGCTCTCGCGCCTTGCGCCTTGCGACTTACGCTTAAGAGAGGTTAAGGTTGCCGGTTTTTGAATACGAAGCGCTCAACGGTTCGGGCAAGACGGTACGGGGGATGGTGGATGCGGACAGCCTTCGCACGGCCCGGACCAAGCTCCGAAACCAGGGCGTCTACCCTACCGAGATTCGGGAAGAATCTGCGGCCGCAGCCCGGCAGGCGGCCGGGTTCCATCTCTTCTCCCGGGTGAGGGCCAAAGAGCTGGCCCAGGTTTTTCGCCAGCTGGCCACGCTCATGGAGGCCGGGATCCCTCTGGTCTCCTCCTTGTCCGCCCTGATTGATCAATCCGGAACTCCGCTCCTGAAAACCATCCTGACCCAGATCCGGGAGAGAGTGCGGGAAGGGAGCGGACTGGCCGACGCCCTGTCGGCCCACCCCCAGGTCTTCTCCGTGCTCTTCGTGGGATTGGTCAAGGCCGGAGAAGTCAGCGGGACCTTAGCCCTGACCTTGAGCCGGTGGGCCGACTTCAGCGAGCACCAGGTGGCCCTGCGGCAGAGAATCCGGGCCGCCCTGACCTATCCTGCTTTCATGTTCATCATCGGCGGGGGGGTCCTTTTTTTCCTCCTGGCCTTCGTCGTCCCTACCGTGACCAAGATCTTCTCGGACCTCGGCCAGTCCCTTCCCTGGCCCACGCTGATCC
The DNA here is from genome assembly GCA_003154025.1 of Syntrophaceae bacterium. The sequence continues at coordinate 21,759 of PMCE01000442.1, forward strand.
TGATCGCGGTGAGCGACTTTCTGGGCCGGTTCTGGTGGGCGGTGGCCGCCGGGGCGGTTCTGGCGGGCTTCTGGCTGCGAAGATACCTGCGCAGCCAATCGGGGGGCCTCTTCTGGGACCGCCTGAAATTGAAACTTCCGGTGGCCCGAGAGCTCCATCGTAAACTGGCTGTGTCTCGCTGGGCCCGAACCCTGGGGACGCTTCTGGCCGGAGGGCTCCCCCTCCTGCAGGCGCTGGAATTCTCCCAGGAGGTGGTGGGCAACCGGCTCATCTCCCAGGCTCTGGGGCAGGCTCGGGAACGGATCCGCGAGGGGGAAGAGATGGCTCTTTCCCTGAAGGCCAGCGGCCTCTTCCCGTCCGTGGTCCTGGAGATGGTGTCGGTGGGCGAGAAAAGCGGGGAGCTCTCCAAGATGCTGGAAAAAGTGGCCCTCTCCCTGGAAAACGAAGCCGAAAGCGACCTTCGGAGCCTCATCGCTCTTTTGGAGCCGCTCATGATTCTCATCATGGGAGTGGGCGTAGGGTTCATCGCCGTCTCCATTCTTCTCCCCATTTTGGAGATGAGCCAGATGATCCGATGAAAAGAATTGTAAATTGCGCATTGCGCATTGCGAATTGGAAAAAGACAGGAGTCAGGAGACAGGCATCAGGATGGAGGAAACAGGACCCTGAATCCTAAAACCTGATTCCTTTTTTTCCCTCGTGCGCCTCGCGCCTTGCGACTTGCGGCCTTTAAAAGCGTATTAAGGTGAGGTGAAAAATGAAAATTTTCCAGGAATACCGTAGGCGGCCCGCCAGGGGCTTCACGCTCATCGAGCTCATGGTGGTCATCGTTATTTTGGGCATACTGGCCGGGTTGGTCCTGCCCCGCTTCATGGGCCGGACCGAGGAGGCCAAAAAGACCAAGGCCAAGCTGCAGATCGAAAATCTGGAGGCGGCCTTGAAACTCTACAAACTGGACACCGGAATGTACCCCGGCACGGAGCAGGGCCTCGACTCTCTCGTGCAGAGGCCGACCACGGGGGCGATTCCCAAGACCTGGCGGGAGGGAGGATACCTGGAGAAGGGGAAGATTCCCATGGACCCCTGGGGAAGACCCTATGTGTACGTCTCCCCGGGAGTCAAGAACAAGGATTTTGACCTGAAGTCCCTGGGCGCCGACGGAGAAGAGGGTGGGGAAGGAGACAACGCGGACATTGAGAGGTAGCCCGGGTTTCAGCCTTGCCGAGCTGATGGTTGTGATTCTGCTCCTGGGCCTCATCTCCCTGCTGGCTTTTCCCAACTTCCGGGAGCTCTTGGAACCGCGGGATGCGAAGAAGACAGTCCTCCATCTGATCGGTTCCATGAGGTACGCTCAAAGCCAGGCCGCTACCACCAAACAGAGGTTCCGGCTCAGCGTGGACCTGAAGGAAAATGCGTATTGGGTCAGCCGCCAGGGAGAGAAGGATTCGTTCCTGCGGGACCCCTCTCCCATGGGAAAGTCAACCTATCTGCCTTCCGGGGTCAGCTTCCTGGATGTGACCCACCCGGAGAGGGGAAAGATGCGGGAAGGGATTGCCTACGTGGAATTTTCCCCCACGGGCTGGGCGGACGAATGCGACATCCATCTGGTAAAGGGCGAAGAGGTATTCACCGTTTTTGTCCATCCCCTGGGGGGAAAAACAGAAGTCGTCGCGGGGTACGTGGAAAGAAAAAATTCCTAAGAATCATATTCACCACAGGGGCACGGTGAACACAGAGCGGCGGAGCCGCAACCAAAATGCCTAAAATGCCTAAAATTAAAAAAGGTTTCTAAACTTCTTCCCTGGCCGCTTAACAAAAATTTCAGAGTTTGCAGGTAAGTAGTACAAAGGGTTTTTCAAAAACCCAGGATGAATCGGAAGGCTCGAAACCCGAACCTCCTGTCCCACGAACGATCGGACTCTTTAACTTTAGGCACTTGAGGCACTTTCTTTTGTTCGCGGCCCGGCCGCACTGGGTTCCCTGTGGCTAAAAAAAAGAAGAATGGGTTTACTCTCCTGGAAGTGATGATCGCCCTGGCCATTCTGGCCATGGTAGGAGTGGCTTTCCTGCGGGCCCAAGCGAGCAGCGTCCGCCTGCTGGATGAATCGAGCCAGATCTCTCTGGCCACTCTGTTGGCTCGGGAGAAGATGGCCGAACTGGAAGGAATGGGGTTCCCGGAGGTGGGAAAAAATTCGGGTCCCGGGGGAGATGCCTTTCCGCAGTTCCAGTGGGAACAGGTCGTGACGGCCACCGATCTGCCCGTCCTCCGTCAGGCGCTGGTGCGCGTCCTATGGAAGGACGGTACCCGGGAACGGACGCTGGAATTGGTGGCCTACTTTGCACAGAAATAGANNCGAAACTCGAAACTCTTTTTTTCAAAAAGCGGGTTTACCTTGTTCGAAGTCCTCATCACCCTCTCGATTTTGGCGGTGGTTCTTTCGCTGCTCTACCTTACCTTCCATCAGTCCATGATGGTCATGGCCGAAACCGATGACCGGGCGGAGGTCATCCGGCAAGGCCGGTTAATCCTGGAAAGGATGGCCTTCGATCTCAGGGGGACGGTGCTCGTGCTCCAGCGGGAAGGGTTCACGGCCTACCGCACCGGCCTCGTAGGCCTTTCCATCAGGGAAGGAAATGATTTCCTGGACCGCCTGGATTTCACCAGCCGGCCCTCTCCTTCGGCAGTCTCGCTCGAAGGGGGATGGGGCTTTAACGAACTCGGCTATTCCCTAGACCACTCCCCGGGCAATAAGGGATTGACGCTTTTCCGGCGCCAGGACGACGCACGGGACCGGGACCTCCTTCGGGGAGGGCGTTCGTTGCCCATCTGCGACCGGGTCCGAAGCCTGAGCTTTTCCTACTTCGATCGCCAGGGGAAGAGGCAGAAGGAGTGGACCTCCCTGGAGGGGGAACGGCGAAATCAACTTCCCACCCGGGTGGAGATTCACCTGCGTTTGGAAGATTCCCACGGCCAGGTTCACGATTTTCGAACCCAAGTCTATCTGGCCATGAGCGGGTGAACAAAGAAAAGAAAGTGCCTCAAGTGCCTCAAGTGCCTTAAGTGCGCTCAAGTGCCTAAAGTTAAAAGATCCAAAAGGTTATCTAAACTTGTTCTCCGAATGCTTAACAAGATTTAAAGAATTTACACTACAGTAGTACAGATGAACATAGATAAGAAAACTAAAGTTAAACAAAGAGCTTTATTGCCTTTGACTGACACTNNCCAGATGACCGGCGGGAAGGCGGGAAAAATTGAAGACCAGAGAGGCGTGGCCCTGGTGCTGACCCTCCTGATTCTTACCCTCCTGGTAGTGACCGGGCTGGAAATGAATCGGGCGGTACGGGTAGAGGCCACCCTGGCGGAGAATTTCCGGGACCTGACGCAGGCTTCCTGCATCGCCCAATCCGGGGTGGAGATCGCCCGGGCCCTGATCCAGGATGACGACCCGTCTTACGACGGACCGGACGAGAGGTGGGCTCAATTCGAAATCCTCGCCGCTCATTCGGCCCGCTTCTTCCCCGAGGGCTACTTCTCCGGACGGATTCTCGACGAGAATTCCAAGTTCAATCCCAACGGAGTGGTGGACCCGTACGGGAACCTGAACCTTAAGAAGAAAGAACAGATGGAACGGCTTTTCCTGTTGCTGGGCCATCCGACGGACTGGACGGACGCCCTTCTGGACTGGCTGGATGCGGATGACCAGCCCAGGCCCCGCGGGGCGGAAAAGGAATTCTACCTGAGCAAGAAGAACCCTCATCTCCCCAAGAACGGCCCGCTCGATTCCCTGGACGAACTTCTCCTCATCAAAGGGGTGACTCCTTCTTTGCTGTACGGGGAGGAGGGAAAAGAAGGGCTGTTGAATTATCTGACCGTTCAATCGGATGGCAGGATCAACATCAACACGGCCAGCCTACCGGTGCTCATGAGCCTGTCTCCCAAGATAGACCAAGCGATGGCGAAGGCCGTTTTGACCTACCGAATGGAGAAGCCTTTCCGGAAGATGGAGGATCTGCGCGCTCTGCCCGGCTGGGAGACCGTTTATCCGTCGATCAGCAGCGAGATCACCGTGGGGAGCTCTTTTTTTTCCGTGGAAGTCCTGGGGATCTACCGGGAAGCCCGGGCCACGTCGCAGGCGGTGATTCGAAGAGAGGGAAGGAAGACCCGGGTCCTTTCCTGGAAAGCCGGGTAGCCCATGAGATCGAAGGCCTGGGGATTGGACATTGGTTCGACGGGGATTAAAGCGGTGGAAGTCTCCCGCTCCCTGCGGGGCTTCCGGGTGGACCGGTACGCGCTGCTGCCCCTTGCGAAGATGGAAAAGGGAGACCTCCGGGGAGAGGTCCTGGCCAAATTGCGGGAAGTCCTTCCCCGGCTGGATGAGCGGGGAGAGGGGCTCGTCTGTACTTTTCCGTCCCACCGGACCATGGTCCACCGGATTCCCCTGCCTTTCGCGGACCGGAAGAAGAAGCAGCAAGTGGTCAAGTTCGAAGCGGAGCCCTTCCTCCCCTATGCCGCCGACCAGGTCATCGTGGATTTTTGTTCTCCAGGTAAGGATTCGGAAGAAAAGAGATCGCTGATCTTCGCCGTCCGCAAGAAGGACCTGGGCGAATACCTGGCCCTGCTGAAAGAAGCGGGGCTGGACCCGGAAGGTGTGGTTCCCGAGGCGGTAGCCCTCTTCTCTCTAGTCCAGGCGGTCGGGAAGGCTTCGGGGCAGGGCGGGGCACTCCTGGACCTGGGAGAGGAAAAGACGACTCTCATCCTCTGGGAGAGAGGCCATCTCGTCCTGGCCCGTTCGATTCTCCTGCCGGGTGCGCCGGCCGCTCCTTTCGATCCGTCCCGCCTGGCCGAAGAGGTCCGCCGGACCTTTCTCTCCGCAGAATGGGGTGCCGAGAACCCCCCTGCGCAAAAAGTATTTCTCACCGGAGGGAAAGCGCTTCTTCCCGGCCTGGAAAAGCAGATGGGGGACCTTCTCCGGCTTCCGGTCTCCCTTCTTCCCATGGAGGAGGTCGGTGCAGGCGTGCCGGAGGATGCTCGGCCCGCCCTGGCTGCGGCCCTCGGCGCCGCGCTGGGCGGGGCCTCTCCCGAGGGGGTCAACCTCCGCCGGGAGGAATTTGCGTCCTCCCGGAGGGCTCTGAGAGTGAAAGGCCGGCTGAAGGTTCTGGTGGCTTATGCCGTCCTCCTGGCCGTTTTGGGGATCGCCGCTTTCCTCCTGAACTTTTATCTCCTGGAGAAGAGATATCAGGACTTGAAGGCGGAGATCCGCAAGGAATTCATCCGGTCCCTGCCGGAAGTGAAGCGGGTGGTCAACGAGGTGCAGCAGATGAGGACCCAGGTACAGGAGGAGAGGGCCAAGCTGGGCTCCTTCGGAGCCGGGCCGGGCAGCGGCTCTCCCCTGGAGATCCTCCGCGAGCTCAGCCTGATGGTGGACCCGGCCATGAAAGTCCGGGTGACGGAGCTGATCGTGGACCCGGATACGGTGGAGGTCAACGGGGAAGCGGATTCCTTCGACACGGTGAATCAGTTGAAGGCCCGCCTCGACCGCTCGGCCCGATTCAAGGATGTCCAGCTGAAGGCGGCGCGGGCCAGCAGTCTGGAGAACGTGATCGAGTTCAAGCTACAGATGAAGCGAGGGGCCTGAAGATGAAAATCACGGGGAGAGAAAAAACCTTTCTCTGGGGAGGAATCGGTTTGCTGGCCGCCTTGCTCNNATCCTGCAGAAGATCCCGGCCGGGGAAAGGTCTCTCCCGCCGCTTTCCCGGCTCGACGGGTGGATCGAGCGTTCGGGCCTCCGGCAGAATGTAAAGTCCATCAAGCCGACCCCATCGCCGGGCGGGGATGGAATGACCGTGGACGTATTGATGGAGAAGGCGGAGCTTCCCCAGCTGACCCGTTTCCTGTACGAAATCCAGTCTTCTCCCGGAGGATCCCGGGTGGCGCGGATAAACCTCAAACCCCGGTATACCACGCCCAAGTACCTGGATGTTTCCCTGCAGATGGTCTTCTACCAGGGTTGACCCAATCCTTGTAGAAAAGCGGGGCCGAAATGATTTATCCCGCAGCCCTGCGCGTTCAAAAAATTAATTTCATTATGGTAAACCCCTGGTCCTGCTGGGGGCTAATAGAGTTTGACATTTTCAGGAAACTTGACTTGTGGCCCGGGCGCGACGGCCTGGTGCGCAAAAAGCATCGGCTGGGCTGGCCCCCATCATGGAGGCGCCGATCGACTTCCGCAGGACGAGGCGGGCCGATCGGGCTTCCGGCCGGTGGCCCCTACAAGAGAAGGAAACCGCCACGGGGGCTCAAGAACGGTTTGCCCGCCCGGTCCATGAAATGGAAGGCGCCTCATGATTTTTGGGCAGCAGNNCCATTTCAATCCGCTTTGAACGGTTCACGGTTTTTTCAAGCCTCCTGCTCTGCCGGAGGTCATGACTTCTTGATAAAGTTAAAAACGTACTCGCGGTGAGTCTTTACTGCGTTTCGGAGTTTCCCCCTCACCCTTCCCCCTCCATCGATTTCGGGGAAGAGGGCGGGGTGAGGGGGTAGATTACGGGTATTTATAGGCAACGTTTATGTTGAGAATCGATCCATGAAAGCCGGAAAAATCATCCTGGGGTATTTCCTAGCGGGGGTTTTATTCTTCTATGCTTTCTTCCTCTGGCAGTTTCCCTATGATCGGCTGAAGAACGCGTGGGTTCAGAGTTTCGAAGAAGCGATGCCCGTCACCCTCTCCATCGGGCGGTTGGCCCCGGTCTTGCCATGGGGCCTCCGGCTGGAGGACATTCGCGTGGGGACAGACTCTCTTTCTTTCCGCCTTCCGGACTTGGTCCTCCGGCCCGACCTTCCGGCATTTTTGTCGGGCAAGACCGGGTTGGGCCTGGAGGATGCGGGGAGTTCCGCCCGCCTGACGGGGAAATTCCGGCAGGAGAAGAATAAAACCGGTTTCAGCCTGCGGCTGAACAAAGTGGAAGTTCGGGCCGTCTCAGAAAAAGAAATCTCCTTCCGCGTCCAGCTCAGCGGAGAGGGCTCCTTTGAGTGGATGGGAGAGGATTGGGAGAAAGGGAGCGGACAGCTGTGGGCCCTGCTGGAGAGGGGGGAGTTCCAGGGTAACCCCGGGGCCCAGATTCCCCTTCCCCTGAAGCTCTTCGATTCGGTCCGGGGAGAGGTCCAGTTCAAGGAAGGCATGGCCAGGGTGAAGCGCCTGGAGGCTTCGGGCAAAGAGAGCCGGTTTACCCTTCCCCAACCAATCCAGATCCCCCTGAAGGGAGGAGGTTTACCCCCCGAGCTGCTCTTCCTCCTCCAAAGACCGTAAGGCGCAAGTCGCAAGGAAAGAATAGGTAAAAGGTTCAAGGTACAAGGTTCAAGGAAAAGACAGGCGCAAGGCGCGAGGGGAAAAAAAACAGTTGCCCTTTCCCCGTGGCCTGTTCCCGGTTTTAAGCTCTCATTTTTTTTAACCGGCAACTGTCAATCCCGCTCCGAGCAGGACAACCGGCAACAAGTCTTTCCTCTTTCCTTGCCCCTTATGCCCTGCGCCTTGAGCCTTGTGCCTTGCGCCGTGTACCTTGTCCCCTGTTCCTGTCTTCCGGAGGTTTTATGGACGAGCAGATCGTATTCGGCGACCGAATGATCCCGGTGAGGCTCCCCGACCGGACCCGGTTCGTTCCTCAGGGCCTTTCCACC
>PMCE01000453.1 GCA_003154025.1 Syntrophaceae bacterium
TTTCAACTCCTTCTCCAATTCCCGCAGTGTTTCCTTGGGGTCTCCGAGGATGCCGATTTGGGCGGGGTAATTCTTCCCGATTTCCCACGGGTCCAGATGGAGATGAATGATCGAGAGCCCCGGGGGGACGGGTTCCAACTCTGAAGGAAGGGACATGGTCATGAGGTCGGCGCCGACGGAGAAGAGAACGTCCGCATCCTGCAAGGCCTTCCGGGTGACTTTCTGGAGGCGGGGGAGAGGCCCCAAAGAGAGCGGATGGGAGGAGGGGAAATTACAGGTTCCGGAGACCGTCTGCTGATACACCGGAGCGCCCAGGAGTTCGGCCACCTGGGCCAGTTCCCGGTGGGCATCTCCCCTCGCCACGGCATCCCCGGCGATGATCACCGGATTCCTGGCCGCCCGCAGCATCTCCGCCGCCCTTTCGACCGCTTCCCGCGAGGCCCGCAGGCGCGGATCGACGCGGGTGGGAGCGCCCAGGTCGATCTCCCCTTCGGCCTTCAGAACATCCATGGGAAGAGAGAGGAAGACGGGCCCGGTGGGCGGGGCCATGGCCACCTTGACCGCACGGCGAACCGCCCGGACCAGGTCTTCCAGCCGGTGAATCTCATAAGCCCACTTGACGTAAGGCCGGGCCAGGTCTACCAGGTTCGAGAAAAGGATGGGTTCGCTGAGGAGGTAACTCTGGTCCTGTTGCCCGGCGGTCAGAATCAGGGGAGCCCCGGATTTAGCGGCATTGTAGAGCATTCCCATGGCGTTGCCCAAACCCGGGCTGACATGGACGTTCACCACGGCCGGCTTGCCCGAGGCCACGGAGTAGCCGTCGGCCATGGAGACGGCGACCCCCTCATGGAGGGCGAGGAAATAACGGACTTCTTCCTGGCCCGCCAGGGCGTCCATGACGGGCAACTCCGTGCTCCCGGGATTCCCGAAGATATATTGAATCCCTTCCTGTTTTAAAACCTCCAGAAAAGCCTGCTTGCCGAAGATCACTGGCATACCGCCTCCTCCTCAAAGAGGGCCATTTTTTTCTTTCGAAGAGAAAAGATCCCCTCGGGAACCAATCTTCAAAAAAATATCATAACATAGGAAGAGGACAAAAGAAGACAGAAAAGGCCCTGACTTGCAGCTCCTGCGGGCATCCAGGGTGAAACGGATTGGCCGCTGCAAAAAGGTTGCGTCGCGAGAGAGAAAACAATATAATGCTCAAAAATGACACCTGATTCAGTTCCTGAGTGGAACCCATGAAACGGAAGAAGACCCCTTCGGGCCGCAGACGGTCTTTGACGCCCAAAGGGTTGGCCACCCGGGCGGCCCTTCTGGATGCCGCCCATCAGGTCTTCAAAGACACCGGCTATTACGGCTCCTCCATCTCGGAAATCACCCGGCGGCGGGGGATCTCCATGGGGAACTTTTACCAATACTTCAAGAATAAAGAGCAGGTCTTTTTGGAACTGAGCGACCTGATTTTGTCCCGGTTCATGGCCCGGGCCGAGAGCCTTTCCGCGCCCCAAGCCTCCTTCGAAGAAAGACTCGAGGGGGCCATCCGGCTCCTCTACGACCATACCCGGGAGAACTTCGCTTTCCACCGCATTCTGGGTGAGTCCGAGCTCACCGACCGGGTGACCATCGCCTATTACGAGGCCATCGCCCGGCATTACCGCGATTTTTTCCGCCGGGAGTATCAAGCCGGACACCTTCGGCCCCTGGACCCCAACATGATGGCCTACGGTCTCATCGGCATCTGCTACTTTCTTTCCCTTGATTGGCGGGAGAAGGAAAAAACTTCGACCCGCGAGGTAGCCCGGCAGATGACCGAACTGATCCTACACGGGATCAGCGGGCCGGCCCGCTGGAAGAAGCCCTCCGAAGGCCGTCTGTTCTCCCTCCCCGAGCCGGTCCCGCTTCACTCCGCGGAGGGAGAGCCCGTGACCAAAGGAGAAAATACCCGGCAGGCCATCTTCCGGGCGGCGGAGAGAGTCATCGGGCGGCACGGGATCAATCGGGCGAACATCGCGGAGATTACCCGGGAGGCCGGTGTGGCCCTGGGAACCTTCTATGTCCACTTTGGCAGCAAAAGGGATTTGGTCGAGGGCCTGGTGAAATACATCAATTCCCAGATGAGGCGGGAACTGCAGCGAACCGTAGCCCGGACGAGAGACCGGCGGGACGCCGAACGGGTGGGGATGCTGGCCTTTTATAAATTTCTGAGACAGCACCGGGCGATCTACCGGGTGGTGCCGGAGTGCGAGATGATCGACCGCGAGGTCAGCCTCTGGTACTACAAAAAGATGGCTCAGGGGTACATCCAGGGCCTGCAGCAGGGCATAGACCGGCGAGAGGTTCGCAACCTGCCTGCGGTTTTTTTGGCTCGGTCTCTTATGGGGTTCACTCATTTCATCGGCCTCAAATGGATCGTCTGGAATACGAACGCCCAGCCTGAAGTTCCTCCTTCCGTCATGAAGGACCTGATGGAATTCATCCTCTACGGACTCCAACCATGAAGAGCGATTGCCCCCTTCGAATTGCGCATTTCGCATTTCGAATTGTGCAATTGAGGTTTTCATTTTTTAATGCGCATTGCGCAATTCACAATGCGAAATTTAGCAAACCCGGAACTCGCAGGCCGAAACTCTTTCGATTTTCCTCTTGACAAAATTTTCCGTTTTTTTATATAAAAGTGACAGTTGATTCATATATCCAAGAATGAGCCTATTCGATGGTCGACCTAGACGGCAAGGCGGTTATCCTCACGGGAGCCAGCTCGGGGATCGGGGCGGCGCTGGCAACCGCCCTCTCCCATAGAGGAGCCCGTCTTACGCTGGCGGCGCGGCGGGTGGAGCGCCTCCAGGCGGTGGCTGAAAAATGTGCCGGGGAAATATGCATCCTGGCCGCCGACCTCACCCGGGAGGACGACCGGAAGCGGATAGTCGGGCGGACCTTAGACCGCTGGGGCCGGGTGGACATCCTGGTGAATAACGCCGGCTTGGGAATCTATGGAGATTTTCTGTCGGCCACCGAGGCGGACTGGCGGCGCATCTTCGAAGTAAACCTCTTTGCCATGGTCTTCATGACTCGGGAGGTATTGCCCCATATGCAGTCCCAGGGCGGCGGGATCGTGGTCAACATGGCTTCCATCGGAGGACTCATCGCCCATTCCGACAAAGTGACCCCTTATGTGGCCAGCAAACATGCGGTGGTCGGTTTTTCCCGCGGCTTGGCCAAAGACCTGGCCGGAACCCCGATACGGGTTCTGGCCGTCTGTCCCCACCTGACGGATACGGAGTTTTTTACCGCCTCTCCCGGCGCGCGGGAGATGGCTCCGGTCATCGATCAATACCGATCCTTTATGGACAGTCCCGAAGATGTGGCCCGGGGAATTCTGGAACAACTGGATTCCAGCCGCCTGGTGGTCTTCCCCACCGGCAAACCGGCCAAGGCTTTTGAGAAGCAACGGGATGTATGAACCCCTGGAACGGGGACCCATGAAAACCAGAGACGCGGAAACGGCACTCATCGTGGGCGGGGGGTCCGGTATGGGAAAAGCCGCAGCCTTGGCCTTGTCCCGCCGGGGAATCCGCATTTTCGTGGCGGATNNGCCGGCGGAAGCGTTTGAAGTCGATGTTTCGCGCAGTGACTCGGTATCGTCTCTGTTCCAAAGGATAAGACAGCGGGCGGAGAGGCTGGACCTCCTGGTTCATACCGCGGCCATCCTGGGCCGGACGGCCTCCATGGAAGACCTGAACGATGAAGAGTGGCGGCAGATGACGGCCGTCAACCTTGACGGGGTTTTTTATTCCTGCCGCGAGGCGGTTCGCTGGATGAAGGCTGACCAGTCCGGGCGGATCATCCTTTTCAGCTCGGTGGCTTCCCTGACTCCCACCCCCGGAGCCCTGCACTACAGCGCCGTCAAGGGAGCGGTCAACATGCTGGGAAAAACCCTGGCCCAGGAAGTGGCCAAGTACAACATCCGGGTCAACGTCGTAGCCCCGGGGTACATCCAGACCCCCATGCTGGATGGCCTCCCCGATGGTTTCTCCGATTACATCCTAAAAAGAACGCCCCTGCGCCGTCTGGGCGAGGTCGAAGAGATCGGCGCTTTGGTTTCGTTTCTGGCCTCGCCGGAAGCGGATTATTTTACCGGACAGGTGTTCAGCCCGAATGGCGGGCTGGTCATTTA
>PMCE01000496.1 GCA_003154025.1 Syntrophaceae bacterium
CTGGCGGCCAAGCTTCCGGGCTTTTCCCAGGCCTTCGCCCGGGACCCTAAAATTCCGGATTTCGATAAGTGGATGGCTCTCAGCCGGGTTTTCCCCCAGTTGGAAGGCAACCACGTCCACCAGTGGCTCCACCTTGATCTTCGCCGGCTCTTCGGAATCCGATTCCTCCTCAGCGAGAAGACGGGCGAAAGAATCTGGAACCTAACCTCAAAACAGCTCCGAAAAAGATCCATGCGGCCCCAGGCCGTGCTGCAGAGGGCACGCGCCAGAGTCATCTGCACCACCGACGATCCGGGAGACGACCTGCAATACCACTCCAGGGCGGAAAAGATCGAAGGGATCCGTTTTATCCCCACCTTCCGTCCGGACGCCTACGTCAACATATTTAGCGAGTCCTGGCGCTCCCATGTGAACCGGCTGCTGCAAAAGACGCGGAAGAACCCGACCCTTCAGGGATTGATGGAAGCCCTGGGAGAAAGGCATGAATCCTTTGCCCGCAGGGGCGCCAGGGCCAGCGACCACGGCCTCCTGGAGCCTTACGGCATGGAGGTGAAGCAGAAAAGGGCGGAGGCCATTTTCCGCGCGGCCTACGATGGCAAAAAAAAATTCGCGCTTTGCTCCCCGGAGACGGCAGAGTTCGCCTCTTTCCTGATGCACTTCTTCTGCGGGATGAACCGGGACAGAGGGATGGTCACCCAGATCCACTACGGCGCCTTCCGGAACGCCAACCGGTACCTGTATGAGAAGTGGGGACCGGATGTGGGCGGGGACATCGTCACCGACCGGGTCAGCATCGTTGAGAATCTTACCCCCTTACTCTCCCGGTTTTTCGATGGACGAAGTTCCGGGCAGTCGCACCTGGTCCTGTATCCCATGAATCAGACCTTCGCCCACGTGAACCTCATGCTGGAGCGGGCTTTTCCCCACGTCCATGCGGGATTCCCCTGGTGGCACAACGACACTCCCTACGTGATGGAGCACTACCTCCTGCATACGGCGGGAGCTTCTCTCCTGACCTCCAGCGGGGGGCCGGTCTGCGACGGGAGGAAGATTCTTGCGGAGGAGAGCCGCTTCGAAGTCTTCGACCGGGTTATCTGCCGGGCGTTGGGCAGACTGGTTTCTGACGGACAGGTCTCGTCAAGCGGAGGAATCCGGCTGGTGAAAGCCTTGATGTTTGAGAATCAGGCGAGACTGTTTGGCCTCGGCAGGGGCAACCACGCCGCGGCGTGAGGAATTGCCCCTGCCTTCGAGCCCTTACTCTTTCTTCACTACGGGCAATTTTGGGCGTTCATCGACGATCAGCTGGAAAACGTCCGGCCGGGCATAATGCCCGACCACGTCAAGGTCGAGCTTTCCCCGGGCAACCTCCCCTAAATCGAGGTCGGCATACAGAACACCCTCCTGGTCAAAAAGAGGGCCTGCCAGGACCGCTCCCAGCGGGGAGATGATCGCGCTGCCGCCGCGGCACAGGATATCCGGTTGGTGGGCAAGCTCTTCAACCATGGCCAGGTCGGAAGGGTACATGTCCTTGGTCACGAACTGGTTGCACCCCAGGACGAAACAGCGCCCCTCTAAGGCGATGTGCCGCAGGGTGGGCTGCCAGGAATCGCGGGCATCGGCCGTGGGAGCCAGGTAGATTTCCACTCCTTTTCCGTACATGGTCATCCGGGCCAGGGGCATGTAGTTTTCCCAGCAGATCAGGCCCCCGATTTTTCCGATCTCGGTGTTGAAAACGGGCAGGGTGCTTCCGTCGCCTTCTCCCCAGATGAGGCGTTCGGCTGCGGTAGGTTTGAGCTTGCGATGTTTGCCCATCAACCGGCCGTCGGGGCCGAAGTAAAGCAGGGTACAATACAGGGTGCCCCCGCTGAACTGGCTGTCCCGCTCGATCACGCCGATGGCCAGGTAGGCGTTGGCCTGCCGGGCAGCTTTCCCCAGCGTTTCCGTCGCCGGCCCGGGAACCTCGATGGCGTTTTCCCAGTACCGCTGCCAGGTGCGGCGTCCTTCCTCTTTCCGGCTGCCCACGATGATCCCGAAGCTGAGGCCCCGGGGATAGGCCGGGATAAAGGCTTCGGGAAAAAGGATCAGCTTGGCGCCCTGCGCCGCCGTTTCGCCGGTCAAACGGCAGGCTTTCTCCACCGTAGCTTCCCAGTTGAAAAGGACCGGCGCGGCTTGCACCACGGCAACTTTAACCGAAGGAATTTTCCCAGTCATCTTATCCTCACTTTCAGGCTCAGAAAATTTTTCCAAAAGGCGGCTGATGAACTTTCCCATTATAGAAAAAAGCTTCTTCCATTTCCACTAATTCCTCTCCCCTAAAATCGTCCTCTCCACCGAAATTGAAATTTCTATTTTGAATTTTGAAGGTTTGACCCCCACTCTCCACTAGGTTCCGCTCTCCACGGCCACATGGGGGCCAGCGCCACCTACAGCCCGGGGGATGTGGATTTCTGCAACCGGATCGTCCGGGAGTTCTTGAACGATGTGACGAATTTTGGGAGAAGACTCCAGTAGGAATTTGCTGCTAAACTCCTGGGCTTTTTCCGTGATGGAAAGTGGAAAATGGGGTCCATGCGGGGGTACGCGGGCAAACTTGTAGGGGGACGATGTCCCGCGAAACGCAGGATGCCCCTACACCCGTGATGATGGGTTTTTCCTTCTAACCAGCAGATTGGTATTACGAGAAACGGATTTTGTCATTTGATATTTCCGTAGAGCGTGATTCCCGATAACGCCTTTACGCGGTGCGTTCGGGGGACGCACCCTGCATTCTTTGTACCCGCATCTATTGGGCTGGTGTTCATTCAAACGACATAGATATCGTAACTGTGATTGCGAGCGCGAAGGGCGCGGCAATCTCGTTCTTGTTTGAGATTGTCCCGCCTTTGGCGGGATCGCTCCGCTCCTCGCAATGAAACGCTGCTTATTTCGTTTGTATTAGCTGCGCGCTAAGCCCTTGGCGGGATTCGGGTCATCCGCCTTTTGTTCCGACCCCTGGTGATCCCGGCCGAGAAAGTAGTTGGCCCAGGATGAGGTCCCGGCCAGGTTCCAATCGCGGGGCGGGATATATCCATCCTTCAGAGACTCTTCCTCCCGGTATGCCCTGAGCCTTTCATAGGCCCGGACGTAGATGCATCTCTTCTTTCCCGGGTAAACCTCGCACCACCCGTCCCTGGAGCCCCCGCACTGTCCGTTCAGCAGGAACTTCGCGCATTGCGACTGGGGGCAGAGGAAGGCAATTTCGGAGAGGGTACAATCCCCGCACCGCAGGCAGCGGGAGGAAGCAAACTTGATCCAGTACTCGAGCTCGGTAAAGGGAATTTCCCACCGTGTGCCGTCGAGCTTTTCGAAGAACCAGGAGGCGGGCTTATGGAGGGGGGCACCGGGAACAAACATAAAGCGATGAAGAAAGCGCATGAACCGGTATCCCCATTTTTTGCGCGGGTGAAGACGACGGAAGTTGGGAACATCGGTGTTGAGGCCGGTGTTTGAATCTTCCGTGAACAGATAGAACCCCTCTTCTTGGGGAAAGGAGAATTCCGGGACCCAGTCTTTCCAGGTGGCGGAAAATTCCTGTCCCTTTTGGACCACCCACTCCACATCTTCGTACTTCAGGCCAGGCCCTCCCAGGTGAACGCCCTGGTAGCCGATCCCCTTCAGCACGGCGATGAGTTTGGCAGCCCGGGTTAGGCGGGCGGCTTTTCCCTTGTCGGGCGCCTGGGACTCTTCCTGAATGATCCGATAGAGGTCATCGGTCACCACGCATCCCGGTACATCTCCCCGGTTCATGACTCTGGCCACGGGGCGGTTCAGTACATAGACGTTCCCGATCAGGGGGACTTGAATTCCCTGCTGCCGCACGAAGCGGAGGATTTCGTCGAACTTGCGGGCGTCATATCCCACTTGAGTAATAATATAGTCGGCCCCCGACTCGACCTTTTTACATAACTTGAAATACTGGGCCAGAACTTCCGCTTCGAGCTTCTTGAAGGGCGATACGGCGCAGCCTTTGAAAAATTTGGTGGGCGGGCAGTCCGCCCCTCCGCCCGGGACTTTCCCGTCGATGCATCTTCCGTCATTCAGGGTTTCGATCAGATGAAGGGCCTGGATGGAATCCAGGTCGTAAACCGGCTTTGCCTTCCCCTCAAAGCCGTAGAGGGGGTAATCTCCGGTCATCACCAGGAGATTCTGAATCCCAATCCGGTCCAGGGCGTAGAGGATGGACTCCATCTGGTTTCGGTTCTTATCCTTGCAGGTGAAGTGGATGATGGGGTTCATCCCCAGGTCGCAGATCTCCCGGCCGAGCACGTTGGGAAAAAGGGCCGGGTGACCTCCGGCGTTGTCGGTGATCGAGAGGGCATGAATGAGATTCCCCTTTACCGCCTTCGCGGCGATGCCCATGGCCTCCTCGAGCGTCTTGCCCCTGGCTCCCCGCCCGGGAACGAGTTCGAGGGTGTAGACGAATTCTTTATTCTCCAGGGCTCTTCGGAATCGGTTGGCTTCCATCGCTCTATTGGTTTGCCCCTCAGGCGGCGTTCATGATTTAAGAGTAGGGGAGGATCAACCCATTGTCAAGAAAACCTCCAATGCATCCGCGGAGGCTTTCCGTTGCGGGGGAAAACAGCGTCTTGAATTCTTGGCTTGGTTTGAAAAGCAGGTGATCAGTCGGGCCGGCGATGGCTTGAAAAACCTTGATATTTGGCAAAAATCCCGGTTGGCCAGCTCGTCTCTGAAATCCCCCCGACCCCTCTTTTGAAAAAGGGGGGCAGGGGGGATTTCTGGCAGGCCCGTGGGGAGGGGGAAAATCCTATCTCCTAATCCTGGGTTTATGATCAGTCTTTAAACATACTTGATGCCCATGAAAGGGAAAATGGATAAACAAAACCATCCACGAGAAGCGAGTGAGCTATAGTTCAAAATGATGCTTGATTCGGCCTGAAGCCTGTTCTTTAGTGAGGTCGCCCCGGATGACCTTCTCGGCCAGGCCGGCGACCCAATTCTTCATGGAAGATTGGCCGTCAGGAGGCTGCAAACCCATCTTATCCAGCCGGGTTGCTTCCTGGGCAGAGAGGGTTCCTTTGCCGGAGAGGTCTGAAAGTTTTTTCTGGTAAGCCTGGTGTTCGGAGGATAGGACGACCCACAGGTCATCATAAAGATATTTGTAAAACTGTTCCTTCTCCTTGATCCTCTCCTCCAGGTGGGCGAGCCGCTGGTCGATCAGGCCTTTCACGATATTGATGGCCAAGCCGTACCGGGCCCCCTCAAAGCTGCTGCCTGCCAATTCCCCCCGGGCCATTCCCAGAATTTCCCCCCGGGTATTCATGACCGGACCGCCGATAGCGGCCGGATGCATATCCCGGTCGATCTGCAGGTATTGAACTCCTTGGTAGGGGGTGTTGCAGCGGAGGATCTTCCCCTTGGTCATGACCAGGTCCGGCCTCCACTTGTCGCTTCCAGGAACCCCCACGGCTACGACCTCTTCTCCCTCCTGGCAGCGGTCGGAGTCAGCCAGGGGCAGCCAGTCGAACCCAAAATCCTCCACCTGGAGAAGGGCCACATCCACCGGCATGGGCAGCCTCTTCAGAACCACGGCCTTTTTAATCGCCCCGGAAGAAAAAGAGACCTCCGCTTCGTCGCTTTTCCCCAGGATGTGGGCACTTGTCGCGATGAGTCCCGGTTGAGGAAGAAGAAAACCCGATCCGCTTCCCTGATCGGACTTGATCAGGACCACGATTTTTCGGGCCTGGGGAAGGAGGTCTTCCAGGGAATAGGTGTCTTTTCCCCCTTTATCGGCCGGTTCTTCAGCTTTCTTCGTTTCCGGCGCTGTCGCTGCCATTTTTATAACCGGGGGGAGTAAAGCCTGTCCAATCGCGGGAGGGCCTACTTCTCCTGATCGCAGGGAGAGGATGGATATCAATAAGATCCCCGGCAGGATGAAGACGGCGGCAAAAAAAGCCGCTTTCTTCAGGTAGTTCTTATCTTTGCTGGCCGCCTTGATTCCTGCGCCGTGCGAGAGGTTGCTTTTGTTTTTCTCCGGGCATTTGAGATCATGTTCTCTGGTCTTTAGTTGTCCCATGTTATCCGATATCTCCCGTCAAGCTTATTCTTTTTTCCGGTCGGGGCGAAGCATGTTGACGTACTAATTCTGCTATGTCCAGTGGGGCCGGTTTAGTTCTTTAACCGCCAATAATGCGAATAGCGTACCAACATTATCTCGTGGAAATAATTGGGCAATTCAGGAAAGCGTCCAAGAAAAATCTCACAAAAAGGTGCACGGCGGTTCTAAAATGTGCAAGAAATGTGTCTCCAGGTATTACTTTGAGGGAAAAAGAGAGGGCAGGGCGCGACAACGAATCAGCGCCGCTGATCAAGCATCATTCCTGGTTAAGAAATCGGTGGGAACCTGGGAGAGGAAGTAATTTGGTCGGACCCAGGAGGGAGTTCCTTACCTGCTGTAAGAAAGGTTTGCTCCAGTTACGTCAAAATGATCGTTTTTCTGATTGGTCAACTTTTTACTCGCAATTTGCGGAAACAGGGAAAAAACAGCAATGGGCAAAGCCTGCTTGACAATGTTTACCGGAATTGGTAGCAATCTGGTATGGGACATGTCGGTTAATAAACTCACCTTACCTAAAAGCAAGGTCTCATCCTTTCAATGCCGGGCAGGCGCAGGCCAAAGGCCGCAATCATTTGACGGGCATTGAGGAAGACCCGGGCGATAGCGCGGCCTGGACGGGCAAGGCTGCCTGCAAGGGCCGGCGCAACAAGAAAATCCGGAGGGCAACGATGAAAATCACAGCAGCACAGGGACTGGCGCGCATCCTCAAGGCCGAAGGGATCCCGTGGGTCTCCAACTATCCAACCTGTAACGTGAATAACACCCTGGCCGAAGAAGGCATCCCGCTCATCATGATGCGGGATGAACGATATGCCGTGGCCGTGGCCGATGCCTTCTCCCGGGTCACCAACGGCAAGCAGGTCGGTGTCTGTACCGTCATGGGCAGCGTCAACCCTGCCGGACTCCAAATGGCCTATGGCGCCCTGGCGCAGGCTTACGAAGACGGCTCTCCTGTCCTCTGTATCACCGACGGCCTGCCTGCGGGCGCCGGCGGCTTGCCTCTTTACGACATCTCCTTCGGCTTCCGCTCGGTGACCAAATGGATCGGCCATATTGACCAGCCTCAGCGCGTTCCCGAGTTCCTGCGCCGGGCCTTCACCTATCTGCGTTCGGGCCGCCGCGCCCCCATCCTGATCACCATCCCCCGCAATCTGGGCTCNNGAAGGCCGCAGTCAAGGCCCTCCTGGCGGCCAGGAGACCGCTCCTATTCGCCGGTGAGGGGGTTTTCTACGCCGACGCCACGGCAGAGCTGCGCACCCTGGCCGAACTGGCCCAACTTCCCGTGTTGACCACCCTGAAGGGCAAAAGCTGTTTTCCGGAGAACCATCCTCTCTCCGTGGGAGTGCGCGGCGAGATGGCAGGGCACTTCCTGCACGGGTGCGATCTTGTCCTCGCCGTCGGCACCAGCCTGACGCCAACATTATTCCACCATGCCATCCCCGATGCCGGCAGCAAAACTATCATCCTGAGTACGGTGGACGAGATTGACATTAATCGGGGCTACCCGGTCGCCCACGCCCTTCAAGGTGATGGCAAGCTCACTCTGCGGGCCCTGATAAATGAAGTCTCTGCGCAAACCGGGGGCGGGGTCGGGAAGAAGCAGGAGCTCCTCGACGAGATCGCCGCGGAAAAGTCCCGGTTCATGGCCAAGTATCAGCCGCTGCTCACATCCGACGAACGGCCCATCAACCCCTATCGTGTCTATGGGGACTTGATGAAGGCGCTGGACCCGCACAATTCCTTCGTTACCCCCGATTCAGGCACCACCCGCGACCAATTGAGCACCATCTACCAGGCCATCATTCCTCACGGCTTCATGGGCTGGGGCAACGTCTCCACCCTGGGCTTTGGCCTGGCGGCAGCAGCGGCGGCAAAGCTTGCGTATCCATCCAGGCAATGCGTTAACGTCACCGGAGATGCCGGGGTGAGCTACATGCTGGGCAACCTGGAGGCCCTGGTGCGCCATCAGATCGGCGTCACTACCGTTCACGTCAACAACGGAGGTTTCGCCGGCTACGGGCCCGGTTTTTGGGGACCCGGGCACGATCCTTACACCTGCGTCGTGTCTGACCATTCCGTGGCCGATATGTCCGAAGCGGTCAAAGCCATGGGCTATTACACCGAGCACGTGGATGATCCGCAAGAGATCATTCCGGCCCTCCATCGTTGTCTGGACCAAAACGCCTGCAACCGCCCGGCCTATCTGGAGGTCATTTGCAGCCGGTATCCCGTCTACGGCGAATGGGGGACCGCGGGTACTCCCCTGCGGTAATGCCCATCTCCGGGGCCGAAGCGCTCCGCGCCATGCAACTCTTCAGGAAGCTTGTCCCTCTCTGCATCGGGATTTCGTTCACCGATGTCAAGAACGTGCTGGAATAGTGAGTAAAGGGCGTCCACTGCCGCGGCAGGGACGCCCTTTTGGAGAATGGAGGCAACTTCTTATGGGTCTATTATTTTCCCGCTAGGTTTCCTCGGAAAGACACCAATTTATTTCTTGCGGAAGAATCGGAAGAGGAGACATCCTTTCTGAATGGCCTTACATGCGTGATGCGGGACGCGCTTGAGAAACTAAAAAAACACCCTCCTTGCTTCATCCTGCGATCAGGAAGGAATTGAATTACTTAAAGGCGTCCCGCTCTCCATGTGCGGGGGCCGCCAAGTAACTGGCGTCCCTGCCGCGACCTATTATAAACTTCAAATTACCAGGATTCGCCGATTATTGTTAACGAAATTATCGGAACTACTTCCCCTCTACACTAGGTTTCTGGTGCGAAACTCGCCAAATCGTT
>PMCE01000304.1 GCA_003154025.1 Syntrophaceae bacterium
TGACTTTCAACATAGAGGCATGACGAAACATGCGCATCAACGCCTAATCTCCGCCCTGGCTGGCTGATAACTACTATATGTAGTGTTGTCTCCTTTCTTTCAGCAATATATCTTGCGGACCGTAAAATATTTCTTTCCAATTATATTAAAAAAATTTAATGATTTTAATGTATTTAAAACATATTGGGGGTTGTCAAAAATTTATCCTTGACAAGCACTATATATAGTGGTTAATAATTCCTAGGATACAATATATTTCCCCTCGTCGTAAGACCCTTACTGAATTTCCGGTCTCTAAAATCCGGACCGTTCTTTAAAGTATTTTCTTGGAAAACAGCAATCAGCCGTTTAAATTCAAACTTCTAAAATAGTCTGGTGAAAAGGAGGACGCGAATGGAGGTTGGGAACTCGCAGGTTCATCAGGACCGAGGCGAATTGTCTGAACCATCCATAAAACCTTCCGGTGAAGCCTCAGAATTATCCTCTCCTACAAACGGAGGGGTGGAAAAGAAGAGTCCCCCTTCGGCCGGACCTGGTGAATCTGGAAAGTTCAGGAATGAAACAACGGACATGGCTCTCTTCGTCCGTACTTCCTCTGAAACCCTGTCGGACTGGAATCGGCAACGGATCGTCGAGGCCCTCCAGCGGGAAACCACCATCGACCCGGACACCGCCGAGCGCATCAGCCGGGAAGTGGAAGAGACGATCATCGCCTCCAAGATTTCCCTGGTCACCGCGCCGCTGATCCGGGAGCTGGTCGATGCCAAGCTCGTCGAGCATGGTTTGGAAGAAGTCCGCAAGATGCACACCCGCCTGGGGGTCCCCCTCTACGATGTGGACCAGCTCATTCTCCATCCCAACCGGGAAAACGCCAACGTTCCCCACGGTCCGGAGGCGACCAACCTGACCCTGGCGGAGCGAATCAAGAAGGAATACGCCCTCCTGAATGTCTTTTCCCAGGAGATCGGCGACGCCCACATGCGGGGAGATCTTCATCTCCATGACCTGGGATTCATCGACCGTCCCTACTGCTCGGGCCAATCCTTGGAGTACATCAAGAAATTCGGCCTCAGCCTGCCCAACTCCCTCTCCATGGCCAAGCCCGCCAAGCATCCGGAGGTTCTTCTGGCTCACATGGTCAAATTTGCCGCTGCTCTCCAGAGCAACTTCGCCGGGGCCATCGGGTGGGACGCCGTCAACCTCTTCTTCGCCCCCTATCTCGAAGGCCTGAGCGACCGGGATGTGAAGCAGCTGGCTCAGATGCTCGTGTACGAGTTCTCGCAGCAGGCGGTGGCCCGGGGTGGACAGGCCATCTTCACCGACATAAACCTTTACTGGGAAGTCCCTAAGCACTTCGAAGGAGTCATGGCCATCGGACCGGGGGGAGAGTTCACGGGGAAGACCTACGGGGAGTATCTGGATCAGTCCCAGAGGTTCATCTGGTCCCTCTTCGACGTCTTCCGGGAGGGGGACGCCGTTGGCCGGCCCTTCTTCTTCCCCAAGCCCCTGGTGCACATCACCGAGAAATTCTTCCAGACTCCGGGCCACATGGACTTCCTCCACCACATCTGCGACGTGTCCGCCGAAAGGGGGAATACCTACTTCGTCTTCGACCGGGGGAATACGGCCAAGATTTCGGAATGCTGCCGGCTGAGTTTCAAGCTGGAGAAATCCGACTTGGACGACGCCCATTATCCCTGGCGGATGCGCTACTGCGCCCTCCAGAACGTGACCCTCAACCTTCCGCGGATCGCCTACCAGTGCGGCGGGGACGACACCAAGCTCTTTGCCAAGATCAACGAGACCTTCAACCTCGCCGTGCGGGCCCACCTGGAGAAGAAGGCTTTTCTGGAGCGCCTTCTCTCGTTGGGAGACACCGGCCCCCTAGCCCTCCTCACCATGAAGAAGGACGGGCAGCCCTACCTTCGCATGCACCGGGCCACCTTCCTCATCGGCATGGTCGGGCTCAACGAAATGGTCCAGGTCCACCGGGGGGAACAGCTTCACGAATCGGACGAGGCCTTGAAATTCGGCCTGAAGGCGATCGCCTACATGAAGCTTCTGGCGGAAAAGATGAGCCGGAAATACAACATGCGCTTTGTCCTGGAGCAGACCCCGGCGGAGAGCACCGCCTACCGGTTTGCCAAGCTGGACTTGAGGGATTTCTCCCCCGGGTCCGGCAAGGTTGTCAAAGGCGATATCGCCCGGGGAGAGGTGTACTATACCAACTCCACCTACCTGAACGTGGGGACGCTCTTGAGCCCCATCGATCGGGTGCGCAAGGAGGGCCTCTTCCATCCTTTGATCGAGGCCGGTTCCTTGACCCACATCTGGCTGGGAGAGAGCCGCCCTTCGAAGGAATCGTTGGCCAATTTCGTGATCAAGGTGTTCCGCCAGTCGCAGAACGACCAGATCGCCTTCTCCCCCGAGTTTACCACCTGCACGACCTGCGGCCGGACGGCCCGCGGCCTGAGCGCCCAATGCCCCTATTGCGGTTCCACCGAGGTGGAAGGCATTACGCGGATCACAGGTTACTTTACCAAGGTCTCAAGCTGGAATAAGGGAAAACTGGGGGAACTCAGGGACCGCCACCGCAGCGGAGAATATTTCAACGCTGCCGCTTCGGGCGCCGGCCCCGTTTCGATCGGGCAAACCGAGACCCGGACGGGGAACCTGACGGCTTAAAAAAAATAATGGGACGCAGATTAGCGCAGATTTTCAGGATTAAAAAAAGATAACTTCCGCCATTTTTTCTTTCATCTGCGTAAATCTTCGTCCCTAAAAAATCGTAAGGAGGTGGGGGAATTGACGCTCTTTACCAAAATTGGGTGTGAAAAATGCGAGTATGTGAAGAAGACCGTGGACCTGAAGAAGCTGGGAGTCGCGGAAGAAATCCTGGGGCCGGACAACCCCGACTCTCTGGCTCACCTGGCCTGGCACGAGCTGGTGGCCGTTGCCGAAACCCAGCTGCCGATCCTGATCTTGGATGATTCCTCTTCGATCACGGGCGCAATTCGTATTAAGAACTTCTTGGTAGCGTTCGGCGGCCAGCGGCCCGCAAATAGCTGACAGCTCCGCAGGGGAGATTCATGAATCGTCCCTGCACGCTGAAGGCTGATGGTTGATATGGCTTACCCAATCAAAGGATTCCTGGAGACCTCTTTTTCCGACTGGCCCGGGAGAGTGGTTTCGGTCCTCTTCCTTCCGTCCTGCAATTTTCGTTGTCCCTTCTGCCACAATCATAGCCTTGTGCTCCAGCCGGAGAAGTTTGACAGCTTCCCCTGGGAGGTGATTCTCGAGGGGCTGCAGAGGCGCAGGGGATGGAT
>PMCE01000435.1 GCA_003154025.1 Syntrophaceae bacterium
GCCCAATCGATCCTGATCCGTCTCATCCCTCCTCGGGGAAGGCGAGAAGGCCGGCGCCTCTCGCCTCGGGCTCAATTTCAGTAAGCGTAGAAGTCATAATAGGGATTCGACTCTTCCTCCTTTTTCATGGGCTCTTCTTTCATGCGCTCATGGGAGACTCCCATGCCTTCCTCCATCATCGCCCCTTCCGTCGTCCAGTAGGGCTGTTGGCCAAAATAGCGGTAGACGTCCTCAGCCCATTTTTCGTTGGAGATGTCGCTCATGCGGAAAGCCGGGGCCGCGTCCAGCTTCTCCGGGGTAGCGTCGAGGACGAGGTGCCGCTCCGTCTTGTCGAAGTTCAACGCCCCGAAGGGAACCGCAACCTGCTTGCCACCCATGCCCATAAATCCCCCGTGAGTGATAACGGCAAACACCGCCTTTCCTTGAGAGTCCACGACAATATCATCGACCCTCGCCAACTCCTGTCCCTGCGGGGTCCTCATGGTCATTCCGATGACTTGGCCCAGGCTGAAGGTCTTGCCCCAGCTATGCGCCATCTCATCCGCGGCGAAAGCGGTTCCGGCCAGGAAGAAAAAAGCCAGAGCCGCAACCATGGCATTGCGAACTTTCTTCATCTTCATTCCCTCCTTTCCAACGGAGTCGCCTCCCGGGGATCGATTCCTCCCCCTCGCAACCCCGCCATAACCCCAATATTTAGATGCTGAAAGAAGTAAAGAAGCCTGAGCCCCGCTCTGATAATGGGGGGATTTCCGAATTCAGGCGGGTGAAGCCGATTATAAACCCACGTTTAGTACCTTCTTCTCGCAGGCGAGATAGGGAAGCGTGGAGAGTTCGGGAGTGACTCGCGGGAAGGAAATGGCTATATTAAGACAAAGGTAAGTAATGATAAAAAATCCGGGAGGATGTTTGGATGGGGGATTATCTTGTGAGGGGAATTAGCGATGGGGCCAATGTCGTCGGGCTGGCTTGCGTTACCACAGACTTGGTGGAGAGGGCCAGAAAATTGCATGGGACTTCGCGGACGGCATCGGCTGCCCTGGGAAGGGCTCTGACCGGGGGCCTCCTGATGGGATCCCTGATGAAAAAGGGGCAGCGGGTGGCCCTCAAGTTTGAGGGCAACGGGCCCCTGAAAAAGATCCTCGTGGAGGCAGACCATGAGGGCACCGTCCGGGGATTTGTGGGGGTTCCCGAGGCAGAGGTCCCGTTCAAGGACGAAAAGCTGAACGTCTCCGGCGCNNGAGATCGGAGAAGATCTCGCTTTCTATTATTCGGAATCGGAGCAGATCCCGTCCGCCGTAGGGCTGGGCGTTTTCGTGGAGCCCGACGGAAGGGTCTCCGCGGCCGGCGGCTTTCTGATCCAGACCCTGCCCCCTACGGAGGAGAAGATGTCCGATCGGCTGATCGAGAATATCCGGAAAATCCCCGTGGTTACCGGGTTTCTCCGGCTGGGGAAAACTCCCGAAGATCTCCTGGCCGAGCTCTTTTCCGGCCTTCCTTACCATACGCTGGGGAAAAAGGATCTTTTCTTTCGTTGCTCCTGCAGCCAGGAGAGGGTGGAGAAGATTCTAGTGGCCTTGGGAGGTGTCGAGCTGGCGAAGATGATTCACGAACAGGGAGAGGCCGAAGTCACCTGCGAATACTGCCGGACACGCTACCACTTCACCCGCCAACAGCTGGAGGACCTTCTCTCGGAAGCCCGCCAGCCCGGGGATGCTTGACCGAAAACCCTTTCCTCCTCTTTCCCTAGCGAGCTTTTTTCCCCGCCGCGCGGTACTTCCGGATAGCATTTTGAGTCGAGTCGAAGGCTATCCTTTTCAGATCAATCCTCCGCGGCTTCCGGATGATGATGCGGGAGACCTCCTCCTTGGGCTTCATGGTGTGGAGGCTGACCGCGCTGCAGGTGAAGAAGGCGTCGGTGGTAAAGTAGGTCACCTTCTTGAAGGTGTAAACATTGGGGAAGGACCCCAGGTAACGCAGGTTTGCGATCTCCACATTGAGTTCTTCTCTGACTTCCCTGGCCAAGGCCTCTTCCAGAGACTCCCCGTAGTCGACAAATCCCCCAGGAAGATCGAAATACCCGCGTTTGGGTGCCAGTTGCCGCTGGATCAAAACGATTCCCTGAGGGGTCTCAATGAGGGCAGAAACGGCGGATGCGCAGTTGTGAAAATAAACGTAACCGCAATCAGGACATTGAATCCCGTTTTCTCGGAGGGGCAGAATCTTCCTCCCTCCGCATTTGGGGCAGAAAGTAAAATGAGTTTGCAAAAACATGCTTTTTTTCCTCTTCCCATCTCCTCGGCAACCTGCTAACCCCTACCCCAAATTAGCACCTCCGGGAGGATATTTCAAATTCCCGTCCGGACCTTGGGTTAAAAAAGCTTGGGGCAAAGCAGTTTCCAATATATATTCAATTAACTTAATATTCATNNTAATAAACCAGAAAAGCGCCCACCATTTTCATGATGGGCGCCTTTCTTTTGGCCATCGCAATGGGCACCGTAGCATACAAACGAGGGCTTTGTTCGCAATGATTCTTTTCGGAACCTTCTACTGCCTTTAAAAGTTAAAGACGCTGTCGAGATCATCCGGGGGAACGTCAAAGACCGCATTGGTCGGCGGCAGGGGTTCCCTGCTCATCCATTCCGGCAGCCGGTCGGCGCCCGGCCCGATTCCCGCCTTGAGGTTGAAGGCCCTTTCCTGGCGGGCATTTCTTTGCCCATTTCCAGGTATTCTTCCACGTTCCAATCCACCCCGCACAGACCGTTGATCATGGGGACGATCAACTTGGGGGGTAAGAAGGTGAACTGGCACAGGCCGGTGGCGTCGAGGGACGCATTCATGATCTGGGCCTTGCGGGACCGATCTCCCTGGCCCGTCTTGGAGAGCGGTTCTTCGAGAACCGCCCCCGCGGTGTGATCGGCGCCCTGAGGACTGGTCGCATACGTAACCCCCCACCCTTTAGAAGAGCGGGCGGCATGGGCGGCAATCCCCTGGCCTTTGACCTCGGGAACCCGCGCGATGCCGAAGACCTTGGCCGTGAGGGCCACCCCGCTCCCCAGGATCCGGCCCATGGGGGTTCCTTTGGCGATCTCTTCGATCATTTCTTCCGCTCTGGCCGCGTCCCCGAATCGAAAGAGACCGGCGTCGTTCAAAACGCCGATCGTGCAACCCATTTCGATGGTGTCCAACCCCAGGTCGTCGCACCTCCGGTCCATCCGGGCGATGGCATCCAGGTCGTCGATCCCCAGGTTCGAGCCCAGCATGCAGATGGTTTCATACTCGAGGGCCGCGGTGAGGAATTTCCCGGAAGAATCGTGAAAGATGGGCGAACAGCGGACCACGCATCCGGGAAGACAACCGTGGCCCATGACCCCTCCCCGGGCCTTGACCAGCTCCACCAGCTTGACCGGGCCGATATCGCCGGCCTTTTCGAAAGTCCCCTCCCGGTGGTTGCGGGTGGGAAAACTTCCCCGGCCGTTGTCCATATTCACGAAGATGGCCGTTCCCATGTTATGCAGGCCTGCCGTAAGGGGAAAATTCTGGATGGCTTCGGCGGCCTTCCTGGCCGCCTCTCGAAAGGCTTCTTCGTCCGCCGCCTTGCGGAGGGACACGCCTTCGTCGTCGATGACCATGGCCTTGAGCCCTTTGGCCCCCATGATGGCGCCGACCCCTCCCCGGGCCGCATGCCGGGATGGCCTCCCTTCCGGGTCGGTCACTGCCACCGTGGAATTGGCCAGCTTCATCTCCCCGGCGGGACCGATGACGATGATCCCCACCTTATCCCCGTATTTCCCCCGGAGCAGGTCGCAGGCGGAGTAATTGGTCATTCCCACAAGGCCATTCGCTTCTTCCAGGCTCGCTCCCTGCTTTCCGATCTTAAGGACCTGCCATTCCTTGGATTTCCCTTCTACCACGATCCCCATGATCCCCAGGCGGCCGAGCTTGTGGCCCGCCGTGCCCCCTACGTTTGCCTCTTTGATGCCCCCGGTTAAAGGGCTCTTGCCCCCGATGGACAGACGCCCGGACTGGGGGGCACTGGTCCCGGCGAAGATCCCCGGAGCCACGATGAAGAGGCTCTGCTTCGCAAGGGGATGGGCAGCGGGAAAGCCTTGTTGCGCCAGCAGGGAGTCGATGGTGGCCCGGCCTCCCATGACTTTGGCCCGGGAAAAAGGCTCGAGGGAGATTTTCCCTTCAGTCATGTTCACCCGCAGAAAATTCATTCTTGAGCTCCTTTCTGAACTGTACTAAAAAGGGATCATCCAAAATCAAGTCTGGCCGGTCGGCCGCCACGGCGAGGAAAAGGGTCCGTGCTCGGGCATTCGACGAAGCCCGGAGATTTTAAAGTCCCAAAAGGCTATCACTTTTCCGTGTTTATTTCAATTTTCTCTCTGAGGGGGCGAATCGAAAACGGACCGTCTTCCCGGGATTTTTCATCGCCGTCGAAACATTTCTTGGAGAATTCACCAGGAGAATATAGGGGAGCACGGAAGGTCAGGCCGAAGGGATTAAAGTTTCCCCCCATTATGACGATAACTTATCAGAAAGCTAAACATTTTTGCCAGCGGGAAAGCCCGTCTCCTCAGCCTCG
>PMCE01000267.1 GCA_003154025.1 Syntrophaceae bacterium
ATCTTCACCCCGTGGGCCCAGGCCATGACCATGTCATAGGCCACCCCGTTGGTGTAGGCGATGGGGTATTCCCCGTATACTTTCTTATACTCGTTGTAATAGGGGATGCTCTTCGGGGTGATGGGCAGACCGGAAACCCCGCCGATCTTCTCCGTAACCACCCCCAGGCATTTGTTTTCCGTGACCTGCGGGAAATTGGGGTCCTGGGCATCCACGCTGTAGCCCACATAAATGGTCGGAATCTTCATGTCGTACCACTGTTTCACCGAAGGCGTCCCCCCGCGGCCGGTGGTGATGAAAACCATGATATCCGCCCCCGCGGCCTTGACCTGGGCGAATTCCACGGAAAAATCCGTGGCCGTGGTTGAGAACCGGGTGGAATAGACGATCTGCTTGGCGTACTTCTTCATCCATTCGTCATACAGCGGGTCGCACCAGGCCGCCTTTTCCACGACCATGGCAATCTTGCCCAGGCCCAGCTTCATTCCTTCCACGATCCCCTGCTCGTAGGAAACCATGGCGGTGTAGGTGTTGACCATGGTGGTAAAGGTGTATTTGTTCGTCTTGTAATCCTGCTTGATGCGCTCGAACGTACAGACCGGCGTGGAGGCCCCGCCGATGAGCATCAATTTCTTCGCCTCCATGATCAGCGGCTGGCAGACGATAGCCAGGTCGCTCCGCCAGAAACCGGTGATGGCATCCACCTTGTCTTTGTAAAGAAGTCTTTCGGTCGCGTTCTTGGCCTCATTGGGGTCCACCTTGTTATCGTAGAAGACCCCTTCCACCTTCCTCCCCAGCAATCCCCCCGAGGCATTGATGGCCCGGATTGCCATCTCCGCTCCCCGTTTCGCCCCCTGTCCTCCCGGATAGTCCCAGGCCTCATTCACCCCCAGTTTTATGGGAGGCCCGGATTGCGCGCCGGCCACGGCGGCGAACAAGAAAAGGATCCCCAGCCCCATCAATCCGAACGTCAGCATGCCCTTTTTCATACACCCTCCTCTTTTTTGTTTTCATGCCGGAAGAATCAGCATGGGTTGAGTTTTGGTTCTCCCTCGGGAAGGGGAGTCTTCCAGAAAACCGGCGGGAAAATCCCTTTCATACGTTCAGCAGCGCGCTGGGATTCTTTCGCGCCATCAGGTCGATCTCCTCAGCCGTGACCCCGTGCGCCAGCAGGGAGCTGATGAACATCCGCATCATCTCCGAAGGCGGGGAAGCCCATTCGAAGAAGGAATCGGTGGTGAGGACGGACTGTTTCGCTCCCACCTCGCGGATCCTCTTGACCACTTCCTGGATGCTGATGCGGTAAAAGGCCGGGAGCAGGCCCAGGAAGGTGAACTCGATGAAGAAGCCCATCTCGGCCATGGCCTTGATATGCTCCATCTGAGCTCCCACCGCCCGGCTGTCGGGATGGCAGAAGATCAATTTCTTCAGGCCGATCTTCTTGCACTCCCTGCCGAGGGCAAGGCATTCTTCTGGGGAGAGGTGGCCGGTGAAGACCGCCACATCATATTCCTTGAGCAGGGCCAGGACTTCTTTCACCCTCCCGTCGACTTCTCCCGAAGCGTTGAAAATCGTCAGGCCGTCGTCGGGAGTCATCTGCTGGATGCTTTTCAGCCAGTCCTTCATCAACCGGCTAAATCCTCCCCGCTGGATGTCGTTCCGGGCGCTCCAGGTCGGCATCCAGACGACCTTCACCCCCTGGCGTAAGGCGGATTCCACGATCCAGGGGCTGAACCCCCCGGAACTGGTGTTGATCGCCAGACTCGGCCAGACCTGGACCCCCTGAATCTTGTCCTTCATCTGATAAACCCGGCCCACGGTCGGCCACATATGGGACTTGAGCACGAAACCTTTCATTCCTGCTTCGGCAGCCAGCCGGGCGGCCTCCAAATCCTCCACCCGCATCTTCACATCAACGGTTATCTCGGGGTATCCATGGCAATGAAGGTCGATACCCCCCTCCAGAAGTTGATCCGCCTGGGATATCATTGTTTCGGTCCCTCCTTTCGGTTCCCTCTTTTTTGCTCTCTTTTACCATTCACCGCGGATGCCATCCCTAAGGCAAAGATTTCCCAGGGCCTTGGGGGGACCCCTCGGAGTTTTTGATTTCTACTTCCGATTCTTGGCCATCCACAACTGGCGCGTGAGCTGCATATGTCCAAGGTGCAGGGCCGTATGTTCGATGACATGCAGGATGATCCATCGGACCTTTGCGGTGCGGTCGCGATACTTGCGATCTTCCTCCATCTGGCCCGCGGTCAAAGGGGACAAGACCTGCTCGACGGTCTTGGCGGCTTCGTCCAAACGGGCCCTTAAAGCCGAAGGGCCCGTTCCTTGGGCGGCAAATTCAGCCTCCCGGTCCCGGTGGACCGGCTGGCGGCCGATGACTTCTTTTATCAGGTAAGCCCCCGAACCGGCGATATGCGTAGCCATCGCGGCCAGAGAATTGGTCGCCAGGTCTCCTTCCCCTTGGATGGGCCGCCAATCCAGAGCTTCCTGCGGGAGCCCCTCCAGCAGGCTCTTCATCTGGTCCAGTATTTCCCCCATCGTGGTCAAGTACCCCTGGATTTCTTCGGTCATTTTCCCCTCCCCCGGTTGAATTCTTTCACCGCTTGCCTCTTCTAACGGGACATAGCGTCGAGATCCAAGACCTGGCGGCCGATGGTCAATTTGTGCACTTCAATGGTCCCCCCGGGAGCCAGGAAATTGATGATCTCGCGGTTCAAGCGCTCCACCGTGTAGCCTTCAAACCCGCCGTAGCCCCCGTGGATACGAATGGCCTTGACCGTGTTCCTCACCGCCATTTCGCTGCAGAACCATTTGGCCATGGAGACTTCTTTGATGCACTTCATTCCTTTTTCCTTTTTGAAAGCGGCGCTGCGGGTCAGCAGCCTCCCGGCTTCGGTCTCCAGGGCCATCTCCGCGATTAACGCCTGAATCAACTGGAAACTCCCGATGGGCTTGTTGAATTGGTGCCGGTCCTGGGCATATTTCACGCAGATATCCAGGCAGCGTTGGGACACTCCCACGCCATAAGCCCCGATGGAGATCCGCATATTGGTGATGCCCCCCAGGGCCAACTTCAGGCCGACCCCCACTTCACTGATTAAATTCCCCTTGGGGACGACGCAATCCGTAAACCGTACCTGGGCCAGGTCATCGCAGCGCATCCCGTTGCATCCCTCGATGGGGGCGGCGGAGATGCCGGGACAGCTTTTATCGACGGCAATCAAGGCCAGCCCCTTGCCCTTCTTGCTCTTGTCGGTTTGAACGAGGGCCACGACCATGTCGGCGACGACGCCGTTGGTGATAAACACCTTATTCCCGTTCAGAACCCAGGAATCCCCACGCAGGACTGCCGTGGTCTCGATATTCCCCCCGTCGCTGCCGGCATTCGGCTCGGCCACCGCCACGGCGTATATTTTCTCCCCCCGGCACATGGGGGGAAGGTATTTCTGCTTCTGTTCTTCGTTGGCCGCATCGGCCAGGATGGACCCCGGGAGCATGGCATTTTGGGTGACGGCGGTGAGACTTAGACTCGCCCACGCCATTTGCTCCAGCATGAGGATCCAGGTAAGCACCCCGAGCTCCAGGCCGCCATATTTCTCGGGTATCATCTCGGCAAGCAACCCCAGGGGGGCCATCTTTTTGTAGATCTCATGGGGATATTTTCCGCTCTTATCATATTCCAGGGCTGCGGGTAACATCTCCCGCTCGGCGAATTCCCTGGCCATGTTCTGGAACATCTCTTGATCCTTGGTCAGTTGAAAGTCCATATCTCTCCCTTTCTCTTTATGTGATCCGATCTAATAACCGCAAGTCGCAAGTCGCGAGGGCGTAAAAAAAATTCACGCTCTCGCGACTTGCGGCTTTCATTTCAAGTCCAGTTCTTTCTCCAGGTTCTCCTTCAGCACCCTTCTCATGATCTTTCCCGCGGCCGTTTTGGGCAGGGGTTCGGGAAGGACTTTTACGTATTTAGGGACTTTGTACCGGGCCATCCGCTCCTGGCAGTGGGCGATGACTTCTTCCTGGCGGATGAGCGACCCGTCTTTGGGCCGGATCGCCACGGCCACGGTTTCTCCCTTCCGTTTGTCGGAGACTCCGAAGGCCGCCGCTTCCTGAACCCCGGGGAAAGTATAGAGGACGGCCTCGACTTCCGCCGGGTAGATGTTGAACCCTCCCCGGATGATCACGTCTTTTTTCCGGTCTACGATGTAGATGTACCCATCCTCGTCCATTCGGGCCAGGTCTCCGGTATACAGCCATCCGTTCCGGATGACTTCGGCCGTGGCCTCGGGATTTCCCAGGTAGCCTTTCATGTTGAGAGGGCCCCGCTGGACCAGCTCGCCCACTTCCCCGGGAGGAAGGGGACGGTCGTCTTTGCCGAAGATGGCGCATTCCAGCCCCGGCACGTCGAAGGGGATGCCGCAGGACCCGACTTTTCGCACCCCCGGCGGAGTGACGGTCGCGCAGCCCGCCCCCTCGGTCAACCCCCACCCTTCCACCATGAAGCAAGGAAAAGCCTTCTCCACCCGGTGGTAGAGCTCCTCCGGCACCGGAGCGGCCCCCGCCAGCACCAGCCGGAGACAACTCATATCATATTTGTCCGCCACATCGACCAGGCTGCGAACGACCGTCGGCACGCCGAAAACGTTGGAAATGCGGCAGCGTTCGATGAGCTGAGCGACCTCTCCCACCTGGAACCATTCGATCAGCACCACCGTGGACTTGCGGAAAAGGGAGGCAAAGGTAATGGTGTTGAGCCCGAATATGTGCGACAGGGGAGAGGCGCATAACACCACCATTTCTCCCAGACGGCCGAAACGGCCATTCAACCCGCGGACCACCGAAAGCAGGTTCTGGTGAGTCAGCATCACCGCCTTGGGGGCTCCCGTCGTCCCCCCGGTGAACAGAATCAACGCCACGTCGTCTTCCCGCAGGCCCGCGGGCGGCGCCTCCCCTTCCCCCATCTTCAGGAAGTCGCGATAAGACAGAAAACCCTCTACCGGGTTTTCCGATAGGACCACGACTTTTTGGAGCTGGGGAAGCCGGTCCTTGATTCTTTCCACGACGGGCAGGTAAGCCGGGGACGTGAAGATCATTTTGGACTGGGTTTTTTCCATCTGGGGCTGAATCTCATACTCGGTCAGGAGAATATTGATGGGGGCGGCGATGGCCCCGCATTTGGCCGCCCCGAGGAAGAGGGAGAGAAATTCCGGGCAGTTGCCCATGTAAAAGGTTACCACATCCCCCTTTTGAACCCCGAGCCGGCTCAAGGCGCAGGAGATGCGGTTCGCTGCGCTGATCATTTCCCCGTAGGTCGTCGCCTTCCCGTTAAAAAGAATGGCCTGTTTCTTGTCTATGTTTTCGCTTTCCACAAAATCCTTGAACGCATTAAAATAATCCATCTTCCCTCCGTCAAAAGCCGGCCGTTGCGCCGAAATATTTCTGTCTCAACCGGTGGCTGATGTTTTTGGTGTACTGAAAAACCCTTTCCGCCTGCTCGGGGGTGAGAGTGGCCGTCGTACAGCAGGGCGTTACCCATGACCTTTCCAACAGCCTCTGCTTGTCGATTCCCCGCCCGGCCAATAATTCCATCCCCTCTTCCAACCTTTCCAGGAGCCGGTCTTCAATCTCCGATTCCAGGGTCTCCTTCCCCACCGGGACGATTCCCCAGGCCAGCATCCCCCCCTTTTCCAGAAAACCGTCGATCTCCCGCGGATAAAGAGCTATTTTATCGGTTAATTGATAAGCGTCAAAATTAATGACTCGGGTCTCGCTCCTCATCAGCTGTCCCCAATCCATGTTGGAGCAGCAGTGGACGCAAGAGAGCCCTTCCACCTGGCGGAAGAATTCGTTCAAAACCTGGATGACCTCTTCGGCGGAGACGCTTCCAAAGGGAGAATCCATCAGGCCCAGGGTCGGCTCACCCAGGGTCACCAGGAAATCAACGTGCGGAAGGACCTCCCGGAATTTCTTCGCCTGCCATTTGGCTTTCATGATGAGCGTGTTGACCAAAACCTCTCTCATCGTCCGGTCATACCAGGCAGGGCGTCCCGACGGGTCGGTCATGCTGAGCCCCCAGGTCAGGAGGCCGGGCATTTGGATGTGGATCAGCCGCAGCTGAGGCGGAGCCGCTTGTTTGAGCAGGTCGAGCAAGGTGTAAAACCCCGGGGCGTGCCCTGGGTCGATGGCAAAATAATCCACATCGTCGGATAGCACCCGCTCATAGAACCGCTGGAGCTCTTCCTCCCGGGAAAGGTCATACCGTAGCTGTCTCTTTTCCGCGTCAATCTTCAGGCAGGGCATTCCGTCCATAAACATCCTGGCCGAAAGGCTCAGCCGAGGGGCGCAGGGGGCCTCCGGAAAGGATTCCAGAATGGACCGGCAGGCCTTCACCGGGTCCCGGTGCGGCACGGTGGGCAGCGTCGTGGCCATGAATCTGGGGCTGAACTCGGTCATATCCCTGGCCCTTGGAATTGCGGATGGCTTCCGCTTTCCGCGAGACCCCGCCTCCCCTTCCTATATCCCCGAAGGAGCCGAATAGGTGCCCCAAACATCTTTAAAAACCTTCACCATCTCTGCCAGGGTCGCATAGGTCTTCACCGCCTGGATCAGGGGGGGCATGAGGTTGGTCCCCTCCACGGCGGCTTTTTTCAAGCCGTCCAGGGCGGATTCGACTTTTCGGGGGTCCCGCTCCTTTTTCACCTTGGCCAATCGTTCGACCTGGTGCTGGCGGGTC
The DNA here is from genome assembly GCA_003154025.1 of Syntrophaceae bacterium. Next base: position 6,743 of record PMCE01000267.1, read on the forward strand.
ATCGGGTCGGGCTCGTGGAAGACCATGTCCTCTTCCCCCTTCTCCCCTTCGGCCACAAACCGGTTCACCCCCACCAGGACACTCTCCCCCTTCTGGACCCGCATCTCTTCGGCCATGGCTTGCCTGGCCAGTTGCCTCTGGATATCTCCTTTCTCGATCAGGGAAAGGATCCCTCCGTTCTTCTCCACCCATTCCATGGTCTCGACGATCTTCCGGTCGATTTCGTCGGTGAGGGATTCGACAAAATAGGAACCCGCCAAGGGATCGATCGTGTCCGTGATTCCCGCCTCGTGGACCAGGATATTCTGGAGGTTGAGGGAGATCCGGGCGGAATCCTCCGTAGGGATGGCAAAGGGCTCGTCATAGGCGGCCAGGAGGACCGATTGGGCGCCCCCCAGGGCCGAGGCCAAGGCGACGATCATCGCCCGGCCGATGTTGTTCAAGGGCTGGCGTTTGGTCATCCACAGGCCCCCGCCCCCCGCGGCGAACTTCAGGGTGTAGGACTTGGGGTCCTTGGCCTGGAGCCGGTCCTTCATGAGATGGGCCCACCGCTTCCGGGCTGCCCGGTAGGTGCAGATATCCTCGAACATGTTCTGCCGGCTGCAGAAAAGGAAGGAGATATTCTGGGCAAATTGGTCGATGTGGTATCCGCGGCGGACCACTTCATCGATGTAGGCCAGGGCATCGCAGAAGGTGTAGGCCACCTGCTGGACCGAAGTGGCGCCGTTTTCATGCATGTGGGACCCGGCGACGCTGATGGAATTGAAGCGAGGAATGTTATGGATGCAGTATTCGATGATGTCCCCGACGATCCGGGTGGACGGTTTGGGGGGGAAAACGTACTGGCCCCGGGCGATGTACTCTTTGAGGATATCGTTCTGGACCGTCCCCCGCAGGTTCTTCGAAGGAACCCCCTGTTTCTCCCCCACCGCCACGTACATGGCCAGGAGAATGGCCGCCGTGGCATTGATGGTGAAAGAAGTGCTCACCTTCCCCAGATCGATGCCCGCGAATATCTCTTCCATATCTTTCAGGGTATCGATGGCCACGCCCACTCTCCCCACATCCGCGGCCGCCAGGGGGTCGTCGGAGTCGAGGCCGATCTGGGTCGGCAGGTCAAGGGCCGCGCTCAGCCCCGACTGCCCGTTTTCCAGCAGAAACTTAAACCGCCGGTTGGTTTCGGTCGCATTTCCATAGCCGGCGTAGAGCCTCCGGGTCCAGGGTTTCTTCCAGTACATCTCCGGATAGATCCCGCGCACGTAGGGGAATTTGCCGGGGTCTCCGATGTCCTTCTCGTAGGAGAGGTGGGCGATATCCTGCGGGGTGTATAATTTTTTTATCCGAATTCCCGAATCAAGAACCGTCTCCTGGGTGTGAGTTTGATCCTCGTCGGGGGCCAAACCTGCTTTTTTCTCCGGGGTGCTCATCTTTTCTCTCCCTTCTAAGTCGAAACGCCCTGGGCCTGGGGCACATTCTTGCGGATGAAGTCGATGATATCGTCAAAGCTCGCGTGGACGGAAAAAATGCCCTTCACGCCGATCTGATTCAAGGCCTCGAAATCCCTCTTGGGGATGATGCCTCCCATGATGATCAGGACATCTCCGACTCCCCTTTTCTTCAGGGCTTCCGTCACCAACCGGGCGGTCGCGATGTGAGCGCCCGCCAGGCTGCTGATGCCGACCACATCCACTCCTTCCTGTAAAACCGCCTGAGCGACCATATCCGGGGTGTTGCGGAGCCCGGTGTAAATGACCTCCATCCCGGCGTTCCTCAGGGCCATGGACACCAACTTGGCCCCCCGGTCATGACCGTCCAGGCCTACTTTGGAAATGAGAACTCTTATTCTGGGGCTTGCTTCCATCTGCCTACTCCCTTCCCGGAATCTTCGGACCTTGGGAGAGAAATACCCCGACGGTTCTCCCGGGACCTCGATTCCCTATGATGAACGAGACTGTCTGAACAGGATTTGGCTCAGGGGTAGAAATCGGGGAATTTTTTCTGCGCCCTAAAAGCTTCCACATCGTGGCCCGGGAAAACGGTCCCTCCCCTTTCCTCGGCCAGGACCTTCAACCTCTGGATGGATTTCATGGCTAAGTCCGAATTCCAAACGATCCCGGGCAGGATTCCCTTTTCCAGGTTCCGCTTCAACGGAACCGAGTCCCCGGCCAGGATGACGGTCCCGGTCCGCGGGAGGTCCACGACTAACGCCTGGGTCCCGGGGCTGTGTCCGTGGGAAAGGACGATCGTCGCTCCTTTGAAAAGATGGTAATCCCCATCGATCAGCTTCCATTTCAGGTTCGGGTAGTCGAAATCCGCCTTCCGATAACTGCTGGCCGCCCATGGGGCGGGGTGATGGGCATAGCGGTATTCATCCACTTGGACGAGGATCTGGGAATCCGGGAAATAACGCAGAGCGCCCGCGTGGTCGATATGCAGATGGGAGAGAACGATATAGCGGACATCGCGGACGGAAAGGTTCAAGGCCCGCAGGTACTCCCGGATGTCCCCCTCCGGCTTCATGGAGATGGAGAGGTAGGCGGCAGCAGGCCCCCAGGCCTTCTGGGCGTCCTGGATGATATCCGGATCACATCCGGCATCGAAGAGGATGTTGCCCTCATCGGCTTTTATGAAATAGACGAAGATGGGCGAGTCTATTTTTTTCCCCATGCCGCGCCCGGCCAGGAGCAGACTCTGATCGATTTTACCGTCGGCATTATGCAAAACGTACAGACCGCGAATCGCCATGAGAGCCCTTCCATCACCCTCTGGAGAGGATGGACCGGTGTTTGAATAAATCCGACCGGCAGTAAGATCGCGCCCACTCGATGATCTCCCCCGGCTCGGAGTAATAAAACCTCTCGATGCACAGAACCGGGCTTTGGGGGGAGACCCCCAAAGATTTGGCCAGCTTGGCATCGGCTTGCGTGGCGGTTATGTTTTGGATGCACTTGTTGAGGCGGATGTTGAGCTTCTTTTCCAGGGCCAGAACGACGGGCGTCTCGGCGATATCCTCTACCTTTAAATGCTTGCCGATGTGCTCGGGCAGGAAGACGGAAAGGTGGTAGAGGGGTTGGTCCTTCAAAAAGCGGATCCCCTGGATATGGACGAATTTTCCCTTTTCCACGTTGAAAATTTTATGGAGTTCCTTGGAGACTTTCCCGTGGGAAAACCCGAGCAGATGAAACCGGGTATGAGCCCCGAACCCGATGATGTCCCGGATGGACCCCAGGGTCCAGGCGCCGTCGGTCGTCGGGCTGGGGGATACGAAGGTTCCCCTTCCCGGATGGCGATAGATGACCCCTTCCATCCTCAGGCTCTCTAAAGCCTGCCGAACGGGGCTCTTGCTGGTTTGAAATTGTTTGGTCAGGTCGTCTTCCGTGGGCAGCCGGTCCCCCGGACCGTACTCCCCCGCCCTGATCTTCGACAGCAGGTAGTCCTTGATTTGCGAATGGATGGGGCGAAAGGAATTCATGATCTGAAACACTTTATCATAATAAATATAATGTTAATACTTTTTATGAAATATCGCGGGCTTTGTCAACAGAAAAATAAAGCTTGCCCACCCCCCGTTTCTCGTGAACGTAGAGCTTCCCCCTCCTTCTTCCCCCAGTCTTCAGCGCGAAGGGCTCTTTCCTCAAATAACCGGAGGTGGGCAAGAAAAATAAGGCCCCCGGCAGCGTCGGGGGCCCTAAATAAGATTTGAAACATGATGCAAGTCATACGGGTCTTTATGCGCATTGATTACATTTAGATTTGTGCCAGCACAGGCCTCCGGCAGAGCCGGAGGTTTGAGAAACCTTGCCCGCCCAGAACGAAAATAAAACTACCACTGCCTGAAGCAGTCCTCCTTCCGGGCCCCGCCTCAGGCATTCCGGAAAGGTTAAACCCGGAGAGCCGGGGTTCTTCAGACGGAAGTTAGGATTGCAGGATTTTGGCGGATCATCCCAAGGGGAGAAAGAACAGGGAAACGAGTTATTATGGGAAGCCACGTTGAAAAAAAGGATATTCTCGACCCCGAGGTCGGCTGGCTCAGCCTGAATCCGACCTGTTCCCGCCGGCAGACCTTGAAATGGGGCGGCCTTTCGATCATCGGGATTTCGGTGCTCGGGCCGGTTCTCGCCCAGGGAGCCACCAAGCCACTGATCCTCATGGACCAGGCCCAGGGCCTCGTGGTCGCGGACCCGATGAAGTGCGTCGGGTGCGGGCGTTGCGAGCTGGCGTGTACCGAATTCAACGACGGGAAAGCGGCTCCGGCCATGTCGCGGATCAAAGTCTGGCGGAATCTGAACTTCGGGCTCGGAGGGGTATCGGCCTGGCGTGAGGGGGAGGGCAATTGGGGGGACGGGCTGGTGGTGCAGGACCTCTGCAAGCAGTGCCCCCACCCGGTGCCCTGCGCCAACATCTGTCCGGAGAATGCCATCGTACTCGCGCCCTCGGACAATGCGCGCATGGTCGACCCGGAAAAGTGCACGGGCTGCAAGATATGCCTCAAAGCCTGTCCCTGGGAGATGATCTCCTTCGATCCCGATTCTCACAAAGCTACCAAGTGCCACCTCTGCAACGGAAAGCCGAAATGCGTGGAGGCCTGTCCGGCCCAGTCGCTCAGCTTTGTTCCCTGGCGTGACCTGACCGATCGGGTACCTCCCCGGATCGTGAACACGATCCAGCTCCCTTCGGACAGGTCTGGAGCCTGCCAGCAATGCCATCTACCCGGCATGACGAAGAACGTCAGCCAGGGGATGGGGATCTTCCGGGGTGCGGTGAAGGGAGGCAGACCCCCCTCCGCCAGGGAGTTCGGATTCAGGTGGATTGACCTGGCCGGCTCGATTCTGGTTCCCCTGGCGGTGGTCGGCGTAGTGGCCCATGCGGTTCTGCGGAAGGTGGTGAAAGAATGAAAAGAACCTATCTCCATCCATTCCCCCTGAGAATCTGGCACTGGGTGAACGCTCTTCTTGTCCTGCTCCTCCTCATTACGGGCATCCAGCTCCGGATTTCCGGTGTGCCCTCTCTGGGGCCCCGCCATCCCTCTCTCTGGATCCACAAATACGCCGGCTGGGCGATGGTGGCCTCCTGCATCTTCTGGCTCGCGTACAGCCTGGCCAGCCGGAATTTGAGCCGGCAGTACGCGTTCAGGGCGCGGGACTTTAAGGGGATGTTCGCCCAGGCGAAGTTTTATCTGATCTCGATTTTCAAGGGGGAGGAGAACCCGTTCCGCCCGTCGCCCGAAGAAAAATTCAACCCTCTGCAGAAGCTGGCCTACGGTTCGATCATGTGCATCTTCGCCCCGATCCTGATGGTCACCGGTCTCCTCTGCAGCGATATCCAATTTTTGCGCAAATATATTCTGCTCTGGGACGTCGCGGGGCTGGTGAATGCCATCCATGTCCTGAGCGCCTACGTGTTCGTCCTTTACCTGGTGGTCCACCTCTACATGGCGACCCTGGGCCGGACGATGTTTGCGCACATAAAAGCCATGATCGTGGGTTATGAGGAAGAGCCCGACGAGCCCGCGATGGAAGTCGGGGAAAACGCGCCGTAACGATCCTCCTTTTTCTTTACCCTTTCACTTTCTCCTGCACTTTCACTTTTTTGTCAACGGAAGGATAGACCATGGTTAAATACGGAGGATGGGCCGGAAAGGTGCTGCGAGTCGATCTTTCGACCGGGCGCATCTGGACCGAGGACACCGTTGAAAGGTACAAGGACTACCTGGGCGGCACCGGGATCGGATACAAGGTGATGTGGGATGAGGTCCCGGCGGGGACCAAGCCCTACGACCCCGAGAACCGGATTATCTATGCGGTGGGGCCCCTGGCCGGGACCGGCGCCCCCTGCAACGGCCGCACGGCCATCACCACTCTCTGGCCGACCTGCTGGCCGGTCCCCCTGGTGGCCAGCGGGCACATGGGCGGACAGTTTGCCGCCAAGCTCAAGTACGCGGGGTACGATGCCATTATCATTCAGGGAAAGGCCGACCGTCCCGTGTGGCTCTCGATCATCGACCAGCAGGTGGAGATCCAGGATGCCCGGCGGCTATGGGGGCAGGGGATTCGCCGGACGACCGAGGCGATCTCTCAAATCATGGGGACCGAAGCGGTCGTGGCGGCCATCGGCCCTGCGGGGGAGAGCCTCGTCCCCATGTCCGTGGTGATGAACTCCGTCTCCCACTCCGCGGGGGGGATCGGTTCGGTGATGGGGGCCAAGAACCTCAAAGCCATCGGCGTGCTGGGCACCGGCGGCGTCCGGATCGCGGGGAACAAAGACGAGTGGGAAAAGCTCATCAAGTATCACCTCTCCCTCCTGGGGGCCAACAACCAGCACGTCGTACCCAACGCCCCCCAGCCATGGGCGGAGTTCTACGAGCCCAGAAGCCGGTGGGTCGGCTCCCAGGGGCGCAGCTGGGGCGCTAACCCCCGTCCGCAGGAAACGGGGGCTTGCGACCCCCATGACCTGAACCGTGTCGCTTACCGGACGAACAATGCCGCCTATTTCATGGGGGAGATTGCCTGGCAGTACACCGTCCGGGGAAACGGCTGTACCAGCTGTCCCATCCGGTGCCACACGATCTTGAAGGTCCCTGCCCTGTCGGCAAAATACGGCATCCCGGAGGTGGGACAAAACACCTGTAGCGGCCTCAACTTCGGCCGCGCTTTTTTCAAGAAATTCCCCGACGGCCCGCAGGGCCAGACGAACGTGGAAGCCTGCATGGTCGGCATGCACCTGGCGGATGATCTGGGCGTCTGGTGCAACTACAGCCAGATGCAGCGGGACTTTCAGAAGCTCTACTACGAGGGCTTCATCAAGAAGAAACTGGGAGAGAAGGAATTCAAGAGTTACTCGTGGGACAAGTACGAGAAAGGGGACCCTTCCTTTCTCTTCGAGGTGATTCCGCGGATCGCCGCCAAAGAGGGGGAGTTGGGAACCGCCCTCGGCCTGGGGACGGGATATCTCCTGGAACGGTGGTCCATATCGGAAGCGTACTGGGGAAAGGATAAAGACCTCGCTTACTGGAAGATGGGCCACCCGAAGCACCATTCCACCGAGGATGCGGGCCAGTGCGGACTCCTCATTAATTTAATGTACAACCGCGACGCCCAGTGTCACTCTCACTGCAATTTCGTGCGGAACGGCCTCCCCCTGGCGGT
>PMCE01000063.1:0-36385 GCA_003154025.1 Syntrophaceae bacterium
CATACCTTCTTCGGGAAGAAGACGGACTTCCTTCCCCCGGGGAACCCCTTTAAGATTTTCTCCCCCCTTCACTTCTATGAGTTCGCCGCTTCCCGCTTCGGGGTATTTCCGGAGATCAAGGCCTTCAGCTTCCGCGCCTTCTTCAAGCTTCGGGAACTGGTAAAGGAACACCGGTTCGACGTCCTCCACGACAACCAGTGTCTCGGATACGGCCAGATCCTCTGGAAGAGCCTGGGGGTGCCGGTCCTATCCACCATCCACCACCCCCTCTCCATCGACCGCTCCACCTGGTTCGAGAATCCCTCCACTCTCAAGCAGAAAGTGAAACGGGTCCTTTACTATCCCCTGGTCATGCAGCGGATCGTCAGCAACCAGATGGACATGATCGTCACCGTTTCTCAAGATTCGGCCAGGGCCATTACCGAAGCCTTCGGCGTTCCTCCGGAAAAAATCCGCGTGGTCTACAACGGGCTGGACAGCTCGGAATTCGCACCCCTTCCCGGGGAGCCCAAAAAACCCCACAGCCTGATTTTTGTGGGCAACTCGGAAGACCGCAAAAAGGGGTTACTCTACCTTCTCCAGTCCCTGCTCTATCTTCCGGAAGAAGTGACCCTGACCGTCGTCGACGGCGGAGCCCCCCAGCGCGCCTTCGGACCCCTGCTCACGGATAAATACAAGATTGCCCACCGGGTCCGCTTCACCGGCAAGATCGGCTCAACCGACCTGATCCGATACTACAACCGCGCCGAAGTGGCCGTGGTTCCCTCCCTTTATGAAGGCTTCGGTTTTCCCGCCGCGGAGGCCATGGCCTGCGAACTCCCGGTGGTGGCCTGCTCGGCCGGAGCGCTCCCGGAAGTGGTGGGAGATAATGGCGCCGGGATTCTCGTCCCGCCCCGCGACGCCCAAGCCCTTGCCGGAGCCATTCAAAGACTGCTGCAGGACCCCGATCTCCGCCTGGAAATGGGGAAAGCAGCCCGGGAGCGGGTGCTGAAATTCTTCACCTGGGAAAATGCCGCCCGCCAGATGGTGGAAGTATATCGAGAGGCCATCGATGCTCACCGTTAACTTCCGCACTCTCCCCCTGGAAAAGGGGGATCGGGTCCTCGACGCGGGTTGCGGCGAAGGCCGCCATACCTTTGCCTGTTTCCGGCACGATTGCCACGTCCTGGGGATGGACCTCAGCCACCAGAGTCTTCTGAAGGCCAAGTACGTTCTGGGTCAGATGGAGAAAAGGAACGAAGGCCGGGGAAAATTCCTGCTCCTCCGCGGGGACGCCCTTCGCTTTCCCTTTGGCGACGGGACCTTCGACAAGATTATCTGCGCCGAAGTCATCGAGCACGTGGACGACGACCGCAAAGGGGTGGCTGAGCTCGCCCGGATCCTGAGCGAAGGGGGAAAGATCGCCATCACCGTCCCCACCCGGATGACCGAGCATCTCTATGATTTTCTTTCCGAGGAATATTTCCAGACCCCCGGGGGCCACGTCCGCAAGGTGGTTCCCAGGGTATTGGCCGAGTATATGGAAGAGAACGGCCTGCGGGTCTACGCCGTGGGTTTTGCCCACGCCTTCCACTCCCCCTACTGGATGCTGCGCTGCATCTTCGGCCTCCATCGGGAAAGCGCCAAGATCCCGGCCCTTTACAAAAAGTTCCTAACTTACTCACTCTTCTCCAGGCCTCTTCGGTTCATGGAGAAAGTCGGCAACTATTTCTTCCCCAAGTCCATCATCTTGTACGCGCAGAAGAACAACGAAACCAGGCCCGAGGTTCGAGGTTCGAGGGCCGAGGAAGGGAAATAACCGAAACCTGGGTGCGAAGAGCACAGATACGCACCCCCTTATTCTTTTCCTCGTACCTCGAGCCTCGTGCCTCGAACCTCGCGCTTCTATCCTGTCTTCAACCAGGGGCACTTGGCCTGTATCTCGGGCATATTTTTTAGCGGGAAGAAGGTCTTCTCTTCGGAAGGCAGGTTGATCCGGTTGGGAGTCCCCATCTCCTCCCCGCCTTCGGCCGCAGGGGTGACCGTGGCGATTTGGAGGCGGTGGGAGAACGACAGCCCCTTTTCCATACGAATCAATCCTTCGACGGACAGATCCTCCAAAAAAGACTGGAAGACCTCCTTGGCCATGGCATCCAGGCCTTTGACCCGGGCCGTGCTGCGCAGCGGGCTGTGTTTTTGGTCCATCTCGCCCATGAAAACCTGGAGGACATGGTTGAGGTCGCTGCTCTCCGGCCTGAGGTTCACCTTGTTCAGGGCCAGGGAGGTCAGAATCTTCATCTCGATTCCGTAGTTTTGTTTGAAAGGCACGGAGAGCCAGAATCGCAGCGTCCCGGCAATCTCTCCGGAGAGGAAGTAGAGCAGGTTTTTCAGCGGATTGAGGGCGGGGTGGTCGAAGACGGAAAGGAAGGGAGTGATAAAGGCGTTGAGCCTTCCTCCCCAGGGCCGGTGGTAGACGACTTTGGCCACTTCGATCATCTTAAACCAGAGAACGGCCCCCACCGGATCGATGACCCACCTCGGGTTGAAATATCCTTCTTTGATGTCCGCGTCGATGAACTGGATAACGGCCCGGGGGTTGTTCAGTCCTCGGTCGGCCACGAGGTGGTAGAGTAAACCCCTCATGGAGAGCCCCTTGCCCATTTGACCCCGCCGGGCATCGTTCATCCCGTTCCGGTGGGCGTAGAACACGTGGGCCCCGTATTTCTTGGCCATCAGGGGGATGTCGTCGTGTTCGCTCCCCCCAAAGGCGATCCAGATTTCGTCGATGATCCTTCCCAGGAGCGGCTGGAGGATCTGAATTTCCCTCTCCAGGGTCAGAAGCTCTTCATCGCCCTTGGCCGGGAATACCACCAGGGCCGGAATATTCTCTTCTTCCTTGATGCGCTCGGCCTTTTCCCGGTCCATGGAATGCATGAGAAGAAGGGATAGAGGGGGCAGGCATACCAGCCTCCCGGCTTGATCGGGGTCGACCGCCTCCATCGCCTCTACTCCCGGGAGGACGAGGGGCATTTCTTTTTGGGCCGCACCCGAATTACCGGGCCAGGGAATCATAGGTCCGATTTGTGCAGATTTCATAGCCCTCAACCAATCAGCAATTAGCTCATAGCTGATAGCAAGAACAAAAATTATTATATTCCTATGAGCTATGAGCTTTCTAGCCATAGTTCTTTGAGTTTTTCCCGGCTGAAGAGCAGGAACCTGCGGTCGGGAGAAAAAACCTCCAGAGTGATGGTTCCGTCATAGCCCGATCTTTTCAGCATGGGAATCACTTTCTTCCAGGGGATGGTTCCCGCCCCCAGGGGCAGGTGGAGGTCTTCGCTCTTGCCGAAATTATCCGAGAGATGAACATGGACCAGCCGACCCTGGAAGGCTTTCAGGAATTCTTCGGTCCGGTTGCGTTCCACATTCAAGTTGGCGTGGCCCACGTCCAGATGGAAGCCGAGTCGAGGAATCCGGTCCAGAGTCTCCCGAATCTGCTCGGAGGTATTGAAGAACCGGTCCATATTCTCCACCAGGATCTGGATCCCCAAGGGATGGGCCATCTCCTCCATCCTATTCAGGGACTCCAAATTTCTCTCCAGGGTCGTCTTAGGGTTAGAGGCAAAGGGGATGGAGCGATCCGGGTGCACACTGACTTTGGCGGCCCCGAGTTCGGCGAAGACTTCCAGAGCCCAGCCCGCTTCTTTTAAGGCCGCTTCCCGGAGGGTTTCGAAAGGGGAAGCCCAGGGAAGGTAATAGGCGGTGTGGCCGATGATCGCCAGGTTCGCCTCGTGCAGCGCCCGGTGGATTTCCTTCACCTTGATTTGTTTGGGGTGGGCGGAGCTGGGCTCCAAAGTAAGGTCCAAAAAATCGAACCCGTTCCGGTGACACCAGGTGATCTCCCCGTGCAGGTCGAGCTGGGGGTTATTCATCATTCCGATCTTCAAAGGTCTTCCCTCGGGCCGAACTTTACCCCATTTCCGGGTAGACTACCAGTAGAGGAGACGGGGTGTCAAGAGGTTTGATAACGGACTATCCGTAGCCAAACCGTTTGTTCCGTCGGCTCCTCGCGCACCATTTTTTGCTGGGATGGTTGACAACCGTGTTTCGATCGGGTAATTTGTAGGCATTCTTCATTCTCCAGCTTTTTTCTGCTTCCGCTATGCGCCATGCTCTAGGCGCTATGCGGGATTTAGCCTTGTTTGCCAGGCCAAGCCATGTACGAAGTGAAGATCAAAACTGATTTCTCCGCCGCCCACAATCTGCGGGGGGTAGGAGGCAAATGCGAGTCCCTCCACGGTCATAACTTCACCGTGGAGGTCGTCGTGGAGTCTGAAACCCTGGACGAGGGCGGGATGGTCGTGGATTTCCGGGCCCTCAAGGCCAAGACGAAAGAAATCCTGAGCCAATTGGACCATCGCTATTTGAACGAGCTTTCCCCTTTCCTTGACTCCAACCCCTCATCGGAGAACCTCGCCGCCTACGTCTACAAAGAACTCTCCTGCCAGATCGACCAAGGGACGAAGCGGGTGAGCCGGGTTTCCGTCTGGGAGTCGGAGACTTCGCGGGCGACTTACCGCAGGCCGGAAAAATGATCGACATTCAGAATCAGAGAGATGATCGGCGGGTGGAGATCAACAAGGTGGGGGTGAAGAACATCGAATACCCCATCACCGTCCTGGACAAGAAAAACCGGGTCCAGCACACCGTGGGCAAGGTGAATATGTACGTCAACCTCCCCCAGCATTTCAAGGGGACCCACATGAGCCGCTTCATCGAGATCCTCAACGAATACCGCGGCACGATCAACATCAAGGCCATCTCCACCATCCTGAACAAGATGAAGGAAAAGCTCAATGCCGAATCGGCTTACCTCGAGGTGGAGTTCCCCTATTTCATCGAGAAGCGGGCGCCCGTCTCCGGGGCCAAGAGCCTGATGGGGTATACCTGCCGGTTCCTGGCCTCTCTGACCGAAGGACGCCACAATCTCGTCGTGGGAATCACCGTTCCGGTCACCACCGTCTGCCCATGCTCCCGGGAAATCAGCAAACAGGGAGCCCACAATCAGCGGAGCCTGGTGTCGGTGATGGTGACCTTCCGCAAATTTTTCTGGATTGAGGATCTGATCCGGATTGTGGAGAATTCGGCCAGCGCCGCCGTTTTTTCCCTGCTGAAGCGGGCCGATGAGAAGCTCCTGACGGAAAAGGCCTACGAAAATCCCATGTTCGTGGAAGATGTCGTCCGGAACATTGCCTTAAAGCTCAACACTCACCCCAACATCACCTGGTTCAGCGTAGAATCGGAAAACCTCGAATCCATCCACAACCACAACGCCTACGCCTGCGTGGAAAAAAAAGGAAGAGGTATCGTTTCTTTTAGGTAATCCTCCAGCTCCGCCGGAGGATTCATCGAGTTTGGCCCTCTCGGAATACAGAGGCAGGCACGAGCCTGCCCCCAGGTCATCAATTTCTTTTCCCCGCCCTCTCCTCGACTCCTTCATACGCGCAGCCCAACAAACCGCAATAATGCCCCACGTATTCGGCCTCAGGCCGATAGAGGGCGGGTTTTTCCTGGGCTTCGGCGAACTCTTCTTCGATGATATGGGCGCACCAGCCGGCGATCCGGGCCACGGCGAAGACCGGCGTCATCAGGTCGCCGGAAATGCCCATAAGGTGGTAAACGGGGGCGCTGAAAAAGTCCACGTTCGGTTTAAGGGTCTTGAGCCCCCTTTTCTCGAAGGCTTTTAGAGCCGCCTTTTCCACTTCACCGGAAAGGCGGGGCCACTTCTCCTGGCCCAGTTTCTTCCCCAGACGAAGGCCCATCTCTTTCAGGAATGAGGCCCGGGGGTCCATCGTCTTGTAAACCGCGTGGCCCATTCCCATGATCTTCTGCCCTTGGTCCAGCCTTTTTTCCACCCATCCGGGGATGTCCTTCTCCGACTGGATCTCCAGGAGCATTTTCAAGACCTGGGCGTTGGCGCCGCCGTGCAGGCTTCCGGAAAGGGCTCCGATCCCGGCAGTCACCGCCGCGTACATATGCGCCCGGGTGGAGGCCACTTCGCGGCAGGCAAAAGTGGAGGCGTTGAAAGTGTGATCGGCGTGGAGGACCAAACATACATCCAAATCACGGGCCAGTTCTTCATCCGGTTTCTTTCCCTGAAGCTGCCAGAGGAAATTTCCCGCGTGGGAGAGACGATCATCCGGGGGGAGCGGTTCCATCCCGCTGCGGATCCGGTGCCAGGCGGCCACCACCCCGGGGAGACGGCCGACGAGCCGAATCGCCTTGCGCACCGCCGCCTCCCGGCTTTCCACCTGGAGATCCGGGTCGGACATGGCCAGGATCGGTATGGAGGCCTGGAGCACATCCATGGGGTGGGCCCCCCGGGGCAGCTTTTTCAGGCTGTCGATGACGAAATCCGGGAATTCCCTCGCCGCTACCACCTGACGGGTAAAGGCCGCCAGTTCTTCCCGGTTCGGAAGAGTTCCCTGAAGGAGAAGATAGGCCGTTTCCAGGTAGGATGAGCTTTTAGCCAGCTCCTCAATTCGGTAACCGCGGTAGATGAGAATCCCCTGCTCCCCGTCGATGAAGCTGACTTTGGTATCCGCAACGGTGACCCCCCGCAAGCCCATGTTCTTTACCCGCACAGTCTCGGCCATCGTTCCCTCCTGGATTTTCCCTATTTTCCCACGAATTTCGCTGAAGCCGTTCATTCTTTTTTATTATTCTCTTTTTCTCGAATCCCGCAGAAGTAGATGAAGTATGTATTTCTCCACGAAAATAGCTGTATTTTTCCGGCCTGGATTATCCGTCCAAGAGCGGGAGAATTCCTCCCCCTTCCTCAGCGGAAATCCATTCTCCCCCTTGGGGATCCATTCGAAGACGATCCGATCCATTGCCCGACCAGGATCTTTTCAGCCACATTCGACGACAGAAATGCCACCGGATACAGGATTTCTTACCCCAAAATACATAGTTCACCTGATTAATTTTTTCCTCAATTGCGGAAAGAATATAAAGAGAAATAGACCAGCAAATATGGCCGGCCGCAGCAATGGAATGATTTCCGGCGGCAAGGCGGAGGAGAGTTTTATGGATTTGAGCGAGGCTCGGGAAAACGCCAAGGAAAAAATGAAGGGGTTCTGCGGGATCTACAAGGTCTGCGACGGGTTGCCGGACCGGCTCTGCCAGGGGATCAAATACGGCAAAGCAATCGGCATGGGGGGCATCGGCAAAGGCTTGAGTTTTGCGGCCAATGTGGAGGCCTTGGACCGAATCAAGCTGAAGACCCGTCTCATCACACCCCATATCGAACCGGATACCAAAGCCTCTTTTGTGGGCAAGGAAGTGGCTTTCCCGATCTTCTGCACATCCATGAGCGGGGTGAAGATCAGCATGGGGGGCGGTGTAAGCGAGTTGGATTTCGCCCGGTCCGTCATCCAGGGGGCCAAGCAGGCCGGCACTCTCAGTTTCATCGGCGACGGGGCCGAAACTTTTGAAGACCGACCGGGGGTCCAGGCGATCCGGGAGGCGGGGGGATGGGGGATCCAGATTTTCAAACCCCGGGAGCAGAAGGTGGTCCTGCGTTTGATCCAAGAGGCGGAAAAAGCCGGCGCCGTCGCCGTGGGAGTCGATGTGGACGGCGCAGGTTCCGTTCCCATGGCCATGAAAGGACAGCCGGTCTTCCGCAAATCCATTACCGAGCTGCGAGAGCTGGTCCAGTCCACCTCCCTCCCCTTTATCATCAAGGGCATCACCAGCGAGGAGGACGCCCTCGCCGCCCTGGAGACCGGATGCAAGGTCGTCAGCATCTCCAACCATGGAGGCCGCACCCTGGACTCCATGCGGGGGGTGGCGGAGATCCTGCCGCGCCTGGTCCGCATTTTGAAAGGCAAGGTCACCATTACGGCCGACGGAGGGGTGCGGACGGGATTCGACGTGATCAAGCTCCTGGCCCTGGGGGCCAACTTCGTGATGGTGGGCCGGGAGATGATCCGGGCGGCTCTCGGCGGCGGCGCCGAAGCAGTGCGCCTGGAGCTGGACTTCCTCTCCAAGGACCTGCGCAAAGCCATGATCATGACCAGCTGCAACTCCGTCGCGGAGATCAGCGACCGGATCTTTGCTTAGGTTCCAGCGGCCCCCGGGATCTTGCCGTCAGGGCGGCAACAACCGAAAGTCGCAGGCAAAGCTTAAGGTCGCTCCCTTCGCGGGCGGGCCATTTCCATCAAAGCCGCGAATAAGAGCCGGGTAGTTTCGCTCTGCGGGTCCTTTTCGGGGTGCCACTGCACGCCGACAACCCTCGGGTGCCCCGGCATTTCGATTCCCTCGATGATTCCGTCCGAGGCCCGGGAATTGATCCGAAGTCCTTTTCCCAAATCCTTTACCGCTTGGTGATGACTGCTGCTGATTTCGAACCGGAGATGGTGCCCCACGATTTGAGCCAGCCCTGAGCCGGTCTCCACCTCCACGCCATGGCGGGTGGAAGATGCGTCTTTCTCCCCCCGGTGGGGGATGGTCCGGGGAAGCTGGGTGGGAATATCCTGGTAAAGGGTTCCCCCCAGGGCGACGTTCATGATCTGCATCCCGTGGCAGATGGCCAGGATGGCCTTGCCGTCCTGCAGGCCTGCCCGGAAAAGGCTCAGATCGAATTCAGTCCTCTGGTCTGGAGAAAGGAAGATGGGGGCTGAGATTTCCTCCCCATAAAAGGAAGGATGGATGTCCGCCCCCCCGGTCAGAACCAGCCCGTCCGTCACGGACAGAGCTTCCCGGATGTAATCCGGCGAAGGAAGGGGGGGGAAGTGGAGGGGAATTCCCCCGGCCTCTCTTATGCACTCGGCATAAGCCAAGTCGAGGAAGCTCAGCCGTTTGCTTCCCTTGGCGCTCAATTCCAGGGTGACAACGATGCGGGGTTTCATCCGATGAAGAAGCAAGTTCTGCGGTGCTGCCGTACTGCGGTAATTCTGCTCCAAGTATCTTTCAACCGCAGCACGGCAGTACTTCAGCACCGCAGCTCGCTTAATTTATTTTTTTATTCCCAGTTTTTTTAGCAAATCTTCAGAAACTTCTTTAACTCCCGGGCTGCCGTCCAGTTCGATGACCTTTAATTTGGCTTGGCCCTTTTTGGCCTTATTCTTGAAATAATTAACGGCTGCAAGGGTGCCGTCCTGGGTATTGTAATAGATGGCATGTCGCTTATCGATCGCCGCCCCGTCCTGGTCGTCCGACCGGGTCTTCAGTTCGCCCCCACAAACCCGGCAGACCTGCTTCCCGCCTTTCTCCGCCGGCTTGATGGCTTCGATAAACACGTTATTGGGATGGTTGTTGTCTTTCACGCAAAGCCGCCGTCCCATGATTCGGTCTTTGGCCACCTTCCGGTCCAGGAGGATTTCGATTACGTAGCTCAGATTCAAGCCTGCGGCGTTCAGGGCGTCATCCAGTTTCCTGGCCTGGTTGACGTTCCGGGGAAATCCATCCAGGAGCCAGCCTCTGCCGCAGTCGGGCTGTTTCAGACGGTCCAGAATCATGGGGATGGTGATGTCATCCGGCACCAACTCCCCCCGGTCGATGTAGCCCTTGGCCTGTTTCCCCAGGTCCGTGCCCTTGGAAATGTTTTCCCGGAAGATCACCCCCGATTCGATGTGGGGGATGTTGTACTGCTTCTGTACGATAGCCCCTTGAGTTCCTTTGCCGCTCCCGTTGGGGCCGAAAAAAAGAATGTTCATCTCCTTCTCCTTTCTTCCCTCCTCCATTCATCTTGTGTACTCCAATTGCCAGAGAAAAAGCAAGCACTCGTTGCTCGTTGCTAGTTTCTGGTTGCTCGTTCGATTTCTGTTAACCGGGAACCAGTAACGAATAACCAGCAACGGCTTCACCGGAAAGCGTCCCGGGCCCAGGCAACCCGCGCCTCTGCCGAACCGAAAATCTCAGCCGGCGCCCGGTCAATACTTTCCAGCCGTTCCTTGAGCCCTCTCCGATTCGCCAGCTGTATGGCCAGGCCGGGGCGGGCGTTCAGCTCCAGGAGAAGCGGGCCCCGGTCCCGGTCTATGATCAGGTCCACCCCGATATACCCGAGACCGGTCATTTCAAAAGACCGGGCAGCCATCCACAGCATCTTCTCCCAGTACGGGATCTGGATCCCGCTAACCGGTTTTCGCGTGTCGGGGTGCTGAGAAATGACCTGGGAGCGGGACACGGCAGTCATGGTGATACCCTGGTTTAAATCAACCCCGGCCCCAATGGCCCCCCGGTGGAGGTTTGCCTTTCCATCCGAGGCCCGGGTGGGTAGACGAACCATCGACATGACCGGCACCCCCCGGTAGACGATGATGCGGATATCCGGTACTCCCTGAAAGGTCACGGCCTCAAAGGTCGAGTCCGGATGGATCAGAGCCTCGATCACCGCTTTGTCCTCCAGCCCGGAGAGGGAATAAATCCCCGAGAGGATATCGGAGATGTGGTAGGCAAGATCCTTCCCGGAGATCACCTGCCCGCTCTGGGTCACATATCCCTTTTCCGTACAGTCGCCGATCAGGACGATCCCGCTTCCCCCGGACCCCCTCGCGGGCTTTACTACGAACTGACGAACCCCCCCGAGGGCTCCCGCGAGACCGGCCACCCCGCCATGTTGGTCAATCACCGTATAGAGAGGGGGTACAGGAATATGATAGGACTCCGCCAAATTTTTGGTCAAAATCTTATNNTCGGACAGACGGTAGCCGGTGTACCTTCCGAGAAGGATCTGGACCGCGGCGACGGCAGCCAGGAGCTCGGGATAGACGAAGAAGGTCAGCTGGAGGGGCTCCCAGCTGATGATTCCGTAGGCGATGACCGAGACGGCCGCGCTTCCGGCCGCGGTCTGCATCCCTTCCCGTACTCCGGCCTCCTCAATCAGCACGAAGAAACGCTCGATGACCATGGTCAGGATGACGAAGGGCAACAACCCCACGGCCATGAATTCCCGCAGGCCCAGCTTGTTCCCCAGAAGGGCTAGGAAAGTGAAACAGGCGATGACCAGGGTCAGGATCACCGCCATACGGGGGACCAGGAGGAGGCGAAGCCTGTCCATCCAGCGCCTTACGACATATCCAATCAGCAGGATCCCGGCGAAGATACCCAGCCCGTAAGACAGGCCCGTGCTGCGGAAAGCCAGCGCCATGAGGACCGGCATGAAGACCCCGAAAGTTGGGAATCCGATCATGTTGCGCAGGAAGCCGATGATCAAAGCGCCGACCGGAACCAGGAGCAGGAGGCGGAAGGTCCGCTGGAATTCGGGGGGCAGATGGAAGAGAGACCACCGGTCCAGGAAGCGGTTGGACCGCCGGATCCGCTCGAAATGGAGGCTCCACCCGCTGACCACCTGGCGGCTCAGGCTCCACCGGACATCGGAGGATTTAACCCCCAAAGCCTGGAAGGCGGGCGTTCCCCCCACGGCAAGCGGCAGAAAAGAAGAGGGCCCTATTTCAACTTCTCCCCTTTCGGGCAGGATGCTCTCCCAGTACCGCCCGTTCCAGCTCTCGATCCGGAGGGGGAGTTGATCCTGAATTCCTTCAGCGAGGGGGAGTCCTTCCACCATGCGTCCGGGGACGTCGGTGGCGCTCAGAAGCAGGACCAGGGCCTCCTCCCGGCCGACTTTCCTGACGAATGCTTTCCAGGCGTCGAGATCCTTCATTTCCGGCGGGGGACTTTTCCACTCCCCCCTTGCCGTGGCCGCCACCGCCCGCATCCGATCGGCAACCGGGAGCCCTTTCCACCGCCCGGCCAGGCGCTTGGCCAAAGCCGCTTCCTCCCGGGCATATCGATCCAGGCCCGCTTCAGCCTTCGGGGGCAGCTGCCGAGCTGCCCGGCCGGGCCGGACCAGGATCGTCGCCCGGTAGGCTATGTCCTGCCCTTCGGTTTGCAGCGGGCCGGACCAGGTCCCGAAGCGATTGGGTCCCTCACGCTGCAGGCTGGTCATCAGGGTTCCCGAAGAAAATTTTTCTTCCATCACCATCCGGCCCGGGTTCTCGGTGGGGAGACCGAGGAGAACTTTGGCCTCTCCCTCTCCCGCAACCAGGTGCACATGGATCGCCAGCTGCCAGGTCTTTCCCGGTGCCGTGGGGAAGACGGGGTACCCCAGCCCCCCTATCCGGTAGGTCACGGTCGCCGCCGTGAGAAGGAAAAGGGAGAGGGCCAGCCAGAGCGCAGGACGTTTCATTTGGGAAGAGGGACGGGGCAGTTCGGCGGATTGCAGAACTCTTTCATGCAGTCCACGAGGAAATTTTCTTGAAGGATATTTCGGCCGATGAGGAAGGGGTACTGGACCTGCGACCGGTTGTTCAGGTTGACCCGGGCGCGCAGCTGCTTGGAGCCAATGCAGAGTTCGACTTCCACGACCGGCCTTCTTTCCCGGGCATCCGCCGAACGTATCACCTGCCAGGCTTTGACCGGCAAACGGATGGCGGTGCTGCCATATTTGTCCGGCAGCCGGAATTCAGCCACTTTTTTTTTGACCGTCAGGTCCCTCACGTCGAGGGAAGAAGTAGCCGCCCCGGTATCAATCCGGGCCGGCATCTTCACCCCCCAGGGCAGGAGGATGACCTCCTCCACCAGGCCGATGGTCACTCGATCCGCAGCATTCACCGGTCCTCCCGATAATAGGAATAGGCACAGCAAGATCTGAAGCCCGAGTGGGACTGTCGTTCGGCTCATGAATTTTCCCGGGTCCCCCCCCCGAGTTCGGATAGCTCCACCCGGGGGTGACCTCTTCCCTTTTTTCAGCATAACGATGGAGCAGGATGGGCGCAAGTCTTTTCCTCAAGCTTTTTGGGGTGGTGCCTCGGGGGGGGTGAGCAGCAAGCGGAGGGCCTCTTCATGCACCTTCCGGACCAGGGCGATGACCCGATCATCATCCGCCAGCTCCGTATCCCCCCGGGGGATGAGGACCTCTTCGCCCCGGAGGATGGAGATGAGCAGAGTTCCCTTGGGCAAAACCAGGTCTTTGATCTTTTTATGGAGCGCCGGGGAGGTGGAAGAAATATTGGTCTGGATGATCTCGATGTCGCTTCCGCGGATGGTCATGAGGGGGATGAGCATCTCGTGCGCCGTGACCTGCTCCTGGATCAGGGCGTTGATGAGCTTGGTGGCCGACACGGTGGCGTCGATCCCCATGCTCCAGAAGACCTCTTCATTCCTGGGGTTGTTCACCCGGGCGATGGTCCGGGGACGGAAGAACATCATTTTGGCCAGCTGGCAGGTGACCAGGTTGTCCTCGTCATGCCCGGTCACGGCCACGATCGCATCGGCGCGGTTCGCCCCCGCGGCGGTGAGCGTCTCCATGGTCGAGCCGTCCCCCGGCATCACCGAATCCCCCAGCTCTTCCAGCATGGAGGAGACCTTGCTCTTATCCTTTTCGATGAGCATCACCTCCTGGCCCTGAGAGAGCAGGTGCTTGGCCAGGTAGTAACCGACCCTTCCGGCACCGACAATGATGACATACATGCGGGATCTCCTCAGATCTTCAGCATTCCCTGAATGGCCTCCAGGGCCATGTTGGTCGGGCAGACCGTCTCCAGGTCGTGCTGGCGATAGATGCCCGCCAGGATGGGATCATAGACGCGAACGATGGCCCGGGGAACCTTGAATTTCGTCTTGACCCACTGGGCGAACATGATGTTGTAATTGTCGCTGTCCGTGACGGAGACGATGAGATCCGTCTTCTCTTCGAGAACCCGCGCGATGTTCTCCTCGATGAAGGCGGCGCCCGCCAGGGTCTCCCCCTTGAAATCGGGGCCCAGCTGGTTTAAGGCTTCCTGCTCGCGGTCCAGAACCACGACCTGATGGCTTGCCTCCGAAAGTTTCTTGGCCAGCCGGGACCCCAGCTTTCCACACCCCAAGATGACTACGCGCATGTTATGGCCTCCCCAAAATCTTCACCCGCGTGAACGAAGAGGCGTAAAAATCCCTAGATCCAATCCTCTTCGATTTTTGAAAAAACTAGCCCGAACCCCGGAAGCCTTTTTAAGCCGTCTTTTCCTCCGCAGCCCGGTCGATCAACAGCTCGCAGGGCGCCTTGCGCATCAAGACTTCCATGGTCCGGGCAAAGGCCTCGTAGCCCACCCCCATCCCGGGTCGCATCCCCATGATGATCATGTCCGCGTCCTGCTCCGTCGCCTCCCGGGCGATTTCGACGCCGGCCACGCGGGCCCGGATGATCTTCATCGACGAGGGCAGTCCGTGAAGGTCCACGATGGTCTTGGCCAAGCCCAAGGCTTCCTGGGCCTTGGCTTCCTCATCGGGCATGGGGGCATCCAGGGGGAGAGTCCGGGGGACCTCCAGGAGGAAAGAGAGAAGGACNNGCTTCCACCGATACCCGCGCTTTCGCCACGGAAGCCGGGAGGGAAGGCGGAACCGTGAGCATCCAATACATCAAACCGCCCATGGATATGGCGAAAATCACGGCCATAAAGATCCCCAGGGGGTAAATCGTGGTCATGGTCTCTCACCCTTCCAGAGAAAAAAGTTCCAGATATATCTCAGGCGGAAGATTCCATAGGCTAGGAATAGAACTCCTACGACCATACCCAGAAACAGCCTCGTTTCGGTAAGGGAACGGTATAAGATGATCATTCCCAAAAAAAGAAAGAGAAGACTGCTGACGATCTCAAAGTAATTGCGCCCCGATAATTTTCCCGGAACAGGAACAGGGCTGGCAGCCGCCCTCCCTCTCTCGGTGCGCCCGCGGCCGAATGGCCCCTTGTTTTTTTCCACGCTGTTTATCGCTTTCATTACGGGGGTGCAACCGGTTATTTCTTCCCCGTGCGTTCGACGGAGTGTTTCTTCAAAAGCTTATCGCGCTCGGCCAAGGCCAGCCGGTAGTGTTCGAGCAATTCAAATTCCTCTGCGGATTCCAGCACGGCTTTTTGCTCCTTTTCCCAGTCACGTTTAACGGTCTTGAACACCGGGAGCCCCACTTTTTTCCGGTACCAGGCATAATAAAAAAAGCAAAGGATAACCCAGCCGGGGCCCGCAATTCTCCCGATATCGTGGGTTATGACCACCTCGGCCAGTACGAAAAGAACCCCGGCGGTTCCGATAAATCCCAGGATCGGAAGGTCGACGATTCTTTCCCCGTAGCGTATCTTCAAATTGAGGGGCATCCTGTAAGGTCGCGGACTGTATGGGTCCGTGAAGCGGAGCCGGATCAAGGCGATAAAAACAAGGCTATACCCCAGCGTGGCTCCAAAGGCGTACATATTGCCGAGGATCTCCATGGCCGCGTCCTGACCGAACAAAAAGGCCACGACGGTTTGAAGGATCCCGATCCCCGAGAAGATCACGATCGTTCGGACGGGAGTGTGGTACTTGGGGTGCACCGCTTCAAACCAAGGGGGGATGAAATGGAACTGGCTCATGGAGAAGGTGAGCCGGGAGGCGCTCATGACCCCGGAGTTGGCGCTGATGAACAGAATGGTCGCCCCCAGCATCGCCGTAAAAGGTCCAGCTACCATTCCGATGTACGGCACTTTATTTACCAGCATGGCAATGGGATCTCCCTCGTGGCCGACAAAGGCCTTCCAGGGCACAATTCCCAGGGCGAGGGTGGAGAAAGAGATGGCGAAGATAAAGACGGTAAAGATGAGGGAGATGGAGGTCCGCGGAACAATCGTGGCGGGCCGTCGGGTTTCCTGAGCGGCCTGAGAGATGGACTCCAGGCCGACGAAAGAGATGATCGCCAGGCTGGACCCGTACATAAACTGCTTCCAGTTCCAATGCTCTACCTGCCATTGCCACTGGCTCGCGAGAAGGTCCGGGTTCCAGGCGAAGATAAACCCGAAGATGATGATGCTCGACTCGGAGATGATGTCGATGGCCCCCAGGATCTCGTTCACCATGGAAGATTCCCGCATGCCCCGGAGGTTCAGCCAGATAAGGGCCAGCGTCATGACCACGGATTCTATGCACCAGACGATAGCCACGTCATGGAACGGTCCGAAGCTGACGGTGATGGTTTTCAAAATGGGGAAGAAAAAATTCACATACCCGGCAGAGGCCACCGTAAAAAGGGCGATATCGATCGTGTAGTCGAGCAGGAGGGCCGATCCGGCGACGAAGCCCCAGAAATCTCCCAGCCCCCGGAGGGCGAAATATTGGCCTCCGCCGGCAACCGGATAGGCTGCCGCAAGCTCCGTGTAAGCCAGGCCGATCATGATGTAGACGAGTCCGGCCAGCGCAAAAGCGGCTACCGCTCCCCCCTGGGTGGCCGCGATGACCAGCCCGAGGGCGGCATAGATGTCCGCGCCCACATCCGCATATCCCCACATGTAG
The DNA here is from genome assembly GCA_003154025.1 of Syntrophaceae bacterium. Next base: position 16,279 of record PMCE01000063.1, read on the forward strand.
GAGCCCCAAACCGTGACATCGCGGCGCAAACCGGCCGACCCTGATTTCGGGACTGCCTGACTATTGTTCAAGAATTCAGCTTCGGCTGCATTGGGGGTCATTCCAAGGGTCCTATGATGAATCTCCGCGGAAGTCTGCGGGATCGGAGGCCAGTGTTCGTATGCGCGGCCTGGAATTCGTCCATTATATCCCTTTACTGGATTTTTTGAATATCCTCTTCCCGCCGATGACGATCAGGATATCGCTTTCCTTGATCACAAAATCAGCCCGGGGAACCAGGTGAACCCGGTTTGAAAGAACATCCCGGACGGCTATGACCTGCCCGGCAAAAGAGAGACCTTTTGCGATATCGATGGTCGCCAGGTCGGTCACGCAAACCGCCGAGGTGGAGGTGAGGAGAGCATCGATGAAAGATAAGGGACCTTTGGCCGCGGAGAAGGGAAACCACAAGAGCAGGGTCCCCAAAAGGATGTAGGCGCCAAACCCCGGAATGAAGATCCGCTTCGGGGACAGCTGACGGGAAATGAAAGATTGCAGCTGAAAGGCTTTTTTCATCGGTTCTCAGACGATTCGCCATGGAAACCAGAATAGGGCGAAACATTCCCCCTATAAATTGGGAAGTATAGACCAATTATTTCCTTTTTTCATCCGAAAAAACAGAAAATTTCTTTTCAAATTTCGGCAAGAGTGTTATAAAAAGATTACCCTGGAGGTTTCAGCATGGCGATCGCCCCCGACTCTCAGGTTTTTTTATTTTTGAGCCGGATCCTGGGAAGAAGAATCGTCGATTCAGCAGGACGGGACCTGGGAAAGATCCTGGACCTGGGGGTGGCCGTGGCCGACTTGTATCCTCCGGTTACCTCGATCCTCTACCTCCCGCGTGGCTCGAAGACCCCGGTCCGTCTCCCCTGGACCCGGGTGGCCTGGTCTGAAAACCAATTCGTGTTGTCTTCCCCTGCACCCAGCGACCCAGCGGATAAGATCCCGGCCGAAGGCGAGTTGTTGTTGAAGGAGGCCTTGCTGGACAAGCAGATCGTCGACACCCACGGGGCCAAGATTCTGCGGGTCAACGACCTCCATCTGCTGAAAGTCAACAGCAATCTCTTTCTGATCCATGTGGATGTGGGATTCCGGGGACTCATGCGCCGGGTGGGATGGGAAAAGGCTGTGGACAAGTTCTTCCAGTGGTTTTTTGATTACCACCCGGCGGACCATTTCATCCCCTGGAGGTTCGTGCAGCCCCTCTCTTCCCCGCACCTCCTCCGGCTGAAGGTCGCCCAGAACCGGCTGTCCCTTCTCCATCCGGCGGACCTGGCGGACATCATCGAGGAGCTGGACATCCATAAACGCACCGAAGTCTTTCAGTCTCTGGACGTGGAGACCGCGGCCGAAGCCCTGGAAGAGACCGATCCCAAGATCCAGGTTCGCCTCATCGAGAACCTGAACACGGCCAAGGCCTCGGACATCATCGAAGAGATGTCGCCCAGCGAAGCAGCCGACCTCCTCGGTGATCTTCCCAAAGAGAAGGCCGAGGGGATTCTAAAAGAGATGGAGAAGGAGATCGCCGAGGACGTGAAGGAACTCCTGGAGCACCACGAAGAGAAGGCCGGAGGGCTGATGACCAGCGCCTTTCCGGGGCTTCCGCCCCAGGCCACGGCCCGGCAGGCGCTGGACTTTCTCCGGCAGGAGGCCGATACCCTGGATGTCATCGACTACCTGTACGTGACGGATGAGGAGGAGCACCTCCTGGGGGTGATCAGCCTGCGAGAGCTTCTCATGGCTTCTTCCCAAACCCAGCTGTCCAACATGATGGATACCCGGGTGGTCCATGTTGGCCTGGAAGGGAAAAAGGAAGAGATCGCCAACCTTTTCGCTAAATACGGCCTCAAGGCCATTCCCGTAGTCGACGAAGAGACCCACATCAGGGGGGTCATCCCCTTCAAGAGCCTCGTGGAGATCGTGGCTCCGAAACTGGGAAAGTAAACGCCATGGATGAAGATGAAGAGGACCCCGACCCTTGCTTGCCCATAAAGACGACCTTCCCCCGGTCCCCGCAGGGACCCCGGGGCAGCCTCCCAAGGAGACCTCGCGCAAAGGGTTCTGGCGAACCCTGGTGATGTTTTTCGCCCTCTTCGGCCCGGGAATCATTACTTCCAACGTCGATAACGATGCCGGCGGCATTACCACTTATTCCCTGGCCGGTTCGGAATATGGCCTCACCCTCCTCTGGACCCTGATCCCCATCACCCTGGCCCTGATCGTCATCCAGGAAATGTGCGCCCGGATGGGGGTCGTCTCCGGCAAGGGCCTCTCCGACCTCATCCGGGAGCGTTTCGGCGCCCGGGCGACCTTCTACCTGATGATCGCCCTCCTCCTGACCAACCTGGGAAACACCATTTCCGAGTTCGCCGGAGTGGCCGCCAGCCTGGAAATATTCGGGGTAAGCAAGTACCTCTCCGTCCCCCTGAGCGCTTTCTTCGTCTGGTGGCTGGTGGTGAAGGGAAGCTACAAATCCGTGGAGAAGGCCTTTCTGGTGGCCTGTCTCTTTTACATTTCCTACATCGTCTCCGGCTTTCTGGTACACCCCCAATGGAAGGGGATTTTCGATCAATTCGTGACCCCCACCATGCACTTCACCCCCGATTTCCTGACCATGGCCGTGGGCGTCGTGGGGACGACCATCGCCCCCTGGATGCAGTTTTACCTCCAGTCTTCGGTGGTAGACAAAGGGTTGAAGGCCGAAGACTACCAGTACGCCCGGATGGACGTGGTCTTCGGTTCGGTGATCGTGAACATTGTAGCCTTCTTCATCATCATGCTCTGCGCCCTGACCATCTTCCAGGCCGGGATCAAGATCGAAACCGCCAAGGACGCCGCCCTGGCCCTGGCCCCGCTGGCGGGAAAGTACTGCACCTGGCTCTTCGCCTTCGGGCTTCTCAACGCCTCCCTCTTTGCCGCTTCGATCCTGCCCCTCTCCACGGCCTACACCATCTGCGAGGCCTTCGGCTGGGAATCGAGCATAAACCGGAAATTCGCCGAGGCGCCCCAGTTCTACGGCCTCTATTCCCTCATGATCGTCCTGGGCGCCGCGGTCATTCTCTTCCCCGACATCCCCTTGATTCCCATCATGTTCTACTCCCAGGTGATCAACGGATCGCTTCTCCCGGTGGTTCTCATCTTCATGATGGTCCTGGTGAATGACCGCAGGATCATGGGAAAATACACCAACGGGTGGGCGATGAACCTGATCTCCCTCCTCACCATCGCAACCCTCATCCTCCTCTCGGGGGCCATGGTCTTCACCGCCTTGTGGTGAGAGCCTCCTTCCCGCCGCGGAAGGCGAATGCCCTCCCTCTCCCCCGGAGCCCACGAAACGGCCCCCTTTCATTTTTGAGATTCTCTTTTCTGGCTAAAAACAAGCTTATGGCCCGGAAGCAAGGCACTTGCTCCTGGACCGGGGAACCTCTGAAATCCACTTCCTCTTCCGCCTTCTTGGAAAAGAGTGAAGGAGGACGAAGGGCTTTTCCCCTTGCCAAAAAAACTCCCCCGATTGTATATTCGCCAGAGGGAGGAAACATAGAATTCAAACCATAGGTAGCGGCTGGAAACAGGGAGAGCATTCCTCTCCCGGGCCGGGGAAAAAATACTGGATTGTCGGGGGAATGATTCTAGCCGTTACCGGACTCCTCCTGGGGGGATATCTCCTCTGGCCGACGGGGGAGAAACCCCGCCTCCCGGAAAGTCAGGAAACTCTTCTCCGGTTCCAGCCGCCCCCTCCCCCGCCGCCCGACCGGGTCGTCGCCGGAAAGATTTCCAGGGGACAGAACCTTTCCTCCGCCCTCCGGTCCCAGGGACTCCCCAAAGATCTAGTCGAAACCCTCTGCGGCCATCTTAAATCCGTGGTCAATCTCCGGCGGGTCAAGCCCGGCGAAGCCTTCGAAATCCGCCTGAATCCTCAAGGCAGGTTTTTAAACCTCCTTTACACCGCCAGCCCGCTGGACATTTACCAGCTTTCCCTCACCCCGGCCGGAGAATGGCTGGCCGTGAAGAAGGAAGTAGCCGTGGACAAGTACTGGGTCCGGGTCTCGGGAGAGATCCTCACCAACCTCTTTGACGCCATGGACCAGGCGGGTGAGGGGGACCCCCTGGTCATGGATTTTGCCGGAGTCTTCGCCTGGGAAATCGATTTTCACACCGATCCCCAGCCCGGCGACCGCTTTGAGATGGTGGTGGAAAAATACTATGTCGGGGATGCCTTCGTGCGCTACGGCCGGATCCTCTACGCCGAATATGAACGGGAAAACCGGAAACACCAGGCCGTCTATTTCGAGCCGGCCGCCCAGAATGGAGACTATTACACCCCCCAAGGGGAATCCCTACGCAAGGCGCTTCTCCGGTCTCCGCTGAAATTCACCCGCATCTCCTCCGGGTACTCCCGTTCTCGCCCCCACCCCATTCTGGGAGGAAACCGCCCGCACCTGGGAGTCGATTACGCGGCCCCGGTGGGGACACCGATATGGGCCGTGGCTGATGGTACCGTGGTCTCCTGCGGGTGGAACGGAGGCTATGGGAAGCAGGTTGCGATCAGACATCCGAAGGGGTATCAGTCCTTCTACGGGCACCTGAGCGGATTTGCTTCGGGAATCGCCAAGGGCAGATCGGTCCGCCAGAAGCAGGTCATCGGTTACGTAGGGGCTACGGGACTCGCTACCGGTCCCCACCTCGATTTTCGACTCCAGAAGAACGGGGTTTACCGCAACCCCCTAAAAGAGATCTCTCCACGCGCCCCCTCGTTGAGCAAGGAGCAGATGCCGGAATTTCAAAAGGGGCTGGGCCCCTTGATCCTCTGGGTGAGAGATCCCTCCGCTTCTCCGTACCGAAAAATCGCCTCCCTGACCAACTGGGAATTGGAGAATACCTTTCTGGGGAGAAGGAGATAGGGAGTGATTTCAGATTTCAGATTGCAGATTTCAGATTTCAGACTTTAAGAATTATTTGCCAGCTCGGTTCTAAATCTTAATTCTGAAATCTGCAATCTGAAATCACTTTCAGGGGGGTTCAATGCGCGCTGTGATTCAACGGGTAAGCCGTGCCCAGGTACGAGTCGAAGGGGCGATCTCCGGAGAAATCGGGTCAGGCCTCTTGATCCTTCTGGGGGTCGGACAGGGGGACACTCCCAGGGAAGCCGATTCCCTGCTGGACAAGATCGTCAACCTGCGCATCTTCGAGGACAGGGAAGGCAAGATGAACCTTTCTCTCCTGGATATGGGGGGAGAACTGATGATCATCTCGCAGTTTACCCTTTATGCCGACTGCCGCAAGGGCCGTCGCCCATCCTTCACCGATGCTGCCCCTCCCGGCGAAGCCCAAAAGTTGTACGATTATTTTGTGGACGCCGCTCGGGCCCGTGGATTGAAGGTAGCCACGGGGATCTTCCAGGCTCATATGGAAGTGGAGTTGGTCAACTTCGGCCCGGTGACAATCCTTCTGGACAGTTCCAAGAATTTCTGATAAGTTTAAATATTAATTTAGCAAGCGAGTAGCTGGAATAATGGAATAATGGAATGATGGGTAAGGTAACGGCCGCTTCTTTCTCCACCGTTCCATTATTCCATCATTCCATCGTTCCAGTTTTCCATCATTCCATTTTCCCCATATTCCGGAATCTCAGCATTCCGTTCCGTAAAAGGAGGAGTCTTGCGATGATCGATTTTACTTTGAGCGAACAGCAGAAAGCCTTTCAGAAGACGGCCCGCGATTTCGCCGCCAAGGAGATCGCCCCGGCGGCTCTGGATTACGACAAGAACCCGAGGTTTCCCGGAGACATCATCCAGAAGGCCCACGCGGCCGGTTTGATGAATCTTACCTGCCCCAAGGAATACGCCGGCATCGGATTAGGGCTGCTGGATGCCTCCCTCATCAGCGAGGAGATGAACGCCGCCTGCGTGGCCCTCAACGGAATGATCGGCATCAACTCTCTGGCCTGCGGGCCCATTCTGTGCGGCGGGTCTGACGAGCAGAAGCGCCGCTTCCTCATCCCCCTGAACAAATCCGGAAAGACGGCCTCCTTCGGGCTGACCGAGAGAGAAGCCGGGTCCGACGCGGGGGGGTTGAAAACCCGGGCCAAGCTCGAGGGCGACCATTACGTGCTGAACGGACAGAAATGTTTCATCACCAACGCCAGCTATGCCGCCCTGTACAGTATTTTTGCCACCATCGATCCTTCCAAGGGAACGAAGGGCATCTGCGGTTTTGTGGTTCCCCGCGAGTCCCCGGGCCTCTCCATCGGGAAGGTGGAGGATAAGATGGGACAGCGGTCCCTGAACGTGGCCGAAGTCATCCTGGAGAATGTGGTCGTGCCCCGGGAAAACCGCCTGGGGAACGAGGGGGAAGGGTTCAAGTGGGCCATGGAAGCCCTGGACGAAGGCCGGGTGAATATCGCCACGGTAGGCCTGGGGCTGTCCCGCGCCGCCTTCGAGGCCTCCCTCGCCTACGCCAAAACGCGGGTCCAGTTCGGGCGCCCCATCGGGACCCACCAGGGGTTGAACTTCATGCTCGCCGACATGGCTGCGGCGGTGGAGTCTTCCCGCCTTCTCATCTGGTACGCGTCCTATCTGGCGGACCAGCATAAGCGGTACAGCCGCGAGGCGGCCCAGGCAAAATTCTACGCCACCGATGCGGCCATGCGCGTGACCACGGACGCGGTTCAGGTTCACGGCGGATACGGGTACACGAAGGAATTCATCGTCGAGAAGCTGATGCGCGATGCCAAGCTGACGCAGATTTACGAAGGGACCAATCAGATCAACCGCATGGTGGCCGGCGGCGCGCTGATGAGATAAAAGAATGTTGCTCGTTCCATGTTGCTGGTCAAAAAAACGAGAAACGAGTAACCAGCAACGAGCAACCCGAAAGAAGGAATTATGAAGACACCGGAACAATACATCGAGAGTCTGCGAAAATTGAAACTGGAAGTATATCTTCTGGGAGAGCGGGTGAAGAACCCGGTGGACCACCCGGTCATTCGTCCCTCCCTCAACTCGGTCGTCATGACCTTCCAGCTCGCCCAGGAGGATGAGCACAAGGATTTGATGACCACGGCCTCCCATCTGACCGGAAAAAAGATCAACCGCTTCACAGCCATCCACCAGAGCCCGCAGGACCTGGTGAACAAGGTGAAGATGCAGCGCCTCCTCGGACAAAGAACAGCCTCCTGCTTCCAGCGCTGCGTGGGCATGGACGCCATGAACGCCCTCTACAGCACGACCTTCGAGACCGACGAAAAGCACAAGACCTCCTACCACAAGCGCTTCCAGGAGTTCCTGCGGCGGGTCCAGGAAGAGGACCTGGTGGTCGACGGGGCCATGACCGATGTGAAGGGAGACCGGAGCCTGCGCCCGGTCCAGCAGGCCGACCCGGACATGTTCCTCCGGGTGGTGGAACGACGGAAGGACGGAGTGGTGGTGCGCGGGGCCAAGGCCCACCAGACCGGCATGGTGAATTCGCACGAAGTGGTGGTCATGCCCACCATGGCGCTTAAGGAGGACGAGAAGGACTACGCCATCTCCTTCGCCGTGCCCACGGATTCGAAAGGCCTCTTCTTCATCTATGGGCGCCAGTCCTGCGACACGAGGAAGCTGGAGGGGAGCGCCATCGACGTGGGCAACCATCAGTTCGGCGGTCATGAAGTCCTGGCCGTTTTCGACGACGTCTTCGTCCCCTGGGAGAGGGTTTTCCTCTGCGGGGAGACGGATTTTGTGGGCACCCTGGTGGAACGCTTCGCCGGGTACCACCGGCAGAGTTACGGGGGATGCAAGGTCGGCGTGGGGGATGTGCTCATCGGGGCCACTTCCCTGGCGGCGGACTACAACGGAGCCGCCAAAGCCTCCCACATCGGCGACAAAATCATCGAGATGGTCCACCTCAACGAGACCCTGTACTCCTGCGGGCTGGCCTGCTCCGCCGAAGGGCATGCCACCCGGGCCGGAAACTTCGAGATCGACATGCTCCTGGCCAATGTGTGCAAGCAGAACGTGACCCGCTTCCCTTACGAGATCGCCCGGCTGGCCGAGGATGTGGCCGGCGGCATGATGGTGACGATGCCCTCGGAGAAGGACCTGCGCAGCGAGCGCACCGGTCCTTTCATCGAAAAATACTTGAAGGGAGTGGCCTCCGTGCCCACGGAGCACCGCATGCGGGTCCTCCGTTTGATTGAAAACCTGACCCTGGGCACGGCCGCGGTCGGCTACCGGACCGAATCCATGCACGGGGCCGGACCGCCCCAGGCCCAGCGTATCATGATCCGCCGGCAAGCGGACCTGGAGGCCAAGAAGGAACTGGCTAAGAAGATCGCCGGAATCGGGTGAAGATCGCCGATCTTTGCTCTTGCCCGGGATTCTTATGATCAGCCTCTTCCGGAATTGCGCACCCTCGTAGGGGCGATTCATGAATCGCCCCTACTTCTTCTGCCCATCGGCGCGCGTGTTTGGTTCGGGCCGGAGAGTTTCTGGCCATAAGCATCGGCGGGTGGAGATATTCATAGAGCTTCCGCCCCGCATTCCGCAATGAGACGCCGGCAAGGAGGCAATGAATCGTCAAAATCCCGCCCAACGGACACTCTCTCGGCTGGCTTTCTATAAAAATGATTCTTCCCAGGGAAGAATAACTGCCTCATGATTATGGCCAGAAACTCTCCAGCACGAACCAATGCCCCAAGATCGTCCCCTTCTGGCGTAACCACCCTCCAGACAGGGGGAAGGAAAGTTTTCCCTCCCCCTTGTAATTTTCCTCCTCATCTGCTAAAGGAAAATCGGAAACCGATCCAGCCGATGCCCTGAGCACAAGATTCCAGCCGCACTTCGCAATTCCCCCAAACCCCAGGGCAGGAAAAGAGGAGACGAATGCCATGGAAATGACTCACGGTTATTCGGTGGTTCGCAATTCGCGCAAATTTCCAAACAAGACCGCCATCCGTTGCGGAGACCAACGACAGACCTACCGCGAGCTCAACGAACGATCCAACCGCCTGGCCCGGGCCCTGGCGAACCTAGGCCTACGGAAAGGAGACCGGATCGCCACCCTTTCCTTCAACTCCATCGAACTCATGGAATCTTACTTGGCCCACCTGAAACTCGGGGCCGTCACCGTTCCCCTGAATGCCTGGGGGATGGACAAGGACATTCTGTACCAGGCCAGCTTCACCGGGTGTAAGATTTTCACCTTCACCCAGGATTTCCTGCCCCGGGTGGAAAAGATTCGCCCCTCCCTTCCGCAGGTTGAGAAATGGATTTTTGCGGGAGCTTCCGCCCCATTCTTTGCCCTTTCCTATGAAGGGCTGATGGCTCAGAACGATTCCGAGGATTTCCCCATCGAGGTCCGGGAAGAAGACGAGGCCTTCATCCTCTTCACCGGGGGCACCACCGGAACTCCCAAAGGGGCCGTCCTGACCCACAAATCCCTGCTCTGGAACATCATCTCCGTGACCACCGAAAACCAAAGCCCCACCCCTGACGATGTGGTCTATTATCCCATGCCTCTCTTCCATGCCGCCGCCCTGAGCCGTTTTCTGGCCTACATGTACGCCGGCGGTACTTTCATCGTCACCAAGGAGTTCGACTCCCGGAAATGTCTGGAGATCATCGAAGAAGAGAAAGTCACGGCCATGACCGGGAATCCCACCATATGGGGGAAGCTTCTCCAAGAGTTGGAGTCGAAGTCCTACAACACGAGTTCCATGCGCATGTACCTCTCCTCCCAGGGATTCCTCCATCCCGCCATGCAGAAGGCCGTCGAGACGCGCCTCTTTCCCCAGGCCAAGACCTATGTGACTTACGCGCTGACCGAGGGCTCCCCGGGGATCACCATCCTAAAGCCTACGGACCGGCCCAAGGAGACGGGGAGCGTGGGAAAACCCTACATGTGCACCGAGGTTCGGATCGTGGACGACGAAGACCGCGATCTGCTCACGGGCCAGGTGGGAGAGATCCTTATCAAGGGCCCCACGGTCATGAAGGAGTATTACCGGAACCCCGAGGAGACCGCTCAGACCCTGAGGGGGGGATGGCTGCACACGGGGGACCTGGGCAAGTACGACAAAGACGGCTTCCTCTACTTTGTGGACCGGAAAAAGGACATGATTAAAACTGGCGGCCTAAATGTTTACTCCAAGGAAGTGGAGGAAGTCCTGGCCCGTCATCCCCGGATTGTGGAAGCGGTGATTATCGGCGTTCCCGATGAGAAATGGGGAGAAACCATCAAAGCGGTCGTCGTCCTCAAGGAAGGAGAGATTCTGACCGAGCACGAGGTGATCGATTTCTGCAAAGCCCACCTGGCCGGTTACAAGAAGCCCACATCGGTAGCCTTCGTGAATTCTCTCCCCAAGACTCAGTTCGGGGGAAAAGTGCTGAAACGGGAACTGCGGGAGCGGTTTTCGAAAAAAAACGCAAAAATTTAATGGGACGCAGATTCTCGCAGATCAACCCAGATATGAGGAACATAAAAAAAGATGGGACCCATACCTGAAAAATCAATTGGGTTTTTTAGGCTTGATTCCCGCAATTTTATTGTTTTTTGATCTTTCTGCGCGAATCTGCGTCCCATGAATGGTTGAAAAAGGAGCGGAGAGATGAAACATCCCATGTTTGCCGAAGAGCATGAGCTGTTCCGGGATGCGGCGCGAAAATTCGTGGAAAAGGAGTTAGCCCCGCACGCCGAGGAGTGGGAGGAGGCCGAAGGGTTTCCCGATTCGGTCTTCACCCGGATGGGGGAGTTAGGTTACCTGGGCCTGCGCTTTCCGGAAAAGTACGGGGGGCAGGAATAAAAGAGGTGCGGCCGTACTGCCGTTCTGCGGTGCTGCAGTTCTACGGGATTCCTAAGAATACTATTTCTTGAGAACCGCTCAGCACCGCAGCACCCCTGCACGGCAGCACTTTTCTTAATTTTTCCCTTTATCCACTTTATAGATCTGGTAATACTTGGCAAAGGGCTCGGTTATGGCCTGGGCGTAGGAATAGGGGTCCTTTTCCCGCGCCACGACCTGTTCGATGACCTCATCGAAGGTCACGTCATACTTCATCATCTTATGGATGTACTTGGAGATCTCTTTTTCGATGAGGTTGAGGATCTCCTCCCGGGCCCGGATGTTTCGCTTCTTTACCAGACCTTCTCCCTCTTCCAAAAATTTCCGGTGGGCCAGGATTTTTTCCGCCAGCTCCTGGATGCCCTCCCCCAGTGTTCCCACGGTCTTCATGACCGGGGGCCGCCAGGCGCTCTTGGCCGGGCTCAGGTCCAGCATCAGGCTCAGCTCGGTTACCACCCGGTCCGCTCCTTCCCGGTCGGCCTTGTTGACCACGAAGATGTCCCCAATCTCCATGATCCCGGCTTTCAAGGCTTGAATGTCGTCCCCCAGCCCGGGCACGGAGATCAGGAGCGTGGTATCCGCCGTCTTGACGATATCCACCTCATCCTGCCCCACCCCGACGGTCTCGATGATGATGAAATCCTTGCCGAAGGCATCCAGGACCTTGACCGTGTCCGCTGTAGCCCTGGAGAGCCCCCCCAGCGTTCCCCGGGTGGCCATGGACCGGACGAAGACCCCCTCGTCGCTGGTAATGTCCTGCATCCGCAGCCGGTCCCCCAGGAGAGCCCCGCCAGTGAAGGGGCTCGTGGGGTCCACGGCAATGATCCCCACGGTAAAATTTCGTTTGCGGAGTTCTTTGGTGATTTTGTCGGTGAGGGTACTCTTCCCCGACCCCGGAGGACCCGTGATTCCGATGACGTAAGCTTTTCCGGTTTGGGGGTACAGCCGCCGAAGAGCTTCCAAAGCCTCGGGCATCTCGTTTTCCACCATGGTGATCAGTTTGGCCAGGGCGCGAACCGAACCGGAAATGGCGTCCTGCACTAATTCCTCGGTATTGGGCATTTTTTCTCTCCCTATCTACGGCTTTGCCCCGCCCTCGAGGACAACCAAGGCATCGACCACCACAGGTTTGTTCCCCGAAATGATAAGGGGGTTGGCATCCACTTCTTTCACCGCGTCATTCTCGAGCCCCAGCTTTCCTGCGTTGATCAGCATGGAGGACAGGAGTTCCATATCCACCGCCGGCATTCCCCGGAACGACCCCAGGATCGGGGCCCCTTTGATCTCCTGGGCCATCTCCAGGGCGTCCCGCTTCTCCAGCGGGGCGATCCGAAAAGAGACGTCTTTGAGGACCTCGGTGAAGATACCGCCCAGACCGAACATCACGCAGGGCCCGAACTGGGCGTCCCGGATCATCCCGATGACCAGCTCCCGCGATCCCTTGATCATCTGCTGGACCAGGATTCCGTCCAGCTGCGTGTCGTCCCCTACCCTTTCCACGATAGCCGTGTAGGCCCGTTCGACCTCTTTCAGGGTCCTCAGGTCTACTTCGATCAATTTCTTCTCCGTCTTATGCGCGATGGCCGGAGAACAAGCTTTCAGCACCACGGGGAGGCCGATATCCTTGGCCGCTTTGGCCGCGGCCGCCCGGCTGTCGACCAGTTTTTCTTTTACCACCGGGAATCCGTAGTGGCTGAGAACTCGTTTGGAGTCATATTCGGAGAGTGATTTCAGCCCCTTCTTCACCGCCTGCTCAATTATTTTCATCCCTACCTCCGAGGCTCATTGATTTTTTTCGGTTCCATTGCTAATCCGGTTCTAGCAACCTTCCCCGGAATTGTCAAGGATTTCATCTCTCATTCTTCTTCTTTCTCTTCGTCTTCCTGTTCCATGAATTCTTCGTAATCAGCCGCGTTGANNACTGTCTTGGAGGACTCCAGCGACCCGAAGACATCGTTCTTTTCCACTTGCGAACCTTCCTCCGGAAGGTCTACAAAAAGAACTTCCCCCATTTCCCGTTGGGCGTAATCGGTCACCCCCACGGTCCCCCGGGTTCCCTGGACCCGGACCCAGAGGTGGTTCCGATTGTAGTTGAGATCATCCGGATATTCCATTTAGGCCTCCTTTTCGCCAGCGCAGATCTATTTAAATAGCATCCCCTCGAGGGGGAAAAGATTATTTGACCCGGGTGATGTAGTCCCGGGTACGGGTGTCGATGCGCAGGACATCTCCTTCTTCCACGAAGAGCGGAACCTGAATCACGGCTCCGGACTCCAGGGTGGCGGCCTTGGTGGCGCCTGTCGCCGTGTCGCCCCTGACTCCGGGTTCGGTCTGGGTGACCTTCAGCTCCACGAACATGGGGACCTCGACGCCGAGGGGCCGTTTGTTGTGGAAGAGGGCTTTGATCACCAGGTTTTCCTTCAGGAAGTCCTTGCTCTCCCCCAACTGATCCACGGTCAGGAAGAGCTGCTCGTAATTGTTAGTGTCCATGAAATGATACTCGCCGCCGGTTTCATAGAGGAACTGCATGTCCCTTTCCTCCAGGTCCGGTTTATCCACTTTGTCCCCGGAACGGAAGGTCATGTCCAGAACGTTGCCGCTCACCAGGCTCTTCAGACGGGTGCGGACGAAAGCCCCTCCCTTCCCCGGCTTCACGTGTTGGAAGTCGACGATCACATAGGGTTCCCCCTCGATTTCGACCTTCAGTCCTTTGCGAAAATCGGATGTCGTGAACATAAGAGACTCCTCATGAATAATTTCTGGCGAAGAATTCAAGGTTCATGGCACAAGGTTATGAAATTTTTTTTCGCCCTGCGCCCTACACCCTGCGCCCTGCACCCTAGATAATGTTATCTTTCAACTCCTTCGAAAGATAGCTCAGGACTTCGCACCCCCGGTCGGTAACCAGGACCAGGTCCTCCAGACGAACGCCCCCCCAGCCGGGAAGATAAATCCCCGGCTCAATGCTAAAGACCATCCCCTCTTTCACCACCCCGGAACCGCGGGGGGATATCGTGGGGGGTTCGTGGACGGCCAAGCCGATCCCGTGTCCGGTCCCGTGCCCGAAGAACTTTCCGTATCCCGCCCGGGCGATGACCTCCCTGGCGGCGGCGTCGATCCGCCGCACGCTCGCCCCCGGCCGAACGGCCCGGATCGCCCTTTCCTGGGCCTTGCGGACGAGGTCATAGATCTTCTCCTGCGAAGGGTCCGGCCGCCCCAGAATCAGGGTCTTGGTCTCATCAGAGTGATACCCCTCATAGCGCTCCCCGAAATCGATGACCACGATGTCTTTCTTTTCCAGCTTCTTATCCGAGGCCTTCCCGTGGGGAAGAGCCCCGCGGAACCCTGAGGCCACGATGGTGGGAAAAGAGGAAGCTTCGCCTCCCCGGCGCCTCATTCGGATTTCCAAAAAGTTCCCCAGCGTCTTCTCACTCACCCCCGGCTTTACCCGGGGCAGGACATCCAGGAAACTATCGGAAGCGATCTGGATGGCCCTGCGGATCTTCTCGATCTCTCCGGGTTCTTTCCGGGCCCGCAGGCCGGCAATCGGTTCCGAAAGGGGGACCAGGGAAACCCGGGGCAGAAGGCCTTTCAGTTTCTGATAACTTTCCCAGCTCAGGGCCGGGGCCTCGAAACCGAGGCGTTTCACCCCCATGGAGCGGAGACGCTGGGCGACCCCCTCGATCTTCTTCCTGTATTTCCGGAAGGCTGCCGGCCGCACCTCGGTCTTGGCCTGTTCTTCATACCTCGAGTCAGAAAGGAAGACCTGCTCCTGCCCTCCGTAGATGAGGGCACCGTCGCTTCCCGTAAACCCGCACAGGAAACGGATGTTCTCCAAACTCCAAAAAAGGACGGCGTCCAGTTTCATCCGCCGCAGGAGCAGAGCCAGGTGTTTCTCAGCAAAACTCAATGGGCCGATCCTCCTTCCGCTTTTCCCTTTTTGCCGTCCCTTCAGTTTCCGAATCTATTCTTTCCCGGCGTTCTCACCGGTAATTTTCCGCTCCCTCCCGCAAAGGGAGGTTCCAAGGATCTACGACCGGGAAGAAACCGCCGTCAACCATTTCTCCAGGCGCGCCTGAACTTTTTTCCCGGCCTCGACCTTCTGAACCTTGTCGACCCGCCTCCGTAGGGCTTCTAACTTCTCTCTCACCGCCGCATTCTGGGGATCCTTGGCCAGGATGTCCTCGTATACACCGAGGGCCCGGTCCAGGTGTCCCTGTTTGAGGTAGATATCCGCCAGGGTATCAGTGGGGATCGGGGGCTGGGAGGTTTCTTCCTCCTCTTCCTTTTCCTCAGCCTTTTCTTCAGGCGGCGGCTGAGATGGTTCGGGCTGCTTCTGAAAGAGAGGCGGCGTAACAAAAGGAGGATGGGACCCCCGATGGAGCAAACCCATCTCCAAGGGGGTGACCGTAGGGGATTTCATCTCTTGCGCCGCCGGGAAATACAGGGTCTTGCGCAGAACTTCGAGGGCCTTGTCCACGTCCCTCTCCTCCAGGTAGGCCCGGCTGAGCAGTTTATAGACGGGGAGGCACTCTTCAATCCCCTGGGCCACTATTTCCAGCTCTCGCCGGGCTTCTGCGACCATTCCCTTTTCCAGATAACACCTTCCCAGAAGCAACCGACCGGGAAGGGAGTCGGGCATCTTCTCCAACCCCTCATTACAGATCCGGATGGCTTCGTCCAACTTTCCCTGGAGCCTGAGAGTTTCGGCCGAACAAACGAAAAGGGTGGAGCCGGACCTTTCCCCCGCGGTCCCGCCGGGGATTGCTCTTCCGCTTCGATTTTCTTCACTCATAGGAATGGTCCTTGCAGCCTCCGGAGGAGCGGAGCAATAGTTGCCCCTCCACCGGGGATCTAAACCGAAGAAAGCAGACCCCGGACGCGGGAAAGGTTCTCCCGGTCATCCCCGGGCTCCTCCTTCGGAGTTTCCAGAATCAGGGGGATTTTTCCGAGGGGCTTCTGACCGAGCAAGCTCCTGAATCCCTCGAGCCCGATTTCTCCCTTACCGATATGCTGATGCCGGTCTCGGTGGGACCCCAACGAGCCCGCGCAGTCATTCAAATGGAGGACCTTCAAGCGTCTCAGGCCGACGGTCTGGTCGAATTCCTTCACCAGCGCCCGGCTCTGCCCGCGGGAACGAAAATCGTACCCGGCTGCGTAGGCATGGCAGGAATCAAAACAAACGCCGATGCGGTCGCCGCCCCCTGCCCCGGCCAGGATTTCGGCGATCTCTCCGAAGAAAGCGCCCAGACTACGCCCTCCTCCGGCACTATTCTCCAAAAGCAGGGTCACCGGGGAATCCTCTTCCAGGACACTCCGGAGCGCTTTGATCACCTGCCTCCGACCGGAGGACATACTCCCGCTGCCCGCGCTTCCCAGATGAGTCACCAAGTAACGGGCCCCCAGCTGCTCCGCCCGTTTCAGGTCCTGGGACAACCCCTTGACCGACTTGCGGTGCAGTTCCGCGTCCGCTGAGGCCAGGTTGAGGAGGTAAGGGGTATGGACCACGACCGGATCGATGTCGTTTTGTTCCACCTTCTCCCGAAACAACCGGACGAGCGGGAGGGAAAGGGGCGACGCTTCCCACCCCCGGGGGTTGCGGGAAAAAATCTGCATGGCCGAGCACCCCAAATCCCGCGCCCGTTCGACCGCCTTGTCAATCCCCCCGGCGATGGAAACGTGGACTCCCAGGCGGTAGGGAAATGCCTTCATTCCTCAAATTCCCCGAATAAAATTCAGTATGAATATAAATAAGCCTTTTCCCCCCTGTCAAGGTAAAAAAACAAAAATAATAAAACCGCATAGGGCATAGCGCATAGCGAAAGAGCTGTTTTAGGAGGAGGTTTTCTTTTTGGCCGGGGGTATCCGCTATGCTCTATGCACTTTGCTCTTTGCCATTTTCGTCGGGGGAACCTTGAAAAAGGGTACCCCCTGTGCTACCATTTTGTAAATTGTCTCTTCAGGGAGTCCGGAATGAAAATCACCAAGCAAGAAGTCGAGCATGTAGCTCTGCTGGCCCGGCTGAAATTCAGCGAGGCGGAGAAGGAACGCTTTACCCTCCAATTGAATGCCATCCTGGAGTACATGGAAAAGCTCAAAGAACTGGATACCAGCGAAGTCGCCCCCACCTTCCATGCCGTCGCCCAGAAGAACGTCTTCCGGGAAGATCAGGTACTTCCTTCCGCCCCCCAAGATCTTAGCTTGAGCAACGCCCCGGACGGCGATCGCGGGTTCTTCCGGGTTCCCAAGATCATCGAATGAATGCCGAAGAGTGTTGGTGTCAGTGTGAGTGTGGGTTTAGGGGAAAGCCCCGGAAGATTACCCTCGCACAAATACGATGAAGGGCAAAGGGGCTTCGGAAGATTCCCTAGCCCTTTCACGGGTGCAAAATGAAACTCTATCAAATGACCGCCCACCAGCTCCATGAAATGCTGGTGCGCAGGGAAGTGACTTCGCGGGAAATTACCGAATCCGTGCTGAAAAGGATCTCCGAGGTGGAGGGCCGGATCCATGCCTTCATCACCCTGACGCCGGAAACGGCCCTGGAGCAGGCTGCCGCCGCGGATGCCCGCATTCAGAAGGGAGACGCCGGGCCTCTCACCGGCATCCCCTTGGCCATCAAAGATGTCATCTGCACGCGGGGGGTGCGCACCACCTGCGGCTCGCATATCCTGGAAAATTTCGTCCCCCCCTACGATGCCACGGTCATGGAAAAGCTGAAGGCTGCGGGGGCGGTCTTCGTCGGCAAGACGAACATGGACGAGTTCGCCATGGGTTCCTCCACGGAGAACTCCTACTTCGGCCCCAGCCGGAATCCCTGGGATCAGGAGAGGATCCCCGGGGGTTCCAGCGGAGGGTCGGCGGCCGCCGTCGGAGCCGATGAATGCATCGCCTCCCTTGGGTCCGACACGGGGGGCTCCATCCGCCAGCCGGCTGCCTGCTGCGGCATCGTGGGGATGAAGCCGACCTACGGGAGGGTCTCCCGCTACGGACTGGTGGCCTTCGCCTCCTCCCTGGATCAGATCGGACCCTTCAGCAAGGATGTACGGGATACGGCTCTCCTGCTGAACGCCATCTCCGGCCACGAGCTTAGGGATTCCACCTCGGTCGACCTTCCGGTCCCGGACTACACGGAGGCGTTGCGGGAGGACGTGCGCGGGATGGTTTTGGGCATTCCCCGGGAGGCCTTCGGGGAGGGTCTCGACCCCGAAGTGGCAGCCTCGATCCGGGGGGCCATCGAAACCTTAAAGAAGCTGGGGGCCCAGACCACGGACGTGTCTCTTCCCCACAGCGATTATGCCCTGGCCGTCTATTACCTCGTCGCACCCTGTGAAGCCAGCTCCAACCTGGCGCGGTACGACGGGGTAAAATACGGGTTCCGCGCCGGCGGAACCCAGGATCTCATGGACATGTACCAGGAGACCCGCTGGCAGGGCTTCGGGGCGGAAGTGAAACGGCGCATCATGCTGGGGACCTACGCCCTCTCCGCCGGTTACTACGATGCTTATTACCTGAAAGCCTCCCGCGTCCGGACGCTCATCCGGCGGGATTTCGAGAAAGCCTTCGAAAAGTGCGACGCCCTCCTTCTTCCCACGACGCCCACGCCGGCTTTCAAGATCGGGGAAAAGGCGGATGACCCGCTGCAGATGTATCTTTCGGACATCTACACCATCCCCTGCAACCTGGCCGGGCTGCCGGGCCTTTCCATGCCCTGCGGCTTCAGCCGGGAGGGGCTGCCCATCGGGCTTCAGATCCTGGGGAATCTCTTCCAGGAAGAAAAAATCCTCCGGGTGGCCTACGCTTTTGAAAAGAACACCGAACATCATCTTCGCAAGCCAAAGCTATGATGGGAGTACGCCATGGAATATGAACCGGTCATCGGCCTGGAGGTCCACGCTCAGCTTCTCACCCGCAGCAAGATTTTTTGCGGCTGTTCCACCCTCTTCGGGGGGGAGCCCAACACCCATACCTGCCCGGTCTGCACCGGCCTCCCCGGAAGCCTCCCGGTCCTCAATCAAAAAGTGGTCGAATACACGGTACGCGCCGCCCTGGCGACCCATTGCCGGATCGCGCCTTACAGTCAGTTTGCCCGGAAGAATTATTTCTACCCGGACCTTCCCAAAGGNNCGGATCGCCCTCATCCGGATCCACATGGAAGAAGATGCCGGCAAACTCATCCATGACCTCTCTTCCGACCGGGGGGCTTCGAGTTACGTGGATTTCAACCGCACCGGAGTTCCCCTCATCGAAATTGTCAGCGCCCCCGAAATCCAATCCCCGGAGGAAGCCAGCGCCTATCTCCGCAAGCTCCGGGCGATCATCATGTTTCTGGACATCTGCGACGGGAACATGGAGGAAGGGAGCTTCCGCTGCGATGCCAACATCTCCCTCCGGCCCAAGGGGCAGAAGGCTCTGGGGGTGAAGACCGAGCTCAAGAACATGAACTCCTTCCGCAACGTCCAGAAGGCCCTGGATTTCGAGATCCGGAGGCAGACCGCCCTCCTGGATCAGGGGGATCGGGTCATTCAGGAGACCCGCCTATGGGACGCCGCCCGGGGAGTCACCGCTTCCATGCGCGGCAAGGAAGAGGCCCACGACTACCGCTACTTTCCCGACCCCGACCTCGTTCCTCTGGTCATCGATCCCCAGTGGGTGGAGAAAATCCGGGCCCACCTCCCCGAACTTCCCGACCAGAAGAAGGACCGTTTCATCCGGGAGTATGAAATCCCCGAGTATGACGCCGAGATCCTGACCTCCTCCAAGGCCCTCGCCAAATACTATGAAGAATGCCTGAACGCCTACCAAAAGCCCAAAATCGTCAGCAACTGGATCATGTCCGAGCTCCTGCGGGAGCTCAAGAGGGATGAGCGGGAGATCGAAGAATGCCCGGTCCCGGCGGGCAACCTCGCCGAGATGCTCAAGCTGATCGACCAGGGATTGATCAGCGGGAGGATGGCCAAATCCGTCTTCGAGGAGATGTACAAGACCGGCAAGCCTGCCCCCGAGATCGTGAAGGAGAAAGGCCTGGTCCAGGTGACCGACACCTCGGAGATCGAAAAGGCCATCGATCAGGTCCTGACGGCGAACCCCAAGGAACTGGAGGCCTACCGCAAGGGCAAAGACAAACTCTTCGGCTTCTTCGTAGGCCAGGTGATGAAGGCCACCCAGGGGAAGGCCAACCCTCAAATGGTAAACGAATTGCTGAGGAAAAAGCTTTGAGCCATTTCGAGACTTTGCTTTTCCAAGGGC
>PMCE01000063.1:36428-37860 GCA_003154025.1 Syntrophaceae bacterium
CATAGGCATTCACATTGTCCTTTGTCTCCCAGCGCTGGCTGATCCTGATCATCCTCAATGCCGTCTATTTCTTCGTCTATTTTCACCGCATCTCCACCGGCGTTCTGGCTCCCTATTTGATCGCCGAGTTCCAGGCCTCGGGTGCCAGTCTGGGCGCCATGTCCTCGGCTTACTTTTACCCCTATGCCTTGAGCCAGCCGGTGGTGGGGATGCTGACCGACCGGTTCGGGCCCCGAAAAGTCATTTTCATCTCCATCTTCATCGAGTTCTTGGGGGCCCTGATCTTTGCCGTGGCTCCCAGCCTGCTGATCGCCGCCCTTGGTAGGGGTTTCATCGGCCTGGGCGCCGCCGGAGTATTCGTCCCGGCCCTGAAGCTTTTTATCCCCTGGTTCGGGGCTCAGGCCTTCGGCCGGATGAATATCATTCTCCTCGCCGTGGGGAACGTGGGCGCGGTAACCGCCTCCACCCCCTTCGCCTGGGTCATCCGGCAAATAGGCTGGCGTTCTTCTTTTTTCATCATCTCCGCAATCCTCCTCCTCCTGGCCTTTCTCTCCCGCGCTTTTATTCGCGATCATCCTCCCGGCTACCCGTTACCCCCCGAGGCAGGCAAGGCGGCTCCATCCGGAAAATCCGGAGGGTTCGTGGATATTCTGAAAAGTCCATTCTTCTGGGTCATGTTTGCCCTTTTCTATGCCTACGGCGGACCCCTCAGCACGTTTCAGGGTCTATGGGGATATCCCTATCTGATCGATGTTTTCGGTTATGACAAGCTGGGGGCGGGTAATTTGATCATGATGATCGCCTGCGGGGTCATCGTCGGGGGAGCCCTGATGGCTCATCTGGTAGACAAGACTTTCGCCCGGAAAAAGCGGCATTTCCTATCGGCCGTCCTCGCCGTCCAGGTCGTGAATTGGTTCCTGATTGCCTTTCTAAGCCCGCGATTCGGGCCCTGGGGGCTGGGCCTGGTTTTCTTTAGCATGGGAATGATGATGGCCGGAACGCTTTCGGTCTTGTGGGCCATCGTCCGGGAAGAAGCCCCGCAGGAAAAGCTGGGTACCGCCCTTGGGCTCATCAACCCGGCACCCTTCCTGGGGGTGGCCACGCTCCAGCCGCTCACCGGTTATCTCCTGGACCGGGCGGGGAAAGTCTCCGGGGCCTTTACCCCTGCGGCCTACCAGAACGCCTTCACCCTTTGTTTGGCTTCTATTTTTGTGGCTTTGATGATATCTTTGGTGTTCTTGAAGAAAAGAAACAGGGGTGATCTTGTATGAGGTCATTGGTTGGCAGGTGTCTTCTTCTCCCTTGGGTTGTCCTTTCCTTTTTGGTCCATCCCTTTCCCGACCTCTTGGCCAAAGAAACGCCAAAAGAGAAATCCAAACCTACCTCCAGCGAGGGGTGGAACAAGGGATGAACCTGGACGATAAAGGAGCGG
>PMCE01000039.1 GCA_003154025.1 Syntrophaceae bacterium
TTAAACATCTCATAGTAGTTGTCAATGGTCACGAGCTTTCCCGCGGAGACATCCCCGAGGTCAGGCCGGGTCGTCAAATATATGGGTGCGGGAAACTCGGGTAAGAAGTGGTCCGGAAGGTCAAACTCCAGGTCAAACCGGGTAAGGTCCCGCCCTTCCTGCTTTTTGATCTCATCGATATGGAACTTGGGGAAGAGCATTCCCCCTTCGGGGTGGTTGGGATGGGGAAGCGGCAGAAACCCCGCGGGGAAAAGGTTCTTTCCCCGGATCTCCTCGGGACTCATCGCCCCCAATTGTGCCCAAGTCACTCCCGCGGGAAGCTTAGCCCGGACGCCTTCTTGAATCGCTTTCCCCCGGGACATGGCGATCCCCTGGGCCGGGCGGCTGGTCAAATCGTAACGTTCGCTGAGCAGGTCCATCTGGCGCTTCATCACTCCCGGCTTGGCCGCCTTCATCCTGTCTTGAATGGCCTGGAAATTATCCTTGATCACCACCGGAGAGTAACTGGACTCTCCCCTCGAAGGGGCCTGGGCAAAGGATGAAATCGATACCCCGGTTAATAGCAAGCCTATTAGGATCAGAACACCGTACTTGACTGTTTTTGACATACAAGCAATCCTCCTTTCTGTCGGGCATGGGTGAAGGAGGGGGCCGATTCGCCTCCTTGCCGATTGCCTCAAATTCTCTTTCCGCTTCAGGGCAGTCGTTTAGGAGAGGAGGGAAAAAGGTATCCTTCCTCCTCCCCAAGATTCATTTTGAAACAAAGGGGGGAGAATAAAATAGGGTCTATACCCCATTTTAGCCTGAACACCTATGTATTTTTGGAATCCCCCTTTTTTAGGCTCCGAAGAATGAAAGGAACCCTCATCCTCCCGATCGTACTCCCCTGCCATCCTTCGGTTGGTGAATCATATCTTATATGGGGGGCTCCTTGCTCGCCAGAAATTGGCCCTTCCCGGGGCATGAAACCAAAGGGGGGAAAGCAATGCCCGGCCGGGAGGCCAAGGATCCTAGGCTTAGAACGATGGAGGGAGAAAGCAGAAAAAAACCTTGACAATGGTGGTACGTTTTTATAATATGTGCCACCTATTGGCAAAGGAATGTTGGTTTCCCTTCTTGGGCCTCAAGCCGCGCGGATTCCCTTTTCAGAGGAAGAGATTCAAAAGGCTTCGGTCGGGAAAGGGCGGGAGGGTCGCATGAACGGGCTTGTTCGAGTATTCACCGGGGAAGGACAGGGGAAAACCTCAGCCGCGTTGGGCCTGGCTCTGCGGGCCGTCGGGGCCGGCGGAAGAGTGTACATCGCCCGCTTTCTCAGGCCCTGGGGGGATGAGGAATGGAAGGGCTTGGCCAGGCTGGATGGCGAGGTCATGTTCCGGCAGTTCGGACGGAGGGGGTTGGTGGACGATGGGCCGCGGGAAGATGACTTCCGGGCGGGCCGGGAGGCCCTGGAAGAAATCCGCCGGACGATCCGGTCGGGGACCTACTCCATGGTGATTTTGGACGACGCCAATGTGGCTGCCTGCTTCGGGCTCTTTTCAGTGGAGGACCTGTTGGCCCTAATTGAAGAGAAACCGCCGCAGGTGGAGCTGGTCATCGCCGGGAGCTGTGCCGACCCGCGGATCATCTGCCGGGCGGATATGGTCACGACGTTGCAGGAATTGAAGGGCAGAAACCAGGCCCGAGGAGGGAATATTTTTTAACGCCTGGTAGCACCAAAAATTTGAATGTGATATCAATAAGGAAATTGCCAGGATCCTTTTAAGAAATGGACCAACAATGAACGCCTGTAGGTGCAAGCCTGCGCGGCAATCTTTTCGGGCAAAAAAATCATAAAATATTTGGGCCCTTTAAGGCGATAAAGGTCTGAATCGGGACGCAGATGTTCGGCAAGCGAAAAGATCCCCCCACCTTCTCTCCGGAAGGAACCTGGGTTCCTTCCTGGCCTTTGTTTTCTTCGCTTTTGCTCCATGGTTTCCTGGCCTATTTTCTGATGACTTGGACCTTTTCCTCCGGGCCGGAGTCCATTACCCGGGTCGTGATGGTTCAAATCGTGGAAGAGAAGCAAGAAAAAACCCCGGTTCCCCCGGCTCCCGTCCGGCCGAAGCCGAAGAAGGTCCAAGAAATCGACCGCCCCAAACCGGCGCCCCAGCCGGTCGTCCCCCGCAAGGAGGAAGAGGCCCCTTCCCCGGTGGTTTTTCAAGCGGCAGAACAAAAGGTTCCCGAGGTCCTCCAGGTCCATGAGGAGAAGATGGGGGTGGAGGAAAAGCCCAAAGAAAAATGGATGGAAAAGGTCGAACCGGGTCGGTGGGGGACTCCCGAGGGGCCGCAGGAAGCCGAACCTATCCGCTTGGGGAAGGAAGATTCGCCCATGAGTCTAACCACAGATTCCGGATCGGCCCAAAAGGGCATTCCGGGGGAACTCGCGTTAGTAAATCCGTGGGGGAGAGGCGCCGGGGGTGAGGCCGGCTTTCCGGGAGGCGTGGAGGGCGGAAAGGGAACGCTTCCGCCTAAGGGAGCAAAAACGGGAAGCGTCTATTTTCAGGGCGAAGGAAAAGGAAGGGCGGATCTGGGCTCCTACCTGGGCAACGCTCGCATGAGGATCGAAAAGGCCAAGCGGTATCCCCGGGAGGCCCGCAGAAAG
>PMCE01000017.1 GCA_003154025.1 Syntrophaceae bacterium
TTCGCCGACCTGGAGCAGGCCAAGGCGGCCGGCAGCGTGATCGTCTCCTGTGAGGAGATCGTCCCCATCTCCTTCATCCGGACCGATTCGGACCGCAATTCGCTCCCTCCCTTTCTCATCGACGCCATCGTTCCGGTCCCCTACGGCGCCCATCCGACGGCCTGCCCCTACGTTTACGATTACGATCCGGAGCACCTTTACGCCTACCGGCGTGCTGCCGAAGCGGACGAGCGATTCGAACAGTACCTCCGGGAGTGGGTTTTCGGCATTGTCTCCCATGAAGTCTACCTCGACAAAATCGGAGGGGCCCGGCTGGCGGCGATCCGCGCGAGTTCCACCCTGGGGTTTGCGCCCGGCCTCGACCGAAGGGAGAGGGGAGGGGACCGATGAACGGGACCACCCGGCAGGAGATGATGGCCATCAGCGCGGGAAGGCTCATTCAGAACAGCGATATCGTCTTTGCCGGCACGGGGGTCTCCATGCTGGCAGCCACGGTGGCCAAGCGGATACACGCTCCCCGGTGCGTCGTCTTCTTCGAAACGGGAGGGATCGATCCCACACTCGAGGAACTCCCCCTTGCGGTTTCCGACCCGCGGGTGATGAGCGGGACCTGCCTCAATTCCGGGCTCATCGACGCCTTCTCCTTCGTGGGCCATCGAAAGCTTCACTCTGTGGCCTTTCTGGGAGCTGCCCAGATCGACCGGTTCGGCAACATCAATTCCACATGCATCGGAGATTACGAAAAGCCCGTGACCCGGTTCGCAGGCAGCGGGGGAAGCTGCGACGCCGGATCCCTGGCCGCGGCCGTGATTCTCTTCATGCAGCACGAAGAGCGGCGCTTCGTCGAGCGCCTCGACTACGTGACGTGCCCGGGCTGGCTCGAAGGAGGATCTTCGCGGACTGCGGCAGGCCTTTCGCGGGGAGGACCCGTGGCGGTCGTCTCGGACCTGGGCGTGATGAAGTTCGACGAATCCACGAAGGAGATGTACCTGGCCGAGACCTATCCCGGGGTCACGGCGGCACGGGTCAGGGAGAACACCGGTTTTCCCATCGATCTCTCCAGGGCGGTTGAATCGAAGCCTCCCTCGGCCGAAGAAATCCGGATCCTGCGGGAGGAAGTGGACCCTCAGCGGCTCATCCTGAGGTAAGACGTGTTGCCGTGATGCGGTGTGCCGTTCTCGATTGGGACCGTTGCTGAAGGGTTACGGCGGAGGTCGGGTTTCGCTGGCGCGGCCCGGCCGATTGGGTTACATAAAAACGGTGAACAGTGAATAGTAAGTAGTGAATCGTAAAAGCAAAAACCTAAAAAAACCAAGAATCCCTTTTCCCCCTGTGGACGGGGGATGAGCGGCGAAGGTTTTAACCGCCCCGTCTGCCTCTACATCGCCACCGGCGTGGCCAAGCTTCCCCTCACGGACGTCATTCGCGAAATCTGGCGGTTCATCATCGCCCTCATCGCCATCCTGTTGGGGACGTTGGCTCTTAGCGTGCATAACCCAAGTTCATGATTTGAAAAATAATAGTGCGTAATATCGGCAACATACACTGCTCGGATGGCCCGTTTAGGCACTACACATTTTAAAATCCTACAGTATGGTCTTGACCTTTTTCCCTGGCAGATGGGGCAGACACAAAGAGTCATAAATTGTTTTGTGGTACATTTCCGGTTGGGTCGATTTCCGGATATGAACGATTTTCCCGTCGTCGCGTTTCATAGTCGTGGTGATGCGCACTTGGGTGGACAACCCCTTCCGGATGGTCGTCCAGCTGTCGTTGATTTCCCGTCTTCTCAGGGTGACGCGGATGGTGTGCAAGATATGGTAGGCGAGTACGGTAATAAACAGATGGCCGTCTGCCCGGTGTTCCTTCTGATGATAAACCGGACGCATCCCCAATTCTGATTTCAGGCTACGAAAGGCGTCTTCAATGTCCGTGAGCATGGCAAAGAGGTTAAACAGCTCTAACTCTTTTAAATCAATACGGCTAGATCGCAGGCCATAAACGCCGACGGGTTTCTCCGGTTCATTTCGTTCCCAGGTGATGGCCGTGGCCCGATTCGTCTTTTCATCTGGGGTCACCGTAATCGCATAGCGGCGTGAAACCCGCTTGTAGCGCTCCTTTAGACGTCCAATCTTCTCCAGTACCTTGGGGTAAAGTTTAGTCCCATACTTTTTGGAAAGGGCTTGGCCGACCTGGTCGAGTTCGGCCTCGAAGCGCTGTTCAAAGCGGTTCTTGATCCCCCTTTCCTTGATCTCCTTGTCCGTGGAATGGCAGTAGAGGGTGACCTCTTCGGCCTCCGGTCCGTTTACCAGGCCCGCCCGGATCAGCCTTCGATTATCCTCCCGGACGGTGATCATCTCCGCCTCCGGGGGGACTTCGACCTTCCTTTGGCGAGAAACCACCAGGTAGTCGTAGCCCCGTTTTTTCAGCCAAAGGAGGTTGCCTTCGGTGGCGAGACCGGCATCCATGACGATCAGCGGCCGGGTCTGGCTTTTTGCCATAGAAAGGGTCGTGATCATCCGCTCCATGGTTCCCGGCTCACTGACGTTGCCCTCAAATACTTCCGTCCGTTTGGGGAAGCCGTCCGCGTCAAGAACCAATCCCAGGGTTACCAGAGGGCAATCACTTCGCTTTTCTTTGGAAAGACCAAAACGAGCTTTCCCGTTATACCGGCCGGAACCCTCAAAGAAGGTGTTGGTCAGATCATAGAGGATGATCTTCTCTTCCAGGTTGAACAGGCTGCACTCCCTGGCCTGTAGGTGATCCTCGATCTCTTTCTGGTGTCGAAGCAGCAAGTCGGAGGTCTTATACACCCGGTCCTGAGAAAGAGCCGTGAAGTCGGCAGCTAACAACTCACCCAGGGCGGTCAGATCTTGGAGCCATAAATGGGTTGCCCTTTCTGAAGAAGGGGCAATCAACCGGGCGGCAATCACCCCGATGGCCGCGTCAAGGGCAGGCTTGTTGAACCCCAGGGCCGTAAACAAATCATCCAGGTCCAGCAATTTTATCGTCTCGTAAACCACATGCTCCGCCCCAACAGAACGGGATCGCTCGTTGTCGATCGTGTCGATATCCACCCGGTGGTAATCGGGATCAGAAGATTTTTCCTCCCCCTTTCCCGGTTTCCCCTGAT
>PMCE01000283.1 GCA_003154025.1 Syntrophaceae bacterium
CAATGAAATATTAGGTAAGGTTCTAGGCAACAGGGCAAAATAATCCTCCGCGTCGGGCGGGAGCAATGCCCGGTGGAGGCGGAAGACGTCCCATTTGTAGTGACCACCATGGAATTTATCACCGCGGGGCCGGAAGGCGGGGAGGCCATCTGGCTAACCCTGAATGACGAAACCCGCGAAAAAATGCTCCCGGAAACTCTCCGCATCGGCCGGAACCATATTCCCTACTGCCAGGTTAGGGACGGAATGTTCGAAGCCCGCTTCAGCCGCAACGCCTACCAAATCTTGGCGCCCCACATCCAGCTCGACGAAAAAGAAAACTGTCTCTTCCTCTCCCTGGACGGGGGAAAGCACTACCGTTAATTCGTTGCTGGTTCCTGGTTTGAAATTCCCTGCAACGCGGGAAACGAGCAACCAGCAACGAGCAGCTTTCCTATTTCTTCGGAGAATAGGGAATCAGGATGGCCAGGATGAAGGCTCCGACGGGCAGGAAGGCAATGATCCAGAGGGTCGCGGGAACCCCCCAGAGGTCGGCGAAAAGGCCCAGGACGGCGGCCCCGAGGCCTCCCATCCCGAAGGAGAGGCCCAGAATCAAGCCGGAGGCCAGGCCCACGTTCTGGGGCATAAAGGATTGGCCCATGACCATGGAGACGGAGAAGGAGAAGATCAGGATAAACCCGGCCAGGATGAGCAAGATGTAAGACCAGATCCCCGAACTGAGGAGGAACAGAACGAAGAGGGGGCAGCTGAGGCCCAGGCTGAAAAGGATGATTTTTTTATGGCCGAAACGGTCGGCCATCGGCCCGCCGATGAAGGTCCCCGCTGTTCCCGCAATTAAGAAGGCAAAGAGCAGGTTGCCGGCCAACATGGGATCGCCCTTCAGGTGATTGATGTAGAAAAAGGGGATAAAGGTGAGCATCCCGATGTGGGCCCACGAGCGGAACATGATCATGCCCAGCAGAAGGGACATGGGGCAAAGGGCCTTTCGAAGGGCTTGAAGGGCAGGGGCGGAAGGGGCCTTTTTCTTGATCGCCGTCGTGTCCACCCGCCAGAAGCGGCTGAACAGGAAGACGCTGGCGATCGCCGCTCCGGGAATCACAAAAAGGGTGGTTCCCTTCAGGCTGAGGTTGGTTATGAAGAGAGTGGCCATCAAGGGCCCCAGAGCAAATCCCAGATTGCCCCCCACGGCGAAAATGGACATCCCCGTGGCCTTCTTCTCCCCCGCAAAAAAATTGGCCACCCGCCACCCCTCTGGATGGTAGATGGCCACCCCGAGGCCGCTGAAGGCGACCAGGACCAGGACCAGAGAATAGGTCGGGGCCCATCCCACCAGGGACAGGCCGAAGGCCGCGCATAAGGACCCCAGGGGCAGAAACCAGAGCAAAGATTTCTTGTCGGTGAGATAACCGAAAACCGGCTGGATGACCGAAGACATGAGGCTGGAAACCAGGACGATGGTTCCGGCCATGGCATAGGAGAGGCCCAGGGCTTCCTTCAGGAATGGGAGCATGGCCGGGAGGGCCCCGCTGGTGATATCGGACACCAGGTGCCCCAGGGAGAGAAGGATCAAAACGCGGTAGTCNNAAATTTCCGGATTAGCGAGGGACTTCCCGAGCCCACCGGAATCCCGGCGATCATTCTCAGCGGGCCAACCGTTTCGCGCTCCGCTTTACCCGTGTACGCACGGAAAAAATAGGGTATGATGCACCGGGAGGAATCCGATGAATCGCCGCACCGCCGTGATCGGCGTGATGATCGCTCTTTTCTTCTTTTCCTTCTTTTACCGGACTTCCCCGGCGGTGATCTCCCCCTACCTGGCCCGGGAGTTCTCCCTGGGGGCCGAGCGGCTGGGCCTGTTGAGCAGCATCTTTTTCCTGGTCTTCGCGGTCGCGCAGCTCCCCCTCGGGCCGGCCCTGGACTTCATCGGTCCCCGAAGGGTGGTGTCGGTCCTGGGGTGCCTAGGAGCCCTGGGAAGCCTCACCTTTGCCCTGGCTCCCTCCTACGGCATCGCGGTTTTGGGCAGGGGATTGAACGGGCTGGGGATGTCCTGCATGTATATGGGAACCTTAACCCTCGCGGCCAGCTGGTTTCCTCCCCGCTCTTTTGCCACGGTTGCTGGAGTCGTCTCCTCTCTGGGCAACACCGGCGCTCTCACCGCGACCCTGCCTCTGGCGCTGCTGGCGGCTTCCCTGGGATGGCGGGGGTCCTTCCTTCTCTTCGCCGCGGTCAATCTTCTGCTGGCGGTCCTGGCCTGGGTCATCGTCCGGGATCGCCCGGATTCACCCGTCTCCCCGTCTCCCCGGCCCGCCGGTTCGCTCTCCTTGCCCCAGGCTTTTCGCGCCGTCCTGGGGAGTTTTTCCTTCTGGTCCATCGCCCTGCTCAATTTTTTCATCGCCGGGTCTTTTCTCGCCGTCCAGGGCCTCTGGGGAGGTCCGTTTTTGATGGACGTGTTCGGGTTGACGCCCGTGGAAGCGGGGCCGATTCTGTCATCCATAGCCCTCGGTTACATCGTCGGGTGTCCCCTCACGGGGATGATCTCCGACCGGCTGGTTCCCTCCCGAAAGAAACTCACCCTGACCGTGCTCTCGCTGTACCTTCTGCCTTGGCTCCTGCTCATGCATTATCTTCAGCCCGGCCGTGATGAGTTCCTCTATCCCGTTTACGTATCCATCGGGCTTTTCGCCTCCGGCTCGGTCTTGTTCATCACCCACCTCAAGGAGCTCTTTCCGGCCCAAATTGTGGGAACGGCCCTTTCCCTGAGCAACCTGTTCGCCATCGGGGGAGCGGGCATTCTCCAGTACCTCATGGGCTGGATCATCGAGCGTCACCCTACCGTGGGCCGCGCCTATCCCCTCGAGGCCTACCGGGAAGCTTTTTTCCTCCCCCTTGCGGGCATGATCGTAACCCTAATCCTTTATCTTCGGACGACGGAGAAAGCGATCCCCAGAAAAAAGTAGGGGCGACCGGCCGGTCGCCCCTACATGCCTACAGATATCCGCTATCGGTTGGTCATTACCCGTTATTCATTACTTCGTATTTCATTGCGCAATTTGCAATTCACAATGCGCAATCAGTGTTTAAAGGCTCTCTGCCCCGTAAAGACCATGGTCACTTTCGGGCGGGCCTCGTTGCAGGCCTGGATGGATTCGAAGTCCCGGTCTGAACCTCCGGGATGGACGATCGCCGTCACTCCTTCTTTGATGCCCACATCCGCTCCGTCGCGGAAGGGGAAGAAGGCATCGGAGATCATGACCGATCCCTTGATGCCTCCGCGGGCTTCCTGGGTCTGCTGGTCGATCTCCTTCTTGGCGCTCAGATCACGCCTTCCCTGTTCGATCTCCATTTCCAGAGTCTTGTAAGGAATTCCGTATTTCCTATAGCAGAGGGCGTCGGCATACTTGGTGTAGGCCTTGAAGGCGGCGATCTCCGCCACCCCGACCCGGTCCTGTTCGCCCGTGCCGATTCCCACGGTGACTCCTTTTTTCACGTAGAGCACCGAATTGGAGGAGACTCCCTGTTCCACGGCCCAGCCGAAGAGCATATCGGCATACTCTTCTTCCGTCGGCTCCCGCTCGATGGTGTAGGTTTTCCCCTTGTAGGTGGCGGCGGCCTTCTTGAAATCCTTCTTCGAAGCAATGGCGTTGATGGGCGACTGCTGGACGACGATTCCTCCGTCGATGAGCGACTTGAAGTCCACGAAGCGAAAGCTCCGGTACTCCGCCAGGCGGTCCATCCGCGGGACCCGGACGATGCGCAGGTTCTTGCGGCTCTTCAGAATTTCCACGGTGCCCGCTTCGTACTCCGGAGCGGCGACAACTTCCAGGTAATTCTCGCTAACCATCTGCGCCGTGGGCTTGTCCAGGGGGCGGTTGACGACCAGCGCTCCGCCGAAAGCGGCGATCCGGTCGGCTTCGTTGGCTTTGTCGTAAGCCTCCGCCAGGGTGGCGCCGTAAGCCGCGCCGCTGGGGTTGTTGTGCTTCATGATGGCGGCGGCCGGTCGGTCCATCAGGTATTTGAGGATGTTCAGGGCGTTGTCCACATCGGTGAAATTGATCTTTCCCGGATGCTTGCCCGATTGGATCATATCTTCTTCGGAGATGGCGCTGACCAGCCCTTTCCCCCCGCCGATGAACTCGCACCCGCCCAGGACCAGGTTCCCGTCGACCAGTTCATAGAGGGCGGCCTCCTGCCCGGGGTTCTCGCCGTACCTCAGGCCCTTTTCAATCAGCTCCCCCGTGCTATCATCCGGGATCTTCCAGGCCCGTTTGCGGTACACCAGGGTCTGGTTGCCGAACTGGATGACCATCCGGTCGGGGAAGTGGTCTTCCATCACCGTTTTGTACATCTGTTTGATGTCTGCCATGCTCTCCTCCGGTCGATGATTGGTATTATTTCAGCGGGGCCT
>PMCE01000479.1:0-4232 GCA_003154025.1 Syntrophaceae bacterium
GCCCTGCCTTTTTCGTTTATTTCAAATGCAAATCTTCACCCTCATAATTTCACATCGCTCACGCCTTTATAGGTGGAAGCGTTGAATTTTGGGGGAGAGGGCGGGAGGGGATGTTCGTGCTTAATATGCTTTGACCCATGATAGGATCGGTGCACGCTCTGCACGAACGTACCCCCACATTATCACGTTGGCGGGACAATCGCACTTTCAAGGAAAAGCCCCTGGATATTTTCTATGATTTCCGCAAAAAAGAGTTGCCCCATCTCTTCGTTTCCGTTCCTCACTCTGCTTCGGTTTCCACCAAAATAGTGGTGCCTCCTCCCCCCCTGCCCATTTCTTCGAAGAGCGATGGTCTTCAATATCCTTAGGCTACCGTTGAGTGGTGCGGTTGCCTGACCCGGAAAAGATCGGCCGGGAAATTTGCTTCAGAGGCCGGACATAATGTTCGGAAGCTGCGGAAACCCATCGAATGGCCACCCGAGGAGATCGAGGAAATGCGACGGCGGAAGATTATGGTTGCTTGAATTATGGAAAGAAGAGTAAAAAGGAGTTAAGAAAAGGAGTGGGGAGGAGTTGAGCGCCATGGGGTATACCATTGCCGAAAAGATTCTGGCGGAGAAGTCGGGGATGGAGGCCCGAGCCGGGCGTCTGGTAGTGGCGGACATCGACGTCATCATGGCCCATGATTCCCTGGGCCCCATGGCCGTCGATGCCCTCGCCGAAATGGGGGAGATCACCCTTCCCCACCCGGAGAGAATCTGCTTCATGAACGATCATCTCGTCCCGGCGCCGGCCCGAAACTTCGCCCAGCTGCAGAAGCAGATGCGGGATTTCGCGAGGGAGCGGGGCATCCGGATGCACGGGATCGGGGAAGGCATCTGCCATCAATTGCTGGTGGAAAAAGAGGTGAGTCCCGGGCAGATTGCCATCGGCACCGATTCCCACACCTGCATGGCCGGAGCCTTGAACGCCTTCGCCACCGGCGTGGGTTCCACGGACGTGGCCGCCGCCATGGCCACGGGTCAGTTGTGGTTCAAGGTACCCGAGACGATCCGGATCGTGTTACAGGGCATCCTGCCCGCGGGAGTCTTTGCCAAAGATCTGATCCTATTCCTGATCGGACAACTGACGGAGGATGGGGCCAATTACCAGGCGGTCGAACTGGCCGGAGAGACCATCTCCTCGCTCTCCATGGGGAGCCGATTTACCATCTGCAACATGGGGATCGAGATGGGGGCCAAGGCGGCCATGGTGGAAACGGACGAGGCCACCCGCCAGTGGCTGACCAGACAGGGACGGCCGGGGCCCCTCAAACCCGTGGGGCCCGATGCGGACGCAATTTACAGCCGGGTCCTGGAATTTCAAGCGGGCCGGCTGGAGCCCCAGATCGCCAAACCCCACAAAGTGGACAATGTGGTTCCCCTCAAAGAAGTCGCCGGGACTCCGATTCAGGAAGCGGTCATCGGGACTTGCACGAACGGACGGTTGGAGGACCTGGAAATCGCCGCAGCCATCCTCAAAGGCAGGCGCGTTGCCACGGATGTGAGGTTGATCGTCATCCCCGCCTCCCGCACGGTGCTCCTGGAAGCGATGGATCAAGGGGTGATGCGGACATTGGTCGAGGCCGGGGCCATGATCATCGCCCCGGGATGCGGACCCTGCGTGGGGGTCCATGGGGGAGTGCCGGCGGACGGGGAAAATGTTCTCTCCACGGCCAACCGCAATTTCAAAGGCCGAATGGGCAACCCGAACGCCAATATATTCCTGGGTTCCCCCGCAGCCGCGGCGGCAGCCGCCCTGGAGGGAAAAATCTCTGACCCTCGGAAATACCTCGGGTGAGAAGGAATAAAACAGGATTCAGGTTTCAGGATACAGGCTCCTGATTCCTGTTCCTTTCTCTGTGGACTCTGCGGCCTCTAGAGAAAGCGGGCGAGAGAAAAGCCTTTGCCTTTGGCTGGGGCCACAGGCCATATATCCAATAACTGCAATCATCAGCGGGCTCAGTTAGCAGATAGAGATTTATATAATTTCCTAAACAAGGACAAAACGATGGACCTGAAGGGCAAGGCGCACAAATTTGGGGACGACATCAATACGGATTACATCATGAGCAGCCGGCATCGCACTCAGACCCTCGACTACGCCAAGTTGGCCGAACACTTGATGGAGGATATTCGTCCGGGCTTTTACGCCCAGGTCCGTCCCGGGGATTTCATCGTGGCCGGGACGAACTTTGGATGCGGTTCTTCGCGGGAATATGCGCCCAAGATCATCAAGACCGGGGGGATCTCCGCGATTCTGGCCAAAACGTTTGCCCGCATCTTCTACCGTAACGCGATCAACTTGGGGCTTCCCCTGATGGAGTGCGATACCGATCTGATCGAGGAAGGCGATGTTCTGCGGGTAACCCTCGCGCAGGGGGAGATCTTCAACGAAACCCGCGGGCGCTCCATTCAAGCCAACCCCATGCCTGAGTTTATGGTTACCCTTCTCCAGGAAGGGGGAACGGCAAATTTCATCCGCAAATACGGAAAATTCCGGGTGCCGAAGGGATAAATGAAAGGNNCCGTATTTGGCCCCACCTTTGCCCAGGCGGCGGCAAAGGATTACCCGAATAAGCCGATCACTCTGATGGTCCCCTGGAGCGCCGGCGGTTCCACCGATCTTTCCGCCAGGACCATGGCCCCCGTATTATCCAAGATATTGGGGGTCCCGGTCACGGTCGTCAACAAGCCCGGCGGCAGCGGGATCATCGGTACACTCGAAGCGACGAAAGCCGTGCCGGACGGGTACACCCTCCTGGCCGATTGCGGCGGCACCAGCTCCATCCAGTATGCCTGGGCCGACAAGCTCCCCTACAAAGTGGAGGAAAGGACCTATATCGCCCGGGCCGCGTACACCCCGGAGGCCCTTTTGGTGCCCGGCGTCTCCCCGTGGAAAAACATGGATGACCTGATGAAGGCCATCCGCACCAACCCCGCCGCATTCCGTTGGTCCCTGATCGGAGGCACGGGGGTGCCGGACGTCATCACCGCCCAGCTGCGGGCGGCCCTTACGTCGAAGGGCCTGGATCTTTCCAAGACCAAGTCCATCACTTACAAAGGGACCGGAGAGGTTTTGATTGCCATAGGCGGAAACCACGTGGACATAGGGTTTGGCGGCGTTGGCGCGTCCGCCCCGCTCAGGGACGCGGGAAAGATGCGCGCCCTGGCCATCGTCGATTCCCGNNGCCGTCAACTCGGCGGTCACCTCCCCCGAACTTTCTGCCCAGTTCGACATCATTGGATTCGTCCCGGGCTTCCAGCCCCCGGAGGAATACAAGAAGTTCGTCCTGGCCGAGGGGAACGGCATCAAGGGTCTGAAGCTCAAATAACCTTTTTCGAGAGCCCCCTCCCCTCACTCCGTCTCTTTTCCCTTTGTCGCGGATCAGCAGGCGCAACCTGAAGCGAAATGAGGGGAGGAAAGAGACAGTAGGGGGGAAAGACGAGCCCGGCCAATTTGTAGGGCCCCTAAGAAGGATATTTCGGTTTTGCCAACCTGTTCGTATGAGAGAGGCGCTAAGCGCCCCCGCTGACGTTTGGGCAAACAGGAAGCAAAACACTGCCGGCAATAATAGCTTGAGGATGAAGGGATGCTACTCGAAAACATCCTGCTTTTGGCCTTGGCCATCGTCGGGATTTACGAGGGGGCCCGATTGGCCAAGGTCGCGCTGCTCTTTGATGATCCGGTAGGCCCGGGCTGGTACCTATTTTTTCTGTCCGGCCTCCTGCTTCTATGCGCGGTTGCCCTGGTGGTAAGACAGGTCCGGCGAAAAACGGCTTCTCAGGGGGGCCTATCGGTCTTAAAGGGACCTGCCGGCCAGTCCCTATTGCTCCTTCTATTCTATGCCCTGGCCGCTTCCTACGCCGGGTATCTCATCAGCAGTGTCATTTTTTTTGTATTGGCCCAACGAATCTTCGGAGAACGGTCCTGGCCCCGGTCGGCGGTGTTTGGCCTGGTCATTACGGGGACCTTTTACCTCGTTTTCTCCTACTTCGCCGGAGTCCCCTTCCCGTGACAACGCGATGGGTTTCTGATAGAGGGTAAGGTATGGATTTCGGACTGCTGGCCGGGTTTTGGAAGGCTTTGAGCCCGGTCAATCTTTGGTATTGTTTTCTGGGGACCCTGTTGGGGACCGTCGTGGGCGTTCTTCCCGCCCTCGGGCCGGCCACCACCATCGCCATCCTGCTTCC
>PMCE01000479.1:4256-20659 GCA_003154025.1 Syntrophaceae bacterium
GCCGGAGAGGCTTTGGCCATCGCGGCTATCGGGTCCTTTATCGCCGGAACCGCCGGAGTTCTTCTCCTCTCTTTCGCGGGCCCCCTGCTCGCCGAATTCGCCCTGGCCTTCGGCGCTCCGGAGTATTTCGGCTTGATGTTCTTCAGCCTGACCGCCCTCTTCTCCTTCTCCGGCAACGACATTCTGAAAGGAATGACCGCCGGGGTTGTGGGGATCATCCTGGCCACGGTCGGCCTGGACCCGCTGAGCGGGAGCCATCGGCTGACTTTCGGGATCTCTCAGCTCCTGGCGGGTCTCGACGTGATCCCGGTCCTCATCGGCCTGTTCGGGGTGGCCGAGGTCCTGGCCAGCGCCGAAGAAAAGATCAGCAGCGTGTTCGGGGGCAAGCTGGGGCGTCTGATCCCTCGGGGGGAGGAGCTGAAGAAGGGGATCTGGGCCAGCCTGCGGGGGAAGGGGATCGGCCTGGTGGCCGGGTTGTTTCCCGGGTTCATGCCCTCCGTGGTCACCTTCATCGCCTACGACATCGAGAAGCGGGTATCGAAACACCCCGAGCGGTTCGGCTCGGGGGTGATCGAAGGGGTCGCTTCCCCGGAGGCCGCCAACAATGCCACCTGCCAGGCCGGGTTTGTGCCGCTCATGGCCCTGGGCGTTCCCACCGCGCCCATCTTCGCCATGCTCCTGGCCAGCCTGATGATCTATGGCCTCCCCCCCGGGCCGATGCTCTTCAAGCAGCATGGCGACTTCGCCTGGACGGTCGTGGCCAGCATGTACATCGGCAACGTGATGCTGCTGGTCCTGAATCTTCCCCTGGTGGGGTTATGGGCACGCCTCTGCCTGATTCCCTACCGGATCCTCGGCCCCATCATCCTGGGGGTAGTCTTCGTCGGGGCCTATTCCATCCGCAACAGCATGTTTGACGTGTGGACGGCGATCCTGTTCGGCCTGATCGGATTCTTGATGAAAAAGAAGAACTGGCCGGTCGCGCCTCTGATCCTCGGGTTCATCCTGGGCCCCATGTTGGAACAGCACTTCCGGGCGTCCCTGCAGGGGTCGGGCGGGTCCCTGGGAATCTTCTTCGAACATCCCATCAGTTTGGTGTTCATCGTTCTGGGGGTGGTCTTAGTGGTGATGAGCCGGAGGCTGTGGTCCGCGGTGGAAAAGGAGGCGGAGGGGAAGTGAAAGGAACGAGGTTCGAGGACCGAGGAAAACCCCGGGTTAGGCGACCATGTGAAAGGGAAGCGGATTCCAGAGGCCGAAGTTTGGAGGGGTTGAATGTAGGGCCGCAATACCAGCTAGGCGGGGCCGTTCGTGGTTTCTTTCGTTCGTGGTTTCTTTGACCCTTTCTTCCTGTCCCATTCATTCAGGAGGAGGGGCTGATATATAAAACCATTCAAGGAGGGAAATATGATGAATCAAGCGTTCTACGATATCCACAAAATCAGCAACTTCTTCTCCCCCAAGAAGGTCATCCTCGGCCAGGATACGGTCAAAAAAGTGGGGGAAGAGGCCAAAGCATTGGGCGGGAGGAAAGCCCTGATTGTCACCGATCCGGGAATCGTCTCGGCAGGATATGCCAAAATTGTGGAAGAGGCGTTGCAGGCCGCGAAAATGGAAGTCGGCATTTTTGACCGGGTCGTGCCGGAACCGCCCGCCCGCTGCGTGGATGAAGGCGTCAAGATGATCCGGGAAGGCAAGTACGACATCGTGATCGGCGTGGGGGGCGGGAGTTCCCTGGACATCGCCAAAGGGGCCGCCATCATGGTTAATAATGCCGGGACCATCGTGGACTACGCCGGAATAGACAAGGTGCCGAAAGGGGGGCTTCCCAAGATTCTCATCCCCACGACCGCGGGAACCGGGAGCGAAACCACCCGATCCCTTGTCGTAACGGATGAAAGGGACAACACCAAGAAGTCCGTCGCCAGTAGTTTTGGAATTGCCGATGTCGCCATTTTAGACCCCATGATGACCCTTTCCATGCCGCCCAAGGTAACGGCCAACACGGGGTTGGATGCCCTGGTCCACGCGATCGAGTCTTACGTGTCCGCGACCACGACCCCTTTTGCCGAGATTCTCGCCTTGCAGGCTATCAGCCTGATTGCGTATAATCTTCCCCTGGCCTACTCTAAGGGAAGCAACATCCCGGCTCGGTACAACATGCTGCTGGCGGCAAGTATCGCCGGGCTGGCCTTTGCCAGCAGCCGACTGGGCATCGTCCATGGATTAGCCTACGTGATCGATACCGAATACCACCTGCCCCATGGGCGCGCCAACGCCATCATGCTTCCCCACGTCATGAATTTCAACAAGACCGGGAACCTTGCGAAATTTGCCCGGATAGCCGCAGCCATGGGAGAAAGGGTTGAGGGACTCTCCCCCTACGAAGCTGCGCAGAAGTCGGTGGAAGCGGTAAAGAATCTGCTCGACGCGGTGCAGATTCCCTTCCATCTTTCTCAGTACGGGATTCCCAAAGACCATTTATCCAAGCTGGTGGAGGGAGGAATGAAGCAGGCCAGGCTGTTTATCCCGAACCCGAGGGATGTGACCCAAGAGGACCTGAAGGCCATATACGAAAATGCTTTTTGATGGGGCCGGACGTTGGGACATCGTTTCCCCTCAGGGAGTTTCTTTCCATCAACCGATTTGGCGATAAGCCTTATTTTCGAACTGCCGTGAATGGGCGACAGGAGAGGAATGGAATATGAAAGGTCAGGAGCAAAGTGTCGCCTCGCGTGTTCTGCGGGGCCTTATCGTGGTCATCATCGGGGTAATCATCTGGTATTCGCCTATGCCCACGGGGGTTAAACCGGCCGCATGGCACCTCCTGGCGATCTTCGCGGCCACCATCTTGGGGCTGATTCTTACGCCCGTGCCCATGGGGGCGGTGGTGATCATCGGGGTTATGGTGACAACCATCACCGGAGTCCTCAAAATCGGGGAGGCCCTGGCGGGGTTTGCCAACAACACGGTCTGGCTCATCGCCGCCGCCTTCCTCTTCGCCCGGGGTTTCATCGTCACCGGCCTGGGGCGAAGGATCGCCTATCTTTTCATCCGGGCCTTCGGGCGAAAGACCCTGGGTCTGGCTTATGCCGTCGTGGGGAGTGAGCTGGTCCTCTCGCCGGGTATCCCTTCCAACACCGCCCGCGCCGGAGGGATCATGTTCCCCATCGTTCGGGGGCTGGCCCTCACTTTCGGGTCGGAACCGGGCGAGACGGCCCGAAAGATCGGGGCCTTTCTCATCCAGGTAGAATATCAGGCGACGGTCATCACCACGGCCATGTTCATGACTTCCGCGGCAGCAAACGCATTCATCGCCGAATTGGCTTTCAAAACGGCCAATACCTACATCTCCTGGGGAACCTGGGCCCTGGCCGCTATTGTCCCGGGGGTCCTCTCCCTGATCGTCATGACCTACCTCCTCTACAAAATCTACCCGCCCGAGATCAAGGAAACGCCCGAGGCGGCCGAGATGGCCCATCGGGAACTGGAAAAGATGGGGCCCATGAAGAGAGATGAGAAGATCCTCTTGTTCGTCTTCTTCCTCATCCTGGCCCTCTGGATCACCGGCCAGTGGACGAAGATCGACGCCACGATCGTCGCCCTTCTAGGCGTGTCCATCATGCTGATTACCGGGGTCATCAAATGGGATGAAGTCTTGGCGGAAAAAGGATCCTGGGACGCACTCATCTGGTTCGGCGGGCTGGTGATGATGGCCGGCGGGTTGAATACCCTGGGGCTCATGAAATGGTTCGCCGGCACCGTGGGAGCCAGCGTGACGGGATATTCCTGGCTCCCTGCCCTGGCCATCCTGCTGCTGGTTTTTTTCTACGTCCACTACGCCTTCGCCAGCCTTACCGCCCACATCACGGCCATGTACGCCCCCTTCCTGCTGGTGGCCGTCTCTACCGGGGCTCCCCCCTACCTGGCCGCCCTGACTCTGGCCTTCTCCTGCCTGCTATGCGCCAGCCTGACCCACTACGGGACCGGGGCGTCGCCGATTTACTTCAACGCCGGTTACATGACCCAGAAGACCTGGTGGGTCCTGGGCTTCATCGCCTCCGTCGTCAACATTGTAATCTGGGTCGGGGTCGGCGGGCTCTGGTGGAAGGTCCTGGGACTGTGGTAGAATGGCAAAAGACGATGGTCAGGCCCTTAAGAATTAAATCCTGTTCAAAATGGTAACAAACTATAGGGGCAATCACGCGAAGCGCGTGATGGTTGCCCATCTTGCGGGCGGCCATCACGCGCTCCGCGTGACCGCCCCCACAATTTATTGGTCCTGGCCTGGCCGGGATGGGAGGTAGAAAGCGGATGTTCAGCGGTTATATGGGAAAGATTCTGAGAATTGATTTGACGAACAAATCCGTTGTCGAAGAAGCATTGAATCCTGAGGACCTCAAGCAATTCATCGGCGGGAGCGGCTTGGGGGCGAAGTTCCTCTTTCAGGAGACCGGCCCGAAGACGGACCCCCTCGGCCCGGAAAATATCCTGATCTATTTGACCGGCCCCTTCGTGGGCACTACGGTTCCCACTTCCGGGAGACATTGCATCATGGCCAAATCACCGTTGACCGGCATCTGGGGAGAGGCGGATGCGGGGGGGAAGTTCGGGGTCTGGTTGAAGAGTCTGGGATATGACGGCCTGATCGTAAAGGGGACATCGAAGGACCCGGTCTACATTTACCTTGGAGATGGAAAGATAGAAATCAGGGACGGGAAACGCCTCTGGGGAAAAGACACTTACGAAATCGAAGGGTTCCTCCAGGAGGAACTGGGGCATGAGATCGCCATTTCCTGCATCGGAATCGCCGGCGAAAATTTGGTGAAATTCGCCAGCATCATGCACGAGGGCAAGCACGCCCGGGCCGCGGGCCGATGCGGGTTGGGCGCCGTTATGGGTTCGAAAAAGTTGAAGGCCATCGTCTTGAAAAGGGGGAACTCAAGGCCGGTCGTAGACCGCCGGGATGAGCTGGCCGACGACCTCAAAAAAATTATACCGCGTTTGAGGGAAATCAAGAAAGATTCCACCCTCTACGGAACGAGCCGTTCCATTTCCCCGGCCGAGGCCCTGGGGGATCTGCCGATCAAAAACTGGCAGATGGGCGAATGGAGCGAGGGGGCGGACAAGATCAACGGAAGAAGGCTGGCGGAGACCATTCTTGTCGGGAGATACGCCTGCGGTCAGTGTCCCGTCGCCTGCGGCCGAACCGTAAAGATCACCGAAGGCCCCTACGCCCCGGTGGACGGCGGGGGCATCGAATACGAAACCGGGGCTCTGCTGGGAAGCAACCTGCTCATCGATAACCTGGAGGCCATTTCCAAGGCGAACGAGGTGTGCAACCGGTACGGGATGGACACGATCTCCGCCGGCGCAGCCATTGCCTGGAGCATGGAAGCCTTTGAGAAGGGAGTCATAACCGAGAAAGATACCCAAGGTTTGAAGATCCCCTGGGGAGATCCCGGAGTGGCACTGGAGCTCATCCATCAAATGGCCACTCGGAGAGGGTTCGGGGCGATTCTGGCCGAAGGCTCCAAAAGAGCCGCGGATTTTATCGGCCGTGATTCTTCCCGCTTTACCGTGCAGGTGAAGAACCTGGACCTGCCCGGTCATGACCCCCGGTGTTTCAACGGGCTCGGACTCGGATACGCCACTTCCAACCGGGGCGCCTGCCATACGAATAACTTTGCCTACGTTTACATGGGCCGGACTTCGGACCCCACTTTGGGCATCCCCAAGCCTTTCGAACGATTGAGTGATGAAGGGGTAGGAAAGGTTGTGGCGGCGGTGCAGAACCTGATGGCCTTGTGCGACTCCCTGAACATCTGCAAGTTCACCGCCTTCGGCCTGCATGCGGACGATCTGCACCGGTGGTTGAACTGGGTGACGGGGTGGGACCTCCCCTTTGAAGAGTTCCTGAAGACCGGGGAGAGAATCTACAACCTCAAAAGGCTGTACAACGTGAAATGCGGAATCGACCGGAAGGACGACACCCTTCCCGAAAGAATCCTGACTCTCAACCGGCCGGGTCTCCATGCCCCGGAAAGGCTTCCGGACCTGGGCAAAATGCTGGATGAATATTATCTGGTTCGGGGCTGGGATCAGAATGGAATTCCGCGGAAAGAGAAGTTGGAAGCTTTGGGCCTGGGGGAATATTGAATACCCAAGTAATGCACAGCGCGACAAGCCGCAGCTAGAAATTTATTTTGGGACACAGATGAACACAGGAAAGAAAGTGCCTAGAGTTCAAAGTGCCCAAAATGCCTAAAGCCAAAATGGATCGGAAAACTTTCAAGGTTAAATAAGCCGACCGAATTTAGGAAAAATTGCGGCAGTGAAAAAGTCAGGGTGAAAACAAGCTCTGGCTTTTCATTTTCATGCACCTTTCAAAAAAAGCATTACACCTACTACACTTCAACCAAGGGCTTCTTCATGGATTGCTCATTACGGTTAGAAATGACGTGGCCCGATTCAATAAATGATATCGATATCGAAACTTTTTCGATAACCGGGAAACAGATGGAGATATAGCAGTATAAGAAACATTCGCCAAAATTCCTGAAACACGATATATAGGGCTGCAAAAAAGGCAGGACCATCTCTAGTCCTGCCCGTTCTATCCAAAAAATAATGACAAGCCTATCGGACAGGAACCTTTCCTGGACCTCCCAGATTGTCAAACCCATAAGTTCCAGAAGAGTATTTGAAGAACCAGTTGCCCGTGGATTGTTGGTAAACTGCCATATCCATAATTCCATCCCCGTCGTAATCGCCGGGGACCGGCGTGTATCCCGTCCCTCCCATGCCGATGTGGTCATACTCCCAAGCCCCGGAAGACATATGGAACAGCCACCAGCCGGAAGTGTTGCTATANNCCCATGCCGATGTGGTCATACTCCCAGGCACCAGAGGACGTATGGAATAGCCACCACCCATTAATCGTATCATAGACGGCCACATCCGT
The DNA here is from genome assembly GCA_003154025.1 of Syntrophaceae bacterium. The sequence continues at coordinate 11,218 of PMCE01000479.1, forward strand.
CTTCCTATCTCCATCATAATCCCCGGGAACCGGGGTCCATTGCGAGCCGCCGCCCACTCCGATCGCATCAAGACTGTATGTTGAACTCTTGGAGTAATAAAAATACCAGTACCCCGTGGCCGTCTCATACACCGCTATATCAGTCTTTCCATCCCCATCATAATCCGCGGCCACAGGAGTTTTCCCGGGTCCGCCGAGGTTGAAATACCCGTAGGTCCCCGAGGAGTATTTGAAGAACCAGTCGCCCGTGGATTCTTGGTAGACCGCCAAATCGGCAATTCCATCCCCGTCGTAATCGCCGGGAACGGGGGTGTATCCAGTTCCCCCCTTCCCGATGTGGTCATACTCCCAAGTCCCGGAAGACATATGGAAAAGCCACCAACCGTTTATGGTGTCATAGACGGCCACATCCGTCTTCCTATCTCCATCATAATATCCAGGGACAGGACTCCATTGAGGCCCACCACCTACCCCAATAGCATCGAAGCCATAACCCTGGCCACCGGAATAATGCATAAAACAGGATCCGGTTGCACCTTCATAAACGGCAACATCGGCCTTCCCATCCCCATTAAAATCAATCAAGGGACGGGTGGGAAGAACGTATGCGATCGTCCATTCCCCAAACTCCGTCAAAGAATTGAGTTCCGAATAAGCGATTTTAAAAAAACCCGATTCTCCCCACCGGATTCCCCAACTGTTCTTGACGACAAAGCACTGGCCAACATCATCATAGCCAATGATCAAAACCGCATGATAGCCCGCCAGGCTTCCAGTCACATAATGATAAACCCCGCTCTGGTAAGAGAAGAAGTCCTGATAGACCGCCATTGTCGTGACCAGGGGGCCGTATTTGGAAAGAGCATTTTTGATCCCGTCCACCGTCGCCTGGCTTGTGGCCACATATTGCCAGCTGGAAATTCTATACGCAGAAGGTTGCCACTTGGCGCAGGCATTTGAACAGGTGCCGTTGGTGCCGGTGTAGGGATAACACCCCTCAGCGGGAAGACCGGTATTCTTAATAAAGTTGGAAGCGGTATCGATGGAACCTCCGCCACAGCTCCCGGCCCCCCCGCAGGAAACCATCACCTGTTCGGATAAATCTAAATTTGTGCCTGGAGTGTGGTTTGAGATCAGGGTTTTCGATTCCAGGCCCGCCGTCGTAGCAAAGGCCCAGCAATCTCCACAGCCCCCCTGATCCCGGATGGGAGTGACATAATTCCCGCCATTGTTACGCCAGTCCAAACTTGCAGGAAGCTCAAAAAGCGGAGCCTGCGCTTCTAATGAGAGCATAGGCTCCGTACCGGTGTGAACCGGCCGGACAAGACCGAGTCGCTTTTGGCGCTCCTCGGGAGATAGTCGGGTCATGGAGTTTTCCCCGGCCTCCCATCTCGCTCCCCTCATTTTGAGGGCATACTGAAGATCGCTTAATCCCTGGGATTCCTGGCCAAAGGCTAGCGGTTGAAAACAGAAGAAACTGATGATCGCCAACCCAATCAGGAAAATCTTTTTTTTATCCATTTCGCCTTCTTTTTTTTAAAAGGGCTGAAATAAATCTCGCAATACATCCTATAAGCAATTCTTTTGCCATCGGAAGGGTTTCAAAAGGCCATTTTAAGGTATTGAAATCAATATGCCTTTATTTTTTAGGTCAATATTTTACAAAAATAAACCAACAAAAATGGCCATTTAATGTTCGTTCTTAGACGTTTTGTATTAATTTTGAATATATGATTGATTAAAAAATACTCTCCTATTCACCGACGGTCAAGGAGATAATTGTCTTTGGAAATAGCATGGGTCTTCAAGTCCAAATTGATGATTTGCGTTTGAAATGGTGCATTCTTGGGAAAAATTCCAAAAACAAAACTACAAGGACGGAGTCCTCGTTTTCTCGGGGAAAAGTCGCCCACCGGCGGAATTTAACAACTTCACCAAGTCAATACAGTGGATAATTCAAAACAAGCGAAGATTATGGATTGAACTCTGCATAATGTCACATTCACCCGCTCGTCGTACCACAGCGGAGGCGAGTCGGGTACAACGTGGTGTTGGGCGCTGCGCTAATTTCGCATTGCGGTGGCAAGCCATGGTCAAAGTTGTAAAACAAAGTCTGGTATCCCTGTCGGAACTCGATCACATCTTCAATCACAGCATCGGGGGATTGCTTTTCGATCAGTATGCGAGCCATGAAATCAGCGATCATGTCCATTTCCTTTTCGTCCATACCATATCGAGTGACTTCGATCGTGCCCATCCGCAGCCCACTGGGTCTATCCCAATCTTGCGGGCTGTCACTGGGAATGAGATTCTTGTTCGTTACAATATTGGCGCGCGCCAACAAGTGGGCTGCTTCCAGACCGCTACCGAACGCACGCGCATCGGCGATGACCTGATGTGTGCGGGTATAGCCCTTGCGAGCGCCAAGCACTGGAATACCACGTTTTTCTAAACCCGCGCCAAGTGCTTGCGCGTTACGGACAATTTGCGCCATGTAGGTTTGCCCAAACTCGATCATTTCCGCAGCAGCGACCGCCAGCGCCGCCACGCGATTCACTTGATGTGTGGCGGCGAGAACCGGAAAGATGGAATGGGTGATAGGCTGCGTCAGGCTTGGGTCATCCCAGACGATAATGCCACTTTGTGGCCCGCTGAACGTCTTGCCCGCTGAACCAGTCATCACCGCTGCGCCTTCGCGCAATGGATCTTGGAACTGACCACCAGCAATCAAGCCAATCTGATGGGCACCATCAAAGAAAATCTTGCCACCCCATTCCATCACAATTTCACTCATCTCTTGCAACGGCGATGGGAACAAGGTCATAGAGGCGCCAAGCGTGACAAGTTTCGGGCACACAAGCGGTGCCATCCTGCGGAACAAATCCATATCCACCACAAGCTCGTCAGGATCCATGGGAACATCCACGATTTTCAATCCGCGCACGCCCGCCGGCCCATCGATTCGGTTGCTCGAATGTCCACCGAATGGCTGAGCAATACTCATAATCACATCGCCTGGTTCGGTGAGCGCGGTATAGACCGCGAGATTGCCGATCATGCTGGCGATAAGGCGGTGGTCGGCATAGCTGGCGCGAAAGGCTTTCTTGAGCAATTCCACGCACAAGGCTTCGATCTCGTCGATGTATTTCGTGCCGGCAAACCAGCGATTGACCTTGCCAATGTGACCTTCGGCAGCGCGTGTGCCGACTTCAGCTGACAGCAACGCTCGAACGGTGGGACTGGTCGGTGCCTCAGGTGCAAGCAGATTGATGCATTGCTCGCCACGCCATTTCTCATTCCGTTTGACAGCGGCAGTCACGGCGTCCTGCATCTCTTTTCCAGAGCGGCATGTGTCGAGCACGGCCCGCGCCTGAGCAAGTATTTCTGGATCGTGGACTTCAAGAGTAAAATTGGTAATGGGTGTATCTGACATAGCTCTTTCTCCTATGCTTGATTAGGAATTTTTCTACGGGCTTTGAGAAGCGCTCAACAGTAATTAATCCGATCTACCTTTGACCTTTAGCAAAGCTGTTTTGCGTCTATATATCCCAACTTAGTCAATACCAATTTTTCACTGTTGTTATCAAGACTTGATAACCCCAATGCAAACCGGAGCCATAGGGGAGAAATGGCTCCAAAGGAAAAGAGATTCCCCTCAAGTCTTTGTATGGGAACCTTCCGGAAATCTCTTTTCATCCTCTACTCCAGAAGGCCAGGTGGCAGGTTGTTGATTAACCGAGAAAAGACAGGAATAATTGACCAAAAAATACTCTTAACCTCAAGGGTAGTCAAGGGGAAAAATGGAAAAAATGGAAAAAATGCTTTTGGAAATAGTCTGGGTTCCAGATTCGAATTGAGGATTTGCAGCTGAAATATCGCATTCCTAGGGAGAAGTTTAAAAACGGGACCTCAGGAAGGAACATTCAATTTGGCACTATCTCAATACCTCCCAATGGGACTCCATCGGGTTGATAATTTATGGATTCACCCTCCAAATATTGAAGCTTTCCATCGATAATTCATGAGGCCAGGCCTTGCTTTCTCTGTGGATAAGGCTTTCCATCCGCCCGGCCTTTAATTTTATTGCCCAGGGGATTTCGGGTTTTATGAGTGTGACCGGATTTCCCGACCGCGAGCCGGTGAGGACTGGAATTCCCATCTCCGACTCTGTGGCGGGGATCTATGGGGCCTATGGAATCCTCGTCGCTCTGATGGGCAGACAGCAAACCGGAAAAGGGCAGGAGATTAAGACTTCCCTGGTGGATGGGATGATCAGCATCTTGAGCTTCCAGGCGGACCGGTATTTCGGTACAGGGAAGGTCGCAGAGCGTGCGGGAAATGACCACCCGGTGGGCTCTCCTTATGGAACCTTTAAAGCCCTGGATGGGTATATTGCTTTGTCGCCTGGCCCGCACGGCCTCAGGATCGGCCGGAACTCAGGGGTATAGTATGTTTCTCATCTCCTCGTCTCGCACGTCGACATCCAGGAACAATTTGTAGAATTCCCTGGCCTCTTTTACGATGTCTATCCGGTACTCATCGGGATAAAGACTGTTCATGAGCCATCTGAGCCCCAATATTCTCATGAACGAAGGAGGCCGGTCGAACCAGTTGAACGGGACTCTTGGTACGAGGTAGACCCTCCCTTCCCTGACAGCTTTTACGCTGCGCCATGCCGCGTCCTTGAAAACCTTCTCAAAGAAAATTTTTTCCTGAGCTACTATGACATCGGGATTATAGACCTTGACCTGCTCCAGGGAGAGCTTATCCATGCCTATGTGATTTGCCGCACGACAGCGATGAACGTTTCCATCGCCGACGAGTTTGAGAAGCTCTGCATGAATCGAGTCGTCACACTCCGTGCTTAAACCGTCCGCTTCTTCGGCGTAGTAAATCTTCAGCCTTCGGTTTGCCGGGATTCTGCTCATGAGAGCGCGCGCCTCCGAAAGTGTTTTCCGGGAATAGCCAGCAAGCGTCTCCGTCCGTTCCTCCCTCCCCAGAAGCCTCCCGAGGAAGAGATACACGTCGGGGTAATCGTCTATACTCTCTGCTACGGCATATACGTAAGGAAAGCCGAGTTTCTTCAAATTTTCCTCCACCTTTTCGTCGAGGGCAGATTTCTTCGCTAACCACAGGATGATCAACTCAGGCTTTGCCTGCAGGAGCAGGTCAATGGTGCCGGTCTGCCGCTGCCCGAAAAGTGACCCTATAACCGGAAGGTTCTGTGCCTCCTTTCGGAAATATTTTTTCTCCCCTTCCTTGAGTGGAAAAATAAGTCCTGCAAGCAGGGCCTGATCGATTGAATACATGATATACGAACCGTAAGCGGACGGGGCGTAGACTTTCCTGATAGAGTCAGGAAGGATCACTTTTCGGCCCGCCATGTCCGTGATCTCTCTTGCGTCTCCAAGCGTGGCTGAGATTCCAAAGAGTAAAAATAGAGTGAGCAGCGCGATCGGTACCAACCTTTTCTTAGGCATGCCTCGATAACCTACTATTCCTTCTCTGCTGATACCTATTAGCACTTTTATGGCATTTCAATAGTGCTAATCAGTTTTTCTATAAGAACTTAAAATAACTACTATTTGACACAACATAATGAATAGTTACTTATTATGATCTAATGTTATACAATATCATTCGTCTCCCGGTCCTCTCACTTTGCTGCGGAAGCAAAACTGCCTCAATCTTCGAGAGATACGGTGAATCGCCGTGATTCTCTCATTGATAAGAAATCGCTTTGGGGTGAGTTGAATATATAAAAAAGAGAATTGTGTGTCAAGGGAATTTTAACCACAAGATATTGGGTTTATTAGGGGGCCTTTCAAGGAAAAGTTCGGGGTATTTTTGGGGTAGAGGTGGAGAGGGGGCGCTTGCAACCGTCGGGGAGAATAGACAGGCGGTTTTGATGTTCAGCCGAGCACACCGGTTCCTTCCGCCCCTATTCCCCACCTTTTCTTACAACTGAAGGTAAGCATCCCAGGGGTATTCGGGGTCCCGATGGATAATTGCCGTTTGAAGTATTGCGTTGTTAGGCGGAGTTTGAATAAACAAGGAAGTACTCGTTTCCTGTGTTGCCCGCGTCCGCCACAGCAAAACCTGATTTTTATGGCGGACACAACCTATTGGGGGTGGTTCCACCCATCTAAAAGTTACCACTTCGTGCCACTTAAGAAAATTGCGAAATCGCCTGTTTTTTTTCAATGAATGATTCGCATTACGATAATTGGGCAATTACGAAGCTTTCGGTAACCAGAACGGACGAATTTTCATGATCTCCCCCCAGGCAGCGTTGCGGGCGACTCGATACTCCTTAATGTGGGAAACACAATCGGGATCCAACCGCCTCGTAAAAGTATCAATTGAAAAAAGTTTAGCCAAAACAGGCAATTCAACGATCGCATCTTCAGTACCCGACTTGAAACCGGTCCATTTCCGAACGTGCTCTTCCGACCGGAAGAGGTTCATGGTACTTCAGTTATAGCGCCAATCATTGGCCCACTCCCGACTATAGTTCCACTTGCCTTGAAAAACCGCCGGCTTAAGATTGACTTTCGCCAGCGCTTTTGGGGAAACCTTCACCCCCGTTGGATAACTCCGGGTGTTAAGGCGGGCCTTGATGCGAAGCCCCGTTGTCGTCGTCGTACTTCCGATCAGATTGATAATGGCCTCATGGCTTACTAACGGTCGGCCTCGCCAATTTTGCGTGATAAAGGAAAACATTCGGTGCTCAATCTTGTTCCACTTGCTCGTGCCCGGCGGGAAGTGACTGACCTGGATGCGCAGTCCCGTCCTATCCGCCAAACGCTGACAGCCGATTTTCCACAAGCGCGAGCGACTGCTGTTGCTACCCCCTGCGTCCGCCAGGATCAGCAATTCCTTGGCCTGGGCGTAGGTTCTCCTCCCCATCTGTTTCCACCAGGCAAGGATGCTGTCGATGGCAAAATCCGCCGTGTCGTGATCAATCCCCACACTTACCCAGCCACTATTGTCTCCAACGTCATATATGCCGTAGGGAATGACTTTACCCAGTTCCTGATCTTCAAAATCGTGCACCTTCGTCTCCAGGGGACTCCCCTGGGGATACCATTCCCGGCCTCCATTTTTGTAGTTGCCAACCAACTCCTTCTTCTTGGTATCTACCGAAATGACCGGTTGACCTCGCCGCTGAAACGCCTTGGCTTGAGCATTGATATACTCAAACTGCGCATTCCGATCCGGATGCTGCGTGCCCTCAATCGTCTTGGCATTTCCCTGAAGGCTATACTGCATCTTATGCAACAGATCGGCCACCTTGCGGTCGGCAATCCGGTATCCCGCCCGTTGCAGCTCCGCGGCCAGGCGCCGTGTACTCTTGCACGTCCATCGCAAGGGAGACTCCGGGTCCCCTCGCGTGGTCGGCTCCACCAATTCGTCCAGCGCCTTTATAATGTCAGGCGCATGGAAGATCACCGGCTTTCGCCCCCCGCCGGCCTTTCGAATCCGCCCCGTTGGAGCTGCTGCCAATCGGTGCGTTCCAAGCTCCGCAAGCCCCGTGTGTATCGTTGTCCGGGACATCCCTGTCGCTTTGGCAACCAGCGATACCCCTCCTCGACGCAAAGAACGTGCTTCGGCAGCCGCCCAGACACGGCGCCCTCGCTCGTCAAGAATGCCATCCAGGACACGATACTTATCCTGAACCGATTGAATGAGGGTTGTATCCATGAAAGAAGCATACCTCAAATAACTACTTTGTTCAAGTTATTTGTGCGCATGCCCTAAATTAAGGATGGTGAGATTACGATGACTGAAATTTAGACAAAAATTGAGACTCTGTCAAGGCCAATTTTGGCCAATTTTCTCCCCGCGCCAGTAGCAAAAATCGTGCCCCTCCGCACTCCGCCCAAATTTAGCGCTAACACCTACTACACTTCAATCAAGGGCTTCTTCACGGATAGCTCAGTTGAGTGGCGCGAGGGAATCTCACCCTCGCGCTCTCCTAAAACCGGACGTGAACCTAACCTCTCGATTCATCCGGCTCCTATNNATATTTCCGGGAGGCCCACCTGGCCAAAATATTGGTCAGGGTCTGGAAGATTGGGTAGAGGGCTGATTTATAAAAGCTCCCGTAGTAGTTAATCCATCCCTTATCAGAGGATTGATTATGCGGGCCAAATCATCCAAGGACTTGTCGGTCTGCCGATGCAATCGCCATTTCCTCATGGTCTCACGAATCGCCTTCGCCGCCTCAGTGCTGATTGCCGGATTGAAACCGACAAAGAATCTACCCCAGCGGTCCTTCGCTCCCCGAGGCCGAAACGTATACCCTAGGAAGTCGAATTTCTGCTCCGGATAATCCCCTCGCCGATTATCATTCTTACAGTAAACGATCCTCGTCTTCTGCAAGTTCAATTCCAGCCTACATTCAGCAAAACGCCGCTCGATCGCTACCCGAAGACCTTCTGCCTCGGCTTTGCTCTGGCAGTGACAAATCCCATCATCGGCATATCGCTCGAAAGGGATCTGTGGATAATACCTCTGCATCCACTTATCGAACGCATAATGCAAAAAGAGATTCGCCAGCACGGGACTAATTACCCCTCCCTGTGGAGTCCCTTTTTCCCGATGAATCAGGCCGCCATCTTCCAACTGCACGGGCGCTTTCAGCCATCTCTCGATGTACAAAAGTACCCACTTGCAATCCGTGTGCTTCCTTACCGCCCGCATCAACAGCCGATGGTCGATACTGTCAAAGAAGCCCTTGATATCCAGATCCAGGACCCAATCGTATCGCCAACACCGCCGTCGAGCGGCTTCCACGGCCTCGATTGCAGACTTCCCGGGCCGATACCCGTAAGAGTCCGGATGGAAATATTCCTCCAAGATCGGCTCAAGGTACCGTTTGGCTACCGTCTGGGCAATGCGGTCGGCTACCGTTGGAATCCCCAACGGCCGCGTCCCCACATCGTCCTTCGGTATCTCAACCCGACGCANNTCCCTGGTTCGCCTTTACCCGTCTGTATGCTTCCCACACCTCCCATTTGGAAATACAAAACGGCTTTGCCTTATTCACAAGGCTCCTCCCATTCCTGGTTGACCTGCAAATAAGGCTGGACAACGCAGCCCCTTCGGTCCAGTCCCATTACAGAACCTTCTCTCCTACTACGGACTGCTCCGCCCTGGGAACGGATGACGCACCTCATCGACCGGTGGCTTCCTTTGGCTCGTGTCTGCCATCCTAACCCTTTAGACCGCTTTGGCGTTATCACCTGAGGCAGGAGCCGTATGAGGGAATTCCTCACGTACGGATCTGTACGGGGGGTGCTGGGCAACTGGCATTCCTACCGTGACGGAAAATATGCACTTCTCGTTACCAGGGATTTTTCAGAAAGCGGCGTAGTTGGCTTGGTGAGAGTGAAAGATTATCAGACCTTCGCCATGTAACGATTTAAGGTATTGTTGC
>PMCE01000186.1 GCA_003154025.1 Syntrophaceae bacterium
ATCGACGGCGGCACCAGATAGGCCAGGAAGATACCCACGCCCAGGAAGTTGCTCCCGGGAAAGCGCAATCGGGCCAGGGCATACCCGATGAAAACACTGCAGGTCAGCGATAAGGCGGTGGAGACCACCGATATGATGACGGTGTTCTTCACCCATTCGGGGAAATCGGTATTCTGGAACAGGTACAAATAGTTTTCCAGGGTGAAGCGCTGGACCCAGAAGGGGTTGAATTTCAAGTCAAAGAGGTCGTTCGTCGGCTTCAGGGAGACGATACTCATCCAGTAGAAAGGGAAGAGAAGGAAAACCAGATAGAAAGCCAGCGGCAAGTAGATAGTCAAAGTCCGGCGGCCGGCCGTGTCACTCCCGACCATCCTAATCCTCCTTCCGAAGGTAGAAAAGGAGCAAAACCGCGAAGAAGGCCAATATCGGGAACATGTAGAGAGCGATCGCTGCCCCCATGCCGATCTCCGTCGCCGACAGGCCGATCTGGTAGGCGTAGGTGCCGAAGATATGGGTTGTGTTCGCCGGGCCGCCCTTGGTGAGGACATAGATCAACTGGAAGTCGGCGAAGGTCCAGATGATCGAAAGAAGGGACGCAATGAGGACAACCCCCTTGATGGCCGGGATGGTTACGTGGCGGAACCGGTGCCACATGCTCGCGCCGTCGATGGCCGCCGCCTCGTGCAGTTCCTGGGGTACGGATTGTAGACCGGCCAAAATCGTGATCCCGAAAAAGGGGATGCCCCGCCAGATATTGGCCAGGCACACCGAGGAAATCGCCAGGTTGGGGCCGCCCAAAAAATTGATATTCTGTTTGATGATGCCCAGGTTTTTTAACAACCAGGAGATCGGGCTGAACACGGGGTCGAAGATCATGAACCAGCCGAGGGAACTGAGGGCGGTGGGCACGATCCAGGGCATCATCACCGCAGCCCGGACCGGATTGCTGAAGCGCAGACGATTGTTCAGGACCAGCGCCATTCCCAAGCCTAAAATCGCCTTGAACGGTACGGTCACCAGCGCATAAACGAACGTGTTCCGCGCGGTTTGATGGAAGGTGCTGTCGGTAAGCAGGTCGGAGAAGTTTCGGAAGCCGATGAATTTGCCCAGCGTTCCGATGACGCTGTCGGTCAACGCCAGCCAGATGCCGAGGAAGAAGGGGTAGGCCATAAAGACCATGAGCAAGAGCGCGCCCGGCAGCATGAGGATGATGCCCAGGCTGGACTGGCGCTCCAGCAAACCCTTGAAGGAAAAGATTCTCTCGCGGGGTTGGACTACTTCAACGGGAGAAAAACGTCCAGACCTTCCCAACGAAACCTCCAAAGCGAGGGCAACCGTAAAACCGGCTGCCCTCCTATTGTCCGTTGTCCGCAAACCAGCGTTTTTATCGGAATGGAAGAATATCCGATCGCCAGCCCTTTTTCTCCGGCCACAGGCGGGAGGGGATCCATGGATGCCGTCTCCGCCTGTGGAGCTAGCGAAAAATGGTCCTACACGCCGTAAGCCCGCTTGAGCTGCTCCGCGCCCCATTCAATCGAGGCCTTCGCATCACCGCTCTGCACCGCTTTGGCGAACGTATCGATGACAATGTACTTCGACCAGACGATCGCCGCCTTCTGATTGTCTGGCCCGGCATACCCCATGTTTAACCCGTACTTGGGCTGCTCACGGAAGGGCGACAGCTTGGGGTCCTTAAACCAGACCGGGTCGGTGTAATACTTAACCACGGGTTGAAGCATGTACCCTTCCTGAAGCCGCCACCAGTCCCCGAACTGCTTATCTTCGAACCACCACTTCAAAAACTCCTTGGCGCCGGCGACATTCTTGGAATTCTTCAGGATGGCAAAGGTCCGGGTCTCCAGCCAGTAGAAGCGGCCAGCCGGCCCTTTGGGGATTAGCATATGGTGCATGTCCTTCGCGATCTCCGGCTGGTTCGCCTTAGCCGCGAAGTAGATGCTGGAGCCGTTGAATGTGCAGGAGAGCTGCCCGGCAAGAAAGGCCCGGTTGTTATTGCTGTCATCCCAGGAGGTACCGGTCTCATCATAGCCATCTTTCCATGCCTGGATAAACTTATTCATTCCTTCGACGAATTGCGGCTTGTTGAACTGGATGGATTTTTGGTCTTTGGAGACCTCCATAGCTCCCCAGGCCCACATGTAGGGATAGCAGAATCCCGGCGGGTCCCCGGTGCTGTGGCCCAGGGCCTGGCCGAATGGATGCCCCTTTTCTTTGCACTTCTTGGCGATGGCGTGGTATTCGTCCCACGTCAGGTCGACTTTATTCCCGTCTTCCGCATTGGGACAGCCGGCCTCCTGGAACCAGCTTATCCGGTAGTTCATGGAACCGTTGCTGTAACCGTGGGGGATTCCCATCCACCGCCCCTCCACCTTGCCGGAGTTCAGGACATACTTCTCAAACCCGCCATTTCTCTTTCCGAACGCCTCGGCCATNNTGCAGGTCCGGCCAGTTCAGGAAGTCAGCGACCATGGTGACCCCGTTGGCCTGCCCCCATTCCTGGGCCTGTTTCTTGTATAGGTCCTGGCCGGGAGCGATGAAATAACTGCCCTGCAGGATGGATAACTTAGTTCCTTTAATAACCGCAGGTGCTCCGAAAACTTTACCTGGGACGGTTCCCATTGCCGCTATTCCCAGGCCGGCGGCTCCGGCCTTAAGGAATTCGCGGCGGGTCAAATTCCCCTTTGCCTCTTTCTTCTTGGATTTGGTCTTCATTAACATCCTCCTTTCTTGTCTCTCGGCAGGTAAAGTATAAGCAAAATTTCATGAAAGTGTCAACGAAGAAGGCCCCTTTTTTTCACTCTCCCTTTCTCCCCCTGGCGGAGAGGGGGGTTCGGCATGGAATTCGCTTAAGTCAAAAGGGAGTTGAACTCCTCCCCCACATTTCGATTGAGGCTACCCTCCATAAACCCGCTTGAGCTGCTCGGCCCCCCATTCGATCGACGCCTTGGGATCCTCGCTCTGCACTGCCTTGGCGAAGGCGTCCACGGTGATGTACTTCGACCAGGCAAGAGAAGCCTTCTCATTGGGAGGGCCGGCATAGCCCGGGAGGCGGCCATACTTTGGCTCGTCGCGGTACGCGCCCATCTTGGGGTCCTGGTCCCACATGGGGTCCTTGCCCAGCCTCACGGTATGCTGCAAGTGGTAGCCTCTCTGGAGCCGCCACCACTCATCATACTGCTTGTCCTCGAACCACCACTTCAGGAACTCCTTGGCCGCCGGGATGTTCTTGGAGCTCTTGAGAATGGCAAAGGTTCGCGAACCCAGCTGGTAGAACCGGCCGGCCGGTCCCCGGGGGAAGAGCATGTGGTTCATATCTTTGGCCACGTCCGGCTGGTTCTTCTGGGCTACCCAGTAAATGCTTGCGCCGTTAATAGTGGAGGAGATCTGCTCGGCTAGGAAAGCACGGTTGTTGTTGCTGTCATCCCAGGAGGTGCCGGTTTCGTCATAGGAATCCTTCCAGCCCTGGATGAACCTCCGCATGGCGTCCACGAATTCCGGCTTGTTGAAGGCCACCGTCTTGCCGTCCTTCTCCACCTCCATGGCCCCATTGCACCACATGTAGGGGTAGCAGAAACTCTGCGGGTCACCGGTGCTATGGCCCAGGGCCTGTCCGAAGGGCTTGCCATTGGTCTTTAGCTTTTTGCCGACGGCAAAATACTCATCCCAGGTCATGTCCAGCTTTCGGCCATCCTCGGCATCGGCGACACCGGCTTCTTTGAACCAGCTAATCCGGTAGTTCACAGCCGTACCGGAATGACCGAAGGGGATGCCCAGGTACCTTCCCTTCACCACGCACGAATTCAGGACAAAGGTCTCAAAACCTCCGCCCCGCCGGCCCACTTCCTCGGCCATGTCGGTAATATCCAGGAGATGATTTTGGTATAGGAAGTTCCACATAGGCCACAACTCTACAATATCCACCCCGCCCGCTTGGACGGCCGCGGCGATCTTGGGCTGAAGGTCCGGCCAGTTGAGGAAATCGGTGACGGTCGTGACGCCCGCGGCCTTCCCCCATTCCTGGGCCTGCTTCCTATAGAGATCCTGGGCGGCGGGAATGAAATAGGTGCCCTGAAGGATGGATA
>PMCE01000178.1:0-1237 GCA_003154025.1 Syntrophaceae bacterium
GGAATATACCGGACTACCCCGCCGAGCTTTCGGTAGATTTCGCGGTATTCCTTGGATTCCATGGCCATCTTAAAGGCGTCGTGCAGCTTCCGGACCCTGTCTTTCGGAACTCCTTTGGGAACGCTCCAGATATACCAGGCCCCGATCAATATATCTTCATATCCCTCTTCCTTCATGGTGGGGACATCGGGAACCGCGAAATTTCTCTCGGTGGAGCCCACCACCAGGAGCCTGAATTTCTTCCCCTCCACAAAAGGAAGGAGGGTGGGGAGCTCCGACACCACGGCATCCACGTGCCCTCCCAGGAGAGCGGTCATCGAAGGGCCGGCACCCTTGAAGGGGACGTGGGTGAGTTTCACGCCGGTGACCATTTCGATGCCCAGGGCGGAGACATGGTAGTTGGCCCCCATGCCCGAGTTGCCCATCTGAACTTTTCCCGGGTTGGCCTTGGCGTAGGCGATGAACTCCTTGAAGTTCTTCCAGGGCGCGTCGGTTTTGACCGCCAGTGCCGCGGGCATGTCGATCACCATAATAACGGGGTCGAGCTTTTTGTAGCTCACTCCGGTCCGGGTGGTGTACTGGGTCAGGATAAAACTTTGGTTGGTGACCCCCACCGTGTAGCCGTCCGGCGCCGCATTGGCCACGTAGTTCCAGCCAATGGTCCCTCCCCCTCCCGGCTTGTTGATGATCTGGATACTCCCCTGGATCGCCTTCTCGTAGTGAGGCTGGAGGGCCTGGGCATTCACGGTCCCCCCTCCCCCCGCGGCCCAGGGGATGATGAACTGGATGGACCGGCTGGGGAATTTCTCCTGAGTGAAGGCCGTCCCGGTCAAAAGCCCCAAGGCCACTCCGCAAGCCAGAAAGGTCCCGACACTTTTTCTTCGCGCATTCATGCTTCCCTCCTGGGACGAGATTCTCATTCTTCCTCTTTCAACTTCTGCAAAAGGATCTTTCTCCTCTGCTGTATTCCGCCGAACACGTTCATGACGATCATCGCCAGAGCGACGGTCAGGATGACGGCGGAGATGGGCCGCTTGAAAAAGATGGAAAAATCCCCGTGGGACTTGATCAGGGACTGGCGGAAGGCCTCCTCCAAAAAGGGGCAGAGGATATAGGCCATGACCAGGGGGGCGGGTTCAAACCCGGTCTTCTTCATGAGATACCCGACGAGCCCGAAGAAGATCATTACGTTCAGCTCGGTCAGGCTGTTGTTGTTGGCGTAGGCCCCCACGAAGCA
>PMCE01000178.1:1257-5931 GCA_003154025.1 Syntrophaceae bacterium
CTGGCGATGGTCCCCCAGAAGATGTCCGGATTGTTCTTGATCAGCAGAGGCCCCGGCGTCACCCCGTGAACGATGAAAGCGCCCACGATGACGGCCATGACGGCGCTCGTCGGAATGCCCAGGGTCAGAACGGGGATGAAATTTCCGGCGCAGGCGGAGTTATTGGCCGACTCCGGCCCGGCCACTCCTTCGATCGCCCCCTTGCCGAACCTCTCCGGGTGCTTGGAAATCCGTCTTTCCACGGCGTAGGAGACGAAGGAGGATATGGTGTTGCTGGGGCCGGGAATCACTCCCAGCAGGAAACCGATAAAGGTCCCCCGGAGAATGGGCAGGGCGGAAACCTTCCAATCTTCCCGGTTGGGAAGAAGCCCTCTGATCTTGGTTTCAAAGACCTGGCGGGTCACGATCTGCTCGAGATTGAGCAGGACCTCGGCCACTCCGAAGAGCCCCATCAGCACCGGTACCAGGCCGATTCCGTCAAAGAAATCGGGAATGCCGAAGGTGAATCGGTAGATCCCGGCGATGTCGATCCCGATCATGCCGACGAACAGTCCGACGATGGCCATCAGGAAGGACTTGACCAGGGACCCAGAGCTGAGGTAGCTGAGAACGGTCAGGCCCAGGACCATGACCGCGAAGATTTCCGCAGGTCCGAACTTCAAGGCGAACTCCGCCACCGGAGGGGCGACGAGCATCAGGAGAAACACCCCGAAGGTCCCGGCGATGAAGGAACCGAAGGCGGCGATGCCCAGGGCGGGCCCCGCCCTTCCCTGGCGGGCCATCTGGTATCCGTCGATGCAGGTGATGGCCGAAGCCGCTTCCCCGGGGATGTTGACCAGGATGGCGGTGGTGGACCCCCCGTACATGGCCCCGTAAAAAATCCCCGAGAGCATGATGATCGCCGTGGCCGGGGGGAGATTGAAGGTAACCGGCAGGAGCAGGGCAATGGTGGCCGCCGGCCCGATTCCGGGGAGAACGCCGATCAGGGTGCCGACGAAACATCCCGCCAGGCAGAGGAGCAGGTTCACCGGCGTGATCGCCAGGCTGAACCCGGATAGAATATTTTGAAAGACTTCCATATTTATATTCCGAATATAGGTAGGGGCATGGGAATTTTCAGCCAGACTTGAAACAGGTAATAAGAAAATACCGCGGTTATGGCGGCAAAAACCAAACAGAACACCACCCTATACTTTCCCAGGAATCGGCTCAGGAAAAAAATGAATACTCCCGTGGAAAGTGCAAA
Source organism: Syntrophaceae bacterium (assembly GCA_003154025.1). The sequence continues at coordinate 2,504 of PMCE01000178.1, forward strand.
GCCGATCACCGGGAGGAGATACCGGTAAGCCAGCAAACCGGCGAACCCGAGGAAGATTCTCCGGGGCGCTTCCTTTTCCGGGAAGAAGGAAGGCCGGGAATCCCGATCGTCCTCTTTTCCCCGAAACGCCTGGATGGTGAGCAGGGCCGCCAATCCGAGGAGCAGGACGGAAGCGACCAGGGGAAAGAGCCCGCCTCCCGGCTTTCGCAGGGTTCCCAGGGGGTAAGTCAAAGACTTCCAAAAAACGCCTACCCCCAACGCGAAGAGAAAAATCCCGCTTATCTGGTCACGATTCATCCTTCGAAGTCCTATCGAATTAGAGCTGCCAAATCGCTTGCGATTAGCCAAGGCCCGCGCTGGTCATGGCATCCTTCACGGGAGGCTGGAACGGCCCGTGGATTCGCTCCCATATACCCGCTCCTCAACCCATGAATGACCACTCACCGGCCGGGGGCTTAAAAACTTCTTCCCATTGTCTGTAAATTAACGCCCCCTTGTCAAGGAAATTGGGGGGTCCGGTGAGGACCCGCGGTTAACAGGAGAGTCCATCTCGCCAACCATCGCAGAGCCATCCCTTCACCGGGCCGATTTCCTTTCTTGTCTTCCCCTTGCTTTCCCTCCGGGAATTTCCTATGATCGAATACCTGCGCGACGGTTCTAGCCGTGGCTCGGGGGCCTTGCCCGGGATTCCCCCCTGCGGGGCTATTCACGGCCCCCCCAAGGTAACTCAGGGCTTCCGCCCCGAAGAATTATGACTCTGTGAGTTGGGAGTTAAGAGCGTATGAGGATTCAAATCACCCTGACTTCTCCGGAAGGAAAACGGATCATCGCCAAAGGGATCAAAGCCCTTCCCCGGATTCAGGAAGTTCGGAAGAAGGGGAAAATCATCCTGAAGGGAGGGACTACGGTTTCGGCGGTCTCCGAAGAACTCTGCGGGCAGCCGATGAAAATCTCGGGCATGATCACCCCGAAAGGAACTTTAACTTCACGGTATAAACATGAAAGCTCCCTCCACCACGGCCTCCTTCTCCATAAGGGGAAGATCATCCCCCTGGATTCCCAGGAGGCTTGGCAAAAGGAGACTCCCCTCATCACCCCGGAGGATTTAGTCATCACCGGGGCCAACGCCTTTGACTCCTATGGACATGCGGTGATCATGGCGGCTACCTACGCGGGAGGAAGATCTCTCCCTGCCTTTCAGGATTTGCTCATCGAAGGGGTGCCTTTTTTGATTGCCGCGGGACTGGAGAAACTGGTTCCGGGAAATCTTTGGGAGATGATTCCCCTGACGGGCAGGAAAAAAGCGGATTTTTCTTATGGAGCGGCCGTCGGCCTGGTTCCCCTATTCGGGGATATTTTTACGGAAGTGGAGGCGCTGGAAACTCTGGCTAAGGTGACGGCGTTCGTGATCGGAAAGGGGGGAATCCACGGGGCGGAAGGAAGCACCACCCTGCTGATCGACGGCCCGTCGAAAGAAGTCTTGAAAATTGATGAAATCTACCAGAAGGTGAAGGGAGCCGGGTTGAGCGGAGAACCCCGCAATCTGATCCCCTGCCAGCGCGGCAGCCTGTCGTGCAAGAATCACATCGGCTGTTTGTATAAAAAAGGAATGAGGAAGTAAAAACTAAATCCCAATCCCGCGAAACGCGGGACCAAATCCCAAATCCCAAATAAATTCCAAAGATCCAAAATCCAAATTTCAAACCGGGCGGTCGAAGGTTTGGAAAATTGGAATTTCGAATTTATTTGGTCCCGCGCTTCGCGGGATTGGTGCCTGGGATTTGGAATTTATTCTTTAGAGGTAGGATCATGATGTTATTCAGCCCCCTCACCATTGGCCCGTTGGAACTCAAGAATCGGATTGCCATGGCTCCCATGGCCACGCATTATGCCGACGAAACCGGGGCTGTAACCGAGAGGCTCAAGAACTACTATGCCGAGCGCGCCCGCGGCGGAGCGGGATTGATCATCCTCGAATCCGGGTACATCCACCCCCTGGGACGGGGCGGGACCCGGCGCATGGGCCTGCACGAAGACCGGCTCATCCCTGGAATGAAGGGGCTCGTGGACGCCATCCATTCCGAAGGGGCGAAGATCTGCTCCCAGCTTCACCACGCCGGAAGGCAGATCAATGTAAAGAACACCCGCGGCCAGTATCCGGTATCGGCGTCCAGCATGCCTTCGGGCATGGAGGCCGTTGTTCCCCGGACCCTGAAGGTCGGGGAGATCGAAGAACTGGTAGAAGCCTTCGGCCAGGCTGCCCGGCGGTCCCTGGAGGCCGGTTTTGACGCCATTCTCATCCACGCGGCCCATGGGTATTTGATTCACCAGTTCCTCTCCCCCATTTCCAACAATCGCCTCGACCGCTACGGGAGAGATATGACCGGGCGGATTCGCTTCCTCAAGGAGGTCGTCCACCGCTGCCGGGAGGAGGTCGGAAAAGATTATCCATTGATGGTCCGAATCTCCGGCAGCGATTTCCTTCCCGGGGGGATCACGCCGAAAGAGAGCGTTCGAATCGCCCAAAGACTGGAAGAATGGGGAGTCAAGGCGATCCATGTTTCCGCAGGAACCCACGACTCCGTGGAGATGGAAATCCAGCCCATGGCCGTCCCCAGAGGCTGCCTGGTCTATCTTGCCGAAGCGATCAAGAAAGCGGTCCAGATTCCGGTGGCCACCGTGGGAAGAATCGTGGAGCCGAAGATGGCCGAAGAGATTCTTCGGCAGGGCAAGGCCGACCTCATCACCCTGGGCCGCGCCCTTTTGGCCGACCCGGAATTTCCAAATAAAGCCCGGGAAGGAAGGAATGCCGACATCCGGCCCTGTATCGGCTGCCTGCAGGGATGCCGGGATCATCTGTACCAGGGGCTTCCCATTACCTGCCTGGTGAACCCCCAGGCCGGACTGGAAGCAGAATCCAGGATTACGCCAGCCGAAAATCGGAAGAAGGTCTTCATTATCGGAGGAGGGCCGGGCGGAATGGAGGCAGCCAGAGTTGCCGCCCTGCGGGGACATGATGTCACCCTGGCGGAAAAAGAAGATCACCTGGGCGGACAGTTCCATCTCGCTTCTCTCCCCGAGAGCAAGGAGGAAATCCGGTTTTATCTGGAATATCTCTCCGGACAATTGAAGAATCTGGGAGTAAAAGTTCAGTTGAACCGGATGGTCACGCCGGAGAAGCTGAAAGAGATCAAAGCAGAGGTGGTCATCCTGGCAGCGGGAGGGTCCCCGTTGAAACCGGCCATCCCCGGAATCGACCGGGATCATGTGATGACCGCCTGGGAGGCCTTAGTCCATCCTGGAAGGATCGGTGAAAGGGTAGTAATAATCGGCGGGGGGTCGGTGGGCGCCGAGACGGCGGAATTCCTGCTCGGTCATTACAAAGACGTAACCCTCATCGAAATGCTTTCGGAGATTGCCGCGGATGC
>PMCE01000028.1 GCA_003154025.1 Syntrophaceae bacterium
GAAGCGGTGAAAGCCTTTGCTGCAGCTATGAAATCGAATGATGACAGCGAGTTGCTCGCAATCTTCGGTACGGCCGCAAAGGAGCTGATCTCTTCAGGAGACCCGGTCAGCGACAAACAGCGGAAGGAGAGGTTTGTCAGCAGCTACGACCTGAAGAACATCCTTAGCAAAGAAGGGGACAAGATGGTCCTCNNGGCCCTTTCCCATTCCCCTGGTGAAAAAAGGAGACCAGTGGTTTTTTGATACAGCAGCGGGCAAGGAGGAGATTCTGAACCGCAGGATCGGAGAGAACGAGTTAAGCACTGTGCAGACCCTGCTTGCCATAGTCGATGCGCAGCGTGAATACGCGATAAACGACCGTGACAACGACGGGATCCTCGAGTACGCAGAGAAATTCAGGAGCGATCCGGGCAAGAAGAACGGTCTCTACTGGGAATCTAAGGAAGGGGAAGAGGCGAGTCCCCTGGGGCCGCTGGCCGCTCAGGCCAGGAAGGAAGGGTATACCCGGAAGAAGGCCGGTGATCAACCGTCTCCCTACCACGGCTATTTCTACAAGATCCTGAAGGAGCAGGGCAAGAACGCCCCGGGCGGGGCCTACAGCTACGTTGTCAAGGGCAAGATGATCGGAGGGTTTGCTCTGGTGGCCTACCCGGCGACTTATGGAGTATCCGGAATCATGACTTTCATCGTGAACCATGACGGGACGGTCTATGAGAAGGATCTTGGCAAAAAGACCGAAGCCGTTGCTCAGGCCATGACCAGCTTCGACCCTGATGAGACCTGGCGGAAAATCGAGGGCAAAAATCTTGAGCCTATTTCAGCAGGGGGCAGCGCCTAGGGGGCAAAGTGTGATTGCGTATTCCAACGATGCACCATTTGTTTCCCGCGGCAACAGGTGATCGGGCGAGCGCCCGGCAAAGGGGCCTGAGCCCCCCGAAAACCATTCGAACTCAAACATGAAAGGAGGAGGTGCACTATGGTGCGGAAAATGTCTATTTCACTTCTGGTGGCGGTATTCCTGCTGCCCGGCCTGGGGATGGCGGTGTCCGAAGAGGATTTCAAAGTCAAGACAACTCAGAACCTTATTAATTTGTGGACCGCTGCCCCTGATGACCCGTATCGAGACAAGGCGATTCACTTCTGTCACGGTTATCTTGTCGGGGCATACGACTATCACGTAACCGAGAACTCGGGGCCTGATGGAAAAACGCTGTTCTGTATCCCCGAGCCTACGCCGTCGCGCAACGCGGCGATTGGCATGTTCATTGAGTGGGCCAAGGCTCATCCCCAGTACATGGGTGAGAAACCCGTCGAGACGGAGTTCCGGTTTCTGATTGAAAAATGGCCCTGCAAGAAATAGATTGAGACGCAAGAAGGGAGCAAACCATGATCAAATTTATGATGATAGCCATGTTGGTATTGAGCCTTGCGCTCTCCGGGTGCGCGGGGATGTCGCAGACGCAACAGACTACCTTGAGCGGCGGCGCGATGGGAGCCGCCGGGGGCGCCATTATCGGGGCGATTGCGGGTAATGCCGGCCTCGGAGCAGCCATTGGCGGCGCCGCCGGGGCGACCGGCGGTTATCTTTACGGGAAATCTAAAGAATCCGAAGCGGCGGCCTACCAGCGAGGCTACCAGCAGGGCAAACAGGGCTACTAGTAGGGCGTTTCATTAAAAAACTTACGTTTCATCAGGCCTCCAGGTCGAACTTCTTCCACCGATGCACCACGGGGGTGTCATTGATCTCGGCTACCCCTTGCAGGATTCGCTGGCGGAGTTCATCCTTGGAGGCGACGCGGATGTGCCGGAGGAAGGTGCGTGCCATCTTGCTGAACAGCGTCTCAACCAGGTTGAGCCATGAACCATGCTTGGGCGTATGAACGTAGATGAACCGGTTGGGTTTTGTCGCCAGATAAGCCAGCGTCTCCTTCGAGATATGGGCGGAGTGGTTGTCCAAGATCACACGTATCATGCAGTCGGACGGGTAGTAGGCATCAAGCTCGGAGAGTAGAGAAACAAATTCTTTACTCCGGTGCCGATCGTGAACTTGAGCGATCACATGTCCGGTATGCAGATCGAGTGAGGCAAGAATAGACAAGGTTCCGAGTCTCTGGTACTCATAGTCGCGCCCGTTGGACTGATGTTTATGGGCGACAGGCGGGAGATCCTTAGCCGTATTCTGGATGGCTTGAACACCTGGTTTCTCGTCTATGGACACGGTGACCATCTTCTGCTCCACAACAGGGTCTGAGGTGTTTATGTCATTTTGTAGGTTGACCTCCTGATAGACGATGAGAATCTCCTGCATCTTTCGGTCGAAGTCGGGATCCCTGCGCTCCAAGTAGTATTTGATCTTGTGCGGCTGCAGGGCTTGGGTTTTCAGTATCCTATACACCGTGGCCTTTCCCGCCCGTTGCAGACAGGCGTGTCCAGCCACTGGGGCAAACTTTCGTGCGTGCATCGCAAGCTGACTCAAAGTCCACAACTCTGCCGCGTACCCATGATCTTTGGGCTTGGTGCACGCCACATTGACCACCCAGAGCTTTGCCTCGTCGGTAATCGTCGGGTCTTTGGGCGAGTGGGGCAGATCCTTCAGAGCGCCTTGCGGACCCATTGCCAAAGCTTTGTCTATGCACTTGTAAACGGTGGGCCTGCTCACCTTGACCGATCGCTCGATAGATGAGATGCCCTCGCCGGCGGCCTGCCGGAGAATGATGTCCGCTCGCTCCACTTCACGAGCGGCAGCGGTTCGAGACCGCGCTATTCGTTCGAGTTCACTTCGCTGCTCATCGGTGAGCCGAATCCTCGGGCGCTGGCTGGTTCGTGCCATGATAGGTCTCCTTTCCATTATGGAATGGAGACCTTTAAACCATAGGTCAACTTATTTGACAATGTTTTTGTGAATCGCACTACTAGTCAAGGCCCGGAGGCCCGACAATGCCCTTAGCCGTTATTTCTTCGATGGACGGGAATGCTCTCTGTGCGGCTTCAGGCAAGGGTTTCCAGCGCTTTTCCGGCGCGTAATTGAAGGTCCGCGTCCCAGGACCATCCAGGGGACGCCCTACAATTATTCTTCCAACCATCCCCGCGTTTTCGTGCGGACGGCAGAAGTAATCATAGACTCCTTCGA
>PMCE01000073.1 GCA_003154025.1 Syntrophaceae bacterium
ATCATGCGTTTCCATCTGATCACTAAGGGCGAGGAGAGGAATTGATGGGAAGCAGCAGATTCTTTCGGTATGTGTGGAAGCTCAATGGAATAGGCATCCTGCTCCTGTTAATTTTCATTCTGGGCATCGGTGGCTATCATATAGTTAAAGAGCTCTTCCCTCATGAGCTGCCGGCTGCCATCACCAATGTCGCGCAAGATCCTCAGGGTGATGAAAAATGGACCTTGGGGTCGTCCGAGGAAATCGAAGGCACAGAATTCTTGTACCTTCCCCTCGTTTCTGAGAGGAAGAACATATCCATACCAGAACCGGGAATGGCAAAAAAGGCTCTCCGCTCCTATGGGCCGGGCTACTTTGCTCCAAGTCGGAATATTCTCTTTGTCAATAGACTGACGGGAGAAATGAGATGGCTCTTCAAGGATAACAAGCAACTCATCTCGAACGTCGATTTCCTCTCCATCCGCAAGCGAGATGCAAAGGATAGGAAGGTCGATGCAATTCTCTACATGGTCATCACTCGCGACACGAATGGCGACAATAAGTTGGATTCAAACGACAAGGCCGACATCGCACTATCTTTGCCCGATGGGAGCCGTTACAAAGAAGTAATCAGGTCCGTCGAGCGTATCTTCGGCACAATGATTATCGGGGGGCGCGAAGTGCTGGTCCTATACCAGTCTGAGGGGAAAGGTTTTGCCGCCACTGTTCGGCTAGCTGACATGTCGGTCCACAACCCGAAGGAAATGCCAAAGGTGGAGCAAGCGCCCTAATCAAGCATGAACGGGACTGGCGATCAGCCTAGGTGCTCCGTTTTGCGATAATTGGTCCAGTTCCGCCTCCCGTCCCCTTACACTCGCCCCCCTAAAACGGGGTTCTTAGTCCCTGTCCAGCAGTATCGGAAAATAGCCGCAGTGAGGACTGTCCCGGCCACCACATAAAGAGCGGCGAGACTTATCAGGGCGCCCGCGGAATAAGCCAGGAGAGGGCCCAGAGCGGCTCCGCCATCGGCGGCCGTGGCGTAAACCCCCAGGTAGATGTGGGGCCTTTCCATCTGCGTGGAAAGACCATTCGCCAGGGCATTCAGGGTCACGTTGAGGCCGGCGCTGCTGATGAACAAGAAGGCCAGGCAGAAAAATAAAAAGGGCCCGCGAAAATTTACCGCTCCGATCAGACTGATCAGCAGAACGCAGACCAGCAGGGCCAGAGAATGCAGCTGCCCCAAATGGTCGGACAGCCAACCGATGAGCGGAGCAAAGAGGATATCCGAAGTCCAGCGCAAGGCCAGGAGCAGGCCGGCGATGGTGCCGATGCGGATGCCCAAGCTGGAAAGAAAATCGAAGGTCCCCAACCGGCGTGCCAGAAACAGGGACGCGGTGGCGATCAAGACCCCTTCAAACAGGCTGTGCAGGGACCCGGCCAGAAGAAGCCGGCGCCCCCGCTCCGTCTTCACCGCCTCCCGCCAGCCTTGCCAGAAAGACTGTTTCGACGAAGTGATTCGTTGGGCCTCGGCAGGCCACCCGATGGATGCGGAGACGGGGATGGCCAGTGCTGAGATGGACACGATTCCCAACACCCCGACCCGGTAGCCCCACAGGTCCCGCAGATACCCCCCGAACACAACACTGAACGCGCTGCCCAGGCGGATCATGCCCCAGAGGAGGCCCATCATTCTTCCCTTGCCATATTGGCCCGCGGTCCAGACCGCCTGGTATCCTCCCTGTCGAAGGGCCGACCAGGCGATCCCCCATCCCATCCGGGCCAGGAGGAAGACCGTGAATCCCCACCCCACCCCGTACAGGGAGGTCGTGAGGAGAGCCAGCACCGTGGCGGCGATGAAAGGCTTGCGGGGACCCAATTTTTCGTAAAGGGAACTGGCCCAGGTGTTGGATATCAGACGAACGAGGCGGTTGGCGCTGAGCAGGACTCCCACCAGAGGCAGGGCGATCCCCAGATTCTCCGCTTCGATGGGCAGGTTGCCGTACAGAAAAGAATCGCCGAGGATGGAGAGGCCGATGGTTAAGCCAACGATAAAAACCAGACGTTGAGGTTTTTGATTCCCCACGGGATCAGGAGACATGGGGGAATCTTATCCGATGGCCCCGCAAATTTTCAACCTCAAAATCGTCATCGGGCCTGAAACCCGGTGCGTTCAGAAAGGAACGATGTCCCGCGAAGTGTGGGACGCCCCTACGGCTTTGATGAACGAAATTTCCTTCTTGCCTCCCGATCAATGCCTTCGCGCTTGGAAAAGGCTTTCCCAGAAATCCCTCCGGTCCTCCCTTTTTCAAAGGGAGGAGAGCTTGGGGGGAATTCGATGGTAAATTTTACTGGTTCCCCCTTGGGAAAAGGGAACCCGTGAAAGAATTCAATCGCGAGAGGGAGGGAAAAGCTTCACCCGTTGGCCGGGGGAGGGACAAATTCACGCCGCCAAAATCGGCGGGAGATGCATGGCCGCAAAGCACTCCCTTGCCTTCCGCCGAGCGACGCCGGCAACCTGGGGTTAATTTGAGAAAAACAAAAGGATTCTCCCTTCGGCTCCGGTGAGTTAAATACCACGCCGGCTACGGAGAAACCCGCGCCTCTTTTGGCGGCGTGAATTTGTCCCTCCCCCGGACACGAAGAGGCCCTCCGATTTCTCGGTGCCTGGATTTTTTCACCCCTGTCGCTTTCCCCCCTTGTGCTTTATGAAGGTCCCCTGTTGGTACTCTTCGAAAGCGACCCGTAGCTCCTCCTGGGTGTTCATCACAATCGGCCCATACCAGGCCACCGGTTCCCCGATGGGCTTTCCGGAAACCAGCAGGAAACGGACGGGGGAGTCCGCGGCAGTGACCACGACTTGATCTCCGGCGCGTTCATACAGAACGAAGTTCTCCGGGCGGACCAGGCACTCTCTCTTGAAGTCGAAATAATTCGCTCCGATGATTTCATGGCGGAAGGAATCGCGCTCCTGGTCGAAATACCCTTCCCCTTCGAGGACGTAAGCAAAAAGGGTGTGTCCGTTCTTCACGGGGTGAGTCAAGGTGGCGCCCGCGGGCATGGTGACGTCGAGATACTCGGGATCGATGACGATGTCTTTGACCGGGCCGGCGGTTCCGCTCACCTTGCCGCAGATGACCTTCACCGTCACCCCGGAGCCGAGTTTCGCCTCCGGAATCTGTTTCTGGGTCACCTCCCGGTAGCGGGGGTCCATCATCTTTTGGGAGGCCGGGAGATTGGCCCAGAGTTGGAAGCCCCACATGAGACCCCCGGAAGCCCCCTTGGGCATCTCTTGATGGATGATCCCGTTCCCGGCGGTCATCCACTGCACATCGCCCGGGGAGATGACCCCCTTGTTCCCCATGCTGTCTCCGTGTTCCACCTTTCCGTGGAGAACGTAGGTGATCGTCTCGATCCCCCGATGGGGATGCCAGGGAAAGCCGGCGATGTATTCCGCCGGATTGCTGGAATGAAAGTCGTCCAAGAGGAGAAAAGGGTCCAGCTGCGGTACTTCATTGAACCCAAACGCCCGTTTCAGGTGCACTCCGGCTCCTTCCAGGGTGGGCCGGCCTTTCCAGATTTTTTGGATCTTCCTAACTTTACTCATGACTTCCCTCCTCCTTTCTTGATTCCCAATACGCGCCGTCCCTGCTTTTGGGTATGATCGTAGAGGCGATTCATGAATCGCCCCTACGCGGTGGCCGCCGGGTTCTCTGGATCGCTGGCCCAGCGGGACGGATTCTCCGCGATGTACTGTCGGATGTGGTTCAGCTCAGCCTCGTCGCGGATGATGCGTTCGTAATAGCCGCGTTGTCATAGACGTCCGCGGAACGGCGGCCAGCCCAGCGTTCGGACGCCGTCGCAATGCCGTTTCGTCGTCATGGTTTCGAACCGTGCCACGACATCCGGCAACGACATCACCATAGGGGCAGGCCCCTGTGCCTGCCCCGCGTAGGCGGCCCCCCGTGGCCGCCCCGCCGGCGTCCACCGCCACCCCCC